>CAXNEB010000028.1:0-15800 GCA_964201645.1 Candidatus Planktophila sp.
AATTAGGGCTTTTGGATGTGCATTTACCCCTGTGGACAAATTATAATATAGCCATCGCCTTCGCGACCGAAAAGTTAAAAAATCGGGGCGCGAATCAAACAAAGGACTGCTGTGGCTGTATTTAGTGCGCTCAAAAACAAGGTGAAGAAAAAGATTGCACCTGAAGTTAAAGCAGCTCCTGCGAAAAAAGCTGCACCAGCAAAGAAAGCCGTAGCGAAAAAAGCTGCACCAGCAAAGAAAGCCGTTGCGAAAAAAGCAGCTCCTGCAAAGAAGGCCGTAGCCAAGAAAGCAGCACCTGCCAAGAAGGCAGTTGCTAAGAAAGCTGCGCCAGTTAAAAAGGCAGCACCCGTAAAGAAAATTGAACTTAAGAAAGATTTAACTGCCAAAGATGTTTCGCAGATTGTTGAAGCGCGCGATCTAGCTTTGCGTTTGAAGGAAGTACAAGCCGAACTTGAAGTTCGTGGCGTTACTTCGCTAAATCGAATTCCTAAGAAAGCCGATAAAGAGCTAGTTGACGAAGCAAAAGCGCTAGGGCCACAGGTCGAATTAGTAACTGAAAAACTTCGCAAGGCTGGCCTAGGTTCACCATTCCGCTTATTAAAGAAAACTGAACTTGCACTCATTGCGCCACCTCCGGCGCCAGTTGTAAAAGCTGAAAAGGCAGTAGTCGGCGGCAAAGTTTCCGTAGTTAAAGTCGATGGCGAAGAAGTTGAACTTGAAGAAGTTGAATTAGAAGATGTTGAAACGCTAATTGCAGAAGCAACTGAGATCATTGATACCGAAGCTGAAGATAAGACAAACCAGCCTCGCGTAGTTGATCTAACTGATGATTCAGCTGTTGGCAACGAAGAAAATGCCTTCACACTTAAGGCCTCTGAAGAAGATGATGCCCCTGCACAGACAGTTATGACTGCTGGTGCAACGGCTGACCCAGTTAAGGATTACCTAAAGCAGATTGGCCGCGTAGCGCTGCTAAATGCTGAGCTCGAAGTGGAGCTAGCAACCCGTATCGAAGCTGGCTTGTTCGCAGGCGAAATGCTGCTTCACGAAAAGAAGTTAGATAAAAAGCTAAAGCGTGAACTCGAGTGGATTGTTGAAGATGGCAAGCGCGCGAAGAATCACTTACTTGAAGCTAACTTGCGTCTCGTTGTTTCGCTAGCAAAGCGTTACACCGGCCGTGGCATGTTATTCCTTGATCTAATTCAAGAAGGTAACTTAGGTTTGATCCGCGCAGTCGAGAAGTTCGACTACACAAATGGTTACAAGTTCTCTACCTATGCAACTTGGTGGATCCGTCAGGCGATTACTCGTGCGATGGCTGACCAGGCGCGTACGATCCGTATTCCAGTTCACATGGTTGAAGTTATTAACAAGTTGGCTCGTGTTCAGCGCCAGATGTTGCAAGACCTGGGCCGCGAACCTACCCCTGAAGAGTTAGCTAAAGAACTTGATATGACACCAGAAAAGGTGGTCGAAGTTCAGAAGTATGGTCGCGAACCAATTTCACTTCACACACCTCTTGGTGAAGAAGGCGATTCTGAATTCGGTGACTTGATTGAAGACTCTGAAGCAGTAGTACCAGCTGATGCAGTTTCATTCACATTGCTACAAGAACAACTGCACTCAGTTCTAGACACTTTGTCAGAGCGTGAAGCCGGTGTTGTTGCGATGCGCTTCGGTCTTACCGATGGCCAGCCAAAGACACTTGATGAAATCGGCAAGGTTTACGGGGTAACTCGCGAACGTATCCGACAAATCGAATCAAAGACGATGTCTAAGTTGCGCCACCCATCACGTAGCCAAGTTCTGCGCGACTACCTAGATTAAATCGATCTCGAAGGGTAAATAATCAAATGCGAGTTAAAGGATTTGTCTCTCTTTTAACTGCCTTATTGATTACCTCTGTTCTGCCTCAAGTAGCTCATGCCGCCGACCTCCCATCTTTCGAGATCAAAAGTGTTTCCTCGACCATGATCGATCCGGGGGATACGGTTACCTGGAAAATTCAGGTCAATCTAATTCCAGGTTGGGTTAAAGATCTAAATGTTGCATTGAGAACGCCAGCGGGCGAGATTCGAAACATCTCTGTCCTAGTGGAGCCAACATACAAAGTTAGTGCGGCTAGCTCAAAAGAGATTTCCCTTTCTTTAAAAACTAACGATTTCGATTTACCGGGGAAATACAAGCTTCTTTATGGCTCGCTTTACAACGAAAAAGAATTCTTTGCCTACGATCCGATTAATGCCAAGGAGTATGCCAGCAAGGGCTACATGGTTTCTCAGAATTTAAGTCAATTTGATTTTACTATTCGCGACTCCGGCTCCGAAGTTAAAAAAACCCCGCAATTTATAGAATCGATAACGTTTTCTAAGTCGCAGGTCGACCCTGGCTCTAGTTCTAAGTTACAGATACAGACATCTGGTACTGGTTCGCTAGTTTCAGTGAACGTGCAGCTCTCTACACCAGACGGCATCTCAAGTGCGTATTGTGATGCTACAAGTACCGGGAATTCCTATTCTTGCCAAGACTTAACAAGTAATAGCGGAAAGTATTCATTTGCTATTCCTGTGTGGACTGCAACTGACAACACTCCAGGAAATTATCGAGTAACGCAAATAAATATGGGCTATAGAAATGGCGACGCTACTTCAGGCAGCAATGACACTGCCTCATGGGGTGGCAATATTGTTTATGAGGATAGCGAAAATATTTATAACGGGGTCAAGTCTCAAAAACTCAGTCAGTTCTCCCAGAGCGGTCTTAGTTTTACTCTGCTAGATGCTGGCCAGGGCATTGCGCAAGCACCAATTTGGAATGAGTTACAGTGGAAAACTAAGAGTGTTAAAGCAGGTTCAATTGCCACGTTGGTTATTTCAGCAGAGGGATTTACGAGAAATATCGGAAATATCTCAATCCCATTCTTGGTCCCGCAAGGCGATAAAGTCGAATCTCTCTCATATTATGATGGTAGTAACCAAGTTGTCAGATTAATCAAACCAGTTCAAGAGAAGTCAATGAGCGCGATTGTAAAAAGTGGCACTTATGAAGTTGAAGTTTATATTCCACGCAAAGCAAAGCCTGGAAATTATGTAATTGGACAATTATCGCTTCTAAGTACTTCTTGCCAGTTGGCAAATATGCAAGCAATTAATGAAAACAATAAAGTAAATAATATATCTTGCCAAGGTTGGCCGAATGCTTGGCACACTACCTATTACTTAGGCTCCGTAACCAAAGATTTTGGTGCAGCTGGTTACAACATAAAGCCTTGGGCAAATTATAAAGATCCGCTCATGCTGCCCATCGAGGTTACAGCCCCAGCACCACTAGAAGCACCTAAACTTGAAGAAGTAAAAAGAACGCCTACGAGTCTTGAGTTTCGGTATCTATATTCAAACGAACAGAGCTGTAAAGCAAAATCAAGCGCGGGTGATTTAATTGATGAGAAAGGAGTAAAAGATATTTATGTGCCACTAATAGTAAATAACTTAAAGCCAGATTCTGAAGTAACTTTAACTTTAAGTTGCTCTGATGCGACAGGTGCAACAGCTGAAAGCATGGCCACTTCTCGAACTTTGAAACCCATCCCACCAGCATCTCCAAAGTTGACTCTTGAAACTGTCACAACCAATTCAGCCATCTTCTCGATAGGCATTCGCGAAGACTTTAAATATTCGGTAAAAGTGGAATCGGGCGCAGCTCAGATTTTAGGAAATAAAGAGAGTGGCTACAAAGTTGAAGTAACTGGGCTAAAGCCGGGCGTAAAGACAAACCTCGTAGCAACCATCACTGATTCTTATGGACAAAGTACATCCACGGAACCATTCTATTTCGCAGCGGAGTTACCGCCTAGACCAACGAAGCCACTATTGATCGTAGGGAAATTGAGCAACACTAGAGTTGAATTTAGTTATGAAAAATTGGCTAATTTGGATTATGAGCTTTCGGTTTCCGAAGGTGAGGTAAGTGATATTAGAGGTTCGGTTAGAGTTTCTGGCCTAACTCCAAATACAAAAATTACAGTTTCCCTAAAGGCTACTGATGAGTTTGGCCAAAGCGCAATATCAGATGAATTGATAATTAAAAGTGCAGTACCTGAGTTACCAGCAATCTCAACTTTGTATCTAGTAAAGACTTCCTCCGATTCAATTACATTGAGGTTTACCCCAAGAACGGGAATGAAATATCTAGCCAAGGTTTCATCTGGCTCGGCAACAATTACCGAAGGTCTATTGGTTCTCTCTGCCCTAAAACCAGATTCGACGGTCGACGTTACATTTATTATGAGCGATTCATTTGGTCAAAATAAATACTCAGTGACTTCATACACGACTGCCCCTGCCCCTGCCCCGCAGAAGGCGACAAAGACATCAATTACCTGCATCAAGGGAAAGGCCAGCATAATAATTACGGCAGTTAAACCAAAATGTCCAAGTGGCTATAGAAAGAAGTGAGTAGTCTTTAAATATGACGAATCCCAGCGCTTTTATTAATCCAGCTAGTGGTTCGATCCGACTTACGGGTGAAGTCGACTTTGTCGATGCTGAAGGTAAATTGATTGAGAGTATCGAAGCGCCAAAGTTATGCGGTTGCGGATTATCAAAAGAGAAACCGCGCTGCGATGGTTCACATAAAGAATATGTAAAACTATTTGCGGAACAATTACGGAACGCCCGTGAGTTAGTTAAGCCTTGCATGGCATTTTCGCCAATGGCTAAGAAAGCTCGAGATATTCGCGAGAACGAGCTGGCCTACCGCCTAGAAGCCGGCGAAGTAGTGGTTGGCGTTAAAGTCGGGGGAGCCCTCGACTCTGCAAATAGCGCAGAACCAACTTCAGTAATGATCTTTGGTTATTTAACTGATGCCATGGCCTTAACTGATTCAATCAAGACCGCTAATTACATCTATCCACGCGCTGAAGCTGAAGTGGTATTTAAGATTAGCAAAGAGATTTCTACAGAAATTCATCCCTCTGAAGTTTTAGATTATGTTAGCCATGTGGCAGCCGGAATTGAAATCTTTGATTATCGCTATGGCCAGGCTCAGATTTATGCAAATGATGCAATCGCCGATAACGCTGGTGCTGCTGCATTTGTTTATAGCCATTGGGTGCCAGCACATGAAGCCAACTTGGAGAATTTAACTGCGCAGGTTTTTGCAAATGAAACTGAAGTAGAAACAGCGCCACTAACTGCCATCCGCGGAAATCCTTGGCTGGCACTTGTTTTGCTTTCAAAAGTATTAGTTGAAAATGGGGTTAAGTTGCCAGCAGGTTCAATTGTTTTTAGCGGATCTGCAACTAAAGGTCTTCATTTAGCGGCAGGAAATAACTACGCCGTTGATATAAAAGGTTTAGGGCGAGTAGAGATTAAGGCGCTTTAATTAGAAGAGACGTCGACTAATTTGTCGGTCTCATCTTGAATCTTGGCTGAAACTTGCTTTAGCTTTTCAGCATATTCCTTGCCGTGGTGGCCACAGAAGAGTAGTTCGCCACCAGATAACAAAACCGCGCGCACATAAGCCTGGGCACCACAGCGATCGCAACGATCAACCGCATTAAGAGGGGTTGTTTCGAGGATTAGCTGATCGGTCATGTTCTCTCCATTCGTTAAACGACTAGTCGTTCTCGGTTACTACTTCATCTAGGGGAACAGCAAACCACACCTTGGTTATTCCCCGCTCGTTAAAATAAATATTTATTCGCCATTTACCGGTTAATTATCTGAATTTGAGCGGTGAAAATCACTATTTGAGACCCGCTCGGCGCGCTTAATGGTCGAAATCCCAGGTCGCAGATAATCTTCACCCCCGTGGCTACTAATGAAGAAGGCGTGCAAGATTCCTATACCGCCAAAGATCTAGCCGTATTAGAGGGCCTCGACGCCGTTCGTAAGCGCCCAGGAATGTATATCGGATCAACCGATTCACGTGGTTTGATGCACTGTCTCTGGGAAATTATCGATAACGCAGTTGATGAATCCCTTGCTGGTTATTGCAAGAAAATCGATATCAACCTTGAATCAGACGGTTCGGTTGAAGTTCACGATGATGGTCGCGGAATTCCAGTTGATAAGGAACCAAAGACTGGCTTAACTGGTGTTGAAGTTGTTCTCACAAAATTACATGCTGGTGGAAAATTCGGTGGCGGTTCATATGCAGCTTCCGGCGGTCTGCACGGTGTTGGTGCATCAGTAGTAAACGCACTTGCAGAGCGCCTTGATGCTGAAGTAGATCGCAACGGCAAGATTTACTGGATGTCATTTAAGCGCGGTGTTGCCGGCATCTTCGAAGGTGATGGACCAAAGGCAACTTTCACACCGGCCTCAGGTTTGCGCACCATCGGCAAAGTTTCGGCAAAAGTAACTGGTACTCGAATTAAGTGGTGGAGTGATCGCCAGATTTTCTTAAAGGATGCCGAACTAGATATCGAAGAAATTTATGCTCGTGCTCGCCAAACTTCTTATTTGGTACCAGGTTTAACGCTAATTGTTAATGACAATCGCACTAAGACAAAAACTACTGAAACTTTTTATCACAAGGGCGGTATTTCCGAATACTGCGAATTCATGCAACCAGATCAAGGTATCGGCGAAGTAATTCGCTTAACTGGTTCGGGCCACTATCAAGAGACTGTGCCAGTTCTAGATGATCAAGGGCATATGGTTTCAACTGAAGTTGAGCGCGATATGTTGGTCGATATCGCCCTTAAGTGGGGCAATGAGTTTGCCAATACCAACCGCTCATTTGTAAACATAATTGCCACGCCAAAGGGCGGAACCCACATGACTGGCTTCGAGAAGGCGCTCACCAAGGCCTTTAATGAGACTCTGCGCAGCACTGGAACGCTTAAGAAGAACGAAGCCGATGTTATTAAAGATGACATCCTCGAAGGCCTGACATCGGTTGTGACAGTTCGGATGTCCGAACCACAGTTCGAAGGTCAGACCAAGGAAGTTCTGGGCACCGCAGCTGCAGCCCGAATCGTCGGTGAAGTTGTGGCCGAAGAGCTAAAGAAATTCTTTGCAACAACCAAGCGCATCGATAAGGCCAATGGCCGCTTGATTCTTGAAAAAGTAGCGGGTGCATCTCGAACTCGCATTTCAGCTCGCGCCCATAAAGATTTACAACGTCGTAAGAACGCCCTTGAATCTTCGTCGCTGCCAACCAAACTCTCAGATTGTCGCTCTGAAGATGTTAATCGCACCGAATTATTTATCGTAGAAGGTGACTCCGCCCTTGGAACCACCAAGGCTGCGCGAAATTCTGAGTTCCAAGCGATCTTGCCGATTCGTGGAAAGATTCTGAACGTTCAGAAAGCATCACTTTCCCAAATGCTCGATGACAAAGAATGCGGCTCAATCATTCAAGTTATTGGCGCTGGCTCTGGTCGCTCATTTGAATTAGATGATGCTCGATATGGCCGCATTATCTTGATGTCAGATGCTGATGTTGACGGTGCGCACATTCGCTGCTTGCTTCTAACTCTTCTTTATCGCTATATGCGTCCGCTAATTGATGCCGGTCGCGTATTCGCTGCGATCCCTCCACTGCACCGCATTGAAACAATGGGTGGCGGCGGCAAAAAGGGCGAGTACATCTATACCTATTCAGATGATGAAATGAAGAAGGTAACCGCTGAACTAATCAAGAGCGGCAAGAAGTGGAAAGAGCCGATCCAGCGCTATAAAGGCTTAGGCGAAATGGATGCCGATCAGCTGCGCGAAACCACCATGGATCCAGATGCTCGCACCTTGCGTCGCATTACTGTGACCGATGGCGCAGCAGCTGAGGCGATGTTTGAACTGCTAATGGGTAGCGATGTTGCACCACGTAAAGATTTCAGTGCTAATGCCGAGATAGATCGCGACAGCATCGACGCTTAATTAAGAGTTATAGGACAGTGACAATCTGAGCTTGTTTAAAGAAATAATAGACGGGGTTTTGACCTTTTCCAAGGGGAAAATAGGTCAACCTTCCTGACATTACTGCTTCTACTGATGACCGTACTGCTAACAAATGTCTTACCTTCCTGACAATACCTTTGACCTCCCTGATTTTTTACCCCCAGGAGGCGAGATCTCTATGATGAAGCTATTGCTTAAATATTGATGACCTTTCTGCACTTCTAGCTCAATCGAGAAAAGTTCTTATAAACCTCATCATCATTTCTTTTGCCAATCAGGGTGATTTCAATGAGTCCATCTTTCCTACAGAAAATGACACGAAATTCTCCGTTATCGATTCTGAAGTAGCCAGGATGCCCTGACAGATATTTCACATCATGGGGTGAACCATCCTCTTGCAGGCCCCAAATCCTTTTTCCAATTTGACGATATTGCTTGGCATCAAGTCCATCTAAAAACTTCATACTCTTCGATGATAAAACGACAGGGGTCATTCGATGATCCCCTTGTTCTTGAAATAGGATTTCGTTTCCTCAACCGTCAGGAAGCCACCCTTTTCACTCTCAGAAATCAAGTCATCGAGGATCTGATTTCCACTTGTAACCATCAGTGTTGTGAATTCCCCGTCTTGGATCTCTTCAGTGATTGCAAAAGCCTCATGCATAACCGCCAGAAGAGTTTCTCGAACGTTGGCATCTGGGTTCTTCGATAGAAATCTGTTGGCAGTGTTGCCTAAACGCCCAAAGATCTCTTCTTTCAAGTACCCGTAGTCATCGATTTCCATGAAAATGTCGCGAATCTGTTCAAAGAGCCAGCTCAGGTCGGAGGCATAAGCAGTTACAACATATCTAGGCTCGGGGTAAAAGCCACCCTCCGCAATAGCCGGAGATTCAGTTGTAATTATTACATCGGCACCTTGCCACATCCTCGAATTTCCAGACTGCCCATTTACGATTGATGTTGAGAGTTTTACCAGATTGCTTTGAATGTTCATGGCTCACCCCTGTTCAGTACTAGATTTGAAAGAGTACTAAAAAGTTAGCGAAGTTATAAGTGGCAGACTAGTGAACAACCTGACTTTTAAGCGCACGGGCGATAGAAGTAGACCTAAAACCACCTCGCCTGAAGCCAATTTAGGCTCTTTTCCCCTGAGTATGGCCAAACTTGAACTACTTCTAACTGTTCATATGCAATGTCGTAGGGCTCACTTACACTTGTCGAGGAGAAACCTATTGGTGTCACGGAGGTAGAAATGCCAGAATTACTCCTCGGTCGATTCCAGACAATGGCTGTTGAAATTCGCGAGGGTGGCATGTCCACCGTGAAGAAAGCGTTAGATCTTCAAACCGGAAAATTCGTTGCAGTCAAATTCTTAGATATTTCTTCTAGCGGGGAACTTATTGGCCCGATGTTTCGCAATGAGGTCGATTCCCTAAAATCCCTCAAACACCCAAATATTGCAAAATTTATAGCAAGTTCTGAACCTACGAGTGATCAGCTCTTGGTTGTGACAGAGTGGATAGAAAAGCGTTTCAGCGAAGCATATCTTTCTAGTGGCACCCCGAATGATCCCTGGGAAGTTTTAAGCAATGTAGGAATTCCTTTGGCATCTGCCATTGCCCATGCGCACATGGTTAGAAATTGCGAACATCGAGATATTAAACCTGGGAATATCATGATACGGGAAACCGGGGACCCAGTACTTGTTGATTTCAATATTTCGAAACTTTACGGTGCCACTGATAATTTAGAGCACACGGTTCGTGAGTTTCAAACTCCCATTTATGCGCCACCACACGAAGCAGAACCTCGAAGATTTACAAGAGATGTCTATTCACTTGCTATTGTTTTACTTGAAGCCATTCAAGGCACTGCATTTGCCTCATTTTCTCAAATTGCAGAGAGTATTACAAAGCTACCTTTCGAGCTGCAATCATTTTTCGATAAATCTACCAACCAAAGCTCTGCAAAACGTATTCCTAACGGCACGGTAATGCTCCAAGAATTGGAGATGCTCCTTGCTGGCTATGGGCAAGAGCGCTCAGCGTTGAAGCAACGCATTCATCTCTACCCACAAATTAATGCCATCCGCGACCTTCTTGACGATCAGAGTATCGCTGACAATTTAGATAATCGACGTAAAGCGGAATCTGTACTGATGGATGAGATAGAAACTGATCTATATTGCGAGTTTCTGCTAACCCCCGAAGGTGGGTACGATTTCACGAGATTGCGCCTAATAACTAAGAATCGTTGGCTGATGATTCGCTTAGATGATGCGAACACCGACAAATACTTTCTCTCCATATATAAAGCAGGAGAGCGGGAAGAAGGCGAGCTAGATTCCTCTAGAAAAAGAGCAATGCTCATCCCTCGTAATTTACCTTTCACTAGTGGTCAGCCTAAGAGCATTCAGCTAGCTTTTAATGGGCGAAGTGCTTTAATTCAAACCCTGACAACTTGGCATGATGATAAAGAAGAAAAGCTCAGAAATATAAGCGATGACAAACCTGAAATATTTGAGCAATGGTCACTACTAATTGACGCTTTGGATGATTTAAGTACCGAAGGCACTTTAGCGGCGACATATAGTGAATATATTGTTTCAGATAGTTTTGTAGATTTCACTCTAGACGAGCTACCACCGACAGATTTCACTGGACTTGCAGTTGAAGTTTTAAACAATCAAGGGGAACCAGTATTCAAAGGAGACGTTCAATCCCAGGCATCCGACATTCTCAGGATTCGACCGTCCTTTAAGCCCAAAAAGTTGCCTAAGTCTGGTCGTATAATTCCTTCAATCGCCGGCACGCGAACCAGTCTTGCCCGCCAAAGAAATGCTATCGATGCAATTTCAATTATGGATGAATCAGAACCTAATCTTAAATCGTGGCTTTCTAATCCAGAAATGATCCAAGTATCTTCAGAAGTTGCAGAGGTGGAGATGATCTCCAAGGATCTGGACGAAAGTAAACAAATAGCCGTTAGGTCGTCACTTGGCAATTCACCAATCCACCTCATTCAAGGCCCACCTGGGACTGGAAAGACTGAATTTATTGCAGAGGTTGTTGGTCAATTCTTAATTCGAAATCCGTTAGCTCGTATTCTCATTGTTAGCCAAACTCACGTCGCTGTAGACAATGTTTTAGAAAGACTTGCAATGCAAGGCGTTGAAGATATGGTGCGTTTAGCTCCGAAATCCAATGCGGGTGTCGACAATTCCGTACTCCATTTAACTTTAGGGACCCAAATGGACTCCTGGGTTAAGAAGATTCGCAACCAGTGCAAAAAGAATTTGGAATTAGAGGTTGGCAAACTTGGCATCTCGCTAAAGGATCTCGAGACCGTTTATAAGCTCAAAGAAGCCAGAAGTATTACATTAATTATTGAGCACTATAAAGAGATCAAAAAAGAAGTTGAAAAGCGCGAAAAACCTACAATGTCTATCGAGGATCCAGAATTTGAGCGTTCTGAAGAAGTAGATGAAAAGATTGACAAGGTGTTGAAGGATCTAAAGGTGTTAATTGGGGAAGGCATTAATGTAAATGGAAAGGTTAAAAAACTTGATTTAAGCGAACTCAGCACTGAAATGATTGATGCTGAACTTGCCGCATTAACCTCTGGTGGAGAGTGGTCCAAGGAATTACTGACAACGATGGAGTTGCAAACCGAATGGCTTAACCGATTAACAAATGACGACTCACTTACTTCTTATTTCTTGAGAACAAGGAAAGTAATTGCGGGTACTTGTATTGGTTTCATTGGTCATAAAGCTCTGACAGATCTTGAATTTGACCTTTGCATTGTCGATGAAGCATCAAAAGCAACTTCAACTGAAGTGCTTGTTCCCATGAGTAGAGCTAAGAAGTGGATCCTTGTTGGAGATGATAGGCAGCTACCTCCACTAGTGGAAGAAGAACTCAAAAAAGCGGATGTCCGCGAGAAGTACGGTTTATTGGACTCAACTGTTAATCAAACTCTCTTTATGTACTTAGAATCTAGAATGCCGGAAGAACTAAAATTCCAACTAAATTATCAGTACAGAATGATTGATGAGATTGGTGACTTAATTTCAGAGTGTTTTTACGAGGGCACTTTGATCTCCCAGCATCGGAAACGTTTGGAAAAGATTGATCGCTTGATTCCACCGATTCTTTGGTTAGACACGAGCAAAGACGGTGATCAGCGCTTTGAGTCTTCATCTGGAACGAGCCAACTTAACTGGCATGAAGCGAACCTCGCTATCCGCCAGCTTGAAGTTTTTAGTGGCGCCAACCTCCGGGAGGTCTTGGATTTTTCAGAAGTAAAAATCCTTGTCATGTCGGCCTACCAGGCTCAAGTTCGGCAACTCAGTCGCATGGCTAAAGATTCAAGGGGAACTCTTGGCGGACTCAATATCGACATCAAAACAATTGACCAAGTTCAAGGACGTGAAACAGATATATCAATCCTAAGCCTTACTCGATCCAACTCTTCAAGAACTATGGGATTCGTCAATGATTATCCACGAATTAATGTGGCTCTCTCTCGAGCTAAGCACGGATTAATAATTATTGGAGATAGAACTATGTTTGAAGCGAAACCAAATCCAATCGGAAGAGTTCTGAAATACATCGCTGACAACCCAAACTCATGCGAGATTAGGAGTGCCAATGATTGATGACACGGCATTCCTTATTGAGGCATTTAAGCATGCTCGTCCTGAATGCAAATTAGTAGCCATCGAGGACTGCGGGATTCCGGTTACATCCCTCGAAGTTAATCTGCTTACTCAACGCAAACGCGAAATGGCAATCGTCGACGAATTTGTTTTAAGGCTGCTAGCAAATGGACCGATGAGTCGCGAACGGGTCGGGTCTGTTCTTGGGTTACAACCAGAATTTGTAATTGAAATACTGGCTCGCCTCATATCTGACACGGTGGTGGTCCAGGAAAGAGAGAGCAAACTCTTAAGAATTTCAGCTTTTGGAAGACATGTTCTGGATAAAGATGGAGATTTTTTCCCCACCAATCACGCTGAAAGCATCTACTTCAACCGAGTTACGTGGGAAATTGAGACTTCTCCAATTATTCGCGCAATATCTCGTAAAGCCGCCCTTGAGTCCAATTGGATAGTCCTGCCATCAGTTCACAAAGGGAAAATCTCTGATGAGGACGTCACTCTCGAAAAGATCCGTAATTTCTTTGGGTTAGATTCAACAAAGAAGATTGAGATACTTTCTTTACAATCTATCAGACAAAAAGGTTCTGCTAAGTACGTGTTTGGAAAACTACTTGCATACCAGAACCACTTAACCGGCAAGGTTGAACCCCTGATAGCGATGGATGGAATTCTTAGAGAAGATATAACCTCAAGTCTGATATCCCAAAAAATTGATATGGCTACGCTTGGTTTCCCAGATTCCGAAGAGACGCTTCCGTTGGATAAAGCTCAATTGGAAAAATACAACGAAGATGTTGTCTCTAAGGATCCTGTGTTTGACAAGATTATTGAAGTAGCAGAGAAAAAGACCTTACAAAAGAAGTCTCCAGAGTCCTTGATTACCGCACCAGTAATTCGTAATGTTGACACATTTGAGCACGTAATTTACCTCCAAAAAGCACTTAAAAATGCTCGCTCCCGAATTTTGATTATCTCCCCTTGGATCAAGGGCAATGTAGTGAACGATGTTTTTGTATCTGATTTGGAGGATCGAATTAACAAGGGCGTTCGTGTCGATATTGTTTATGGTTATAAGAATCAACTAGTCCGGAATAGTGACGAATACAGAGGTTCACACAAACACGCGCTTCAAAAGCTTTATACTTTAATGAAGAAGTATCCACAAAAAATGGAAATCCACGAATTGGATGATACGCACGCAAAAATCATGCTCTTTGATGATGTCGTAATAACGACGAGTTTTAATTGGCTTTCTTTTAAGGGAGACCCAAAGAGAACCTATCGCTTTGAGTCTGGGACATATATCGAAGATCCATCTCATGCAGATGATGTTTATACTCAAATTGTTGCTCGGTTGCCGGATATGAAGGTTCCCGAGCCAAAGATTTTCTAAGTTCCGTTCTTCCATATTTCTTGAGTTCAATTGAATCTATATGATGGGGATCTCCAATCATTTTTGAATGTGTCCTTCAGTTTTCTATAGTTGGCAAGAGAATTTTGGGTGCATTGTCCTGATTGGCCCTAGACACATTCCAGGGGCCCCGGAACCAGGTCAGTAGGCTTCCAGGACACGTCGTACGCCTGTACTTAAGGAATGTCAGCCACTACCTCTATTCTAAAAGTGTCAGTGGTGGAAGACTTGAGCTAATTGGCAAGATTTCTTTAATAGTTGGCAAAGGAGGGCGCATCATGAGGTACTTCACCAAATTACACAGCGATGGAACTGCTCACAGCCTTTATCGGTTTGAGGTGCAAGAGAAGAAAATCTTGGAGGAGTACTGGACTCCAAAAGGATGGCAGCACGATCAGGATGCTCGAATTGTTGGGTATTTATCAATTGCTGAACCTGACTTGGATGAAATAAGCGAGGCACATGCCCAGAGCCTCTTTCCACAGGCCTTTGGCCTACCTGTTAAGCCAAAAGAAGATTCAATAGAAGAAATTGCAGTGGGTGAGAAAAAGTATTTCAAAATGCCAGAGGGTTTTTTTGAATCTTCTGAAGCAGAACAATCGAAATTTATCGAAAAGGTAATTGAGTCTATTGCTCCAGAGGGTAGAGGAGAGAAAACTAGGAGGCCAATCAGATACCGAGTACATTTATCTGGAAGCTCAATTTTTGGGATTCTTAGCGATATCGATGATTACAAACGCGCTCAGAATCTACTGCAGGAAAAACTAGATCAGGGAAAGATTGAATGCTTCAAGTGGTGGTGTGAGGAGTGCGAAGTAAATCCCCTAGCTAAAGCATCAACTCCCGATAGGCACGTGATCAAAATTAGCATTCCTAATGTCTTGAAAATAATTGCAGAAAGCAAGGTTGATTGGAAGTGGAAGAAACCTGACTCAGACTGGGCCAAAACTCATGGTGCAGCGAAAGACAGTTTTGCAGATATCGTGAAACGAAAGTCACGTCCGAACTGGGTCATTCGGATTTCTGCAGAAGAAGCAGGTATTGATTACGTATTTAGAAATTAGGGCATCTATTTTTAGAGACATGAAGGGAGAAATCAATGTCGCAGATTTCGATCATCGGTAATGACGGTAAACCTATTCTTTACGCATACTTGACCGCAGAAGGAAAACTGTTTTTTACTTTCGAGCTTTATGCAAGGAATGAGAACGAAGGTGATTACGAGTTCAACCACACTGTTGAACCTGAAGAGTTTTCCTTTATTGCCACGATGTTTGGCTTAAATCCCAAGGATCCCATCCTGACTAACATCCAAAAGATCACCGATACCGGGCGTGGCGAGGAACTCGAACAGGCTCTCACCAAGAACAAGATTAAAAACGAGCTCTGGACATGGCTCGGCACACCTAGAGGCACTTAGTGTTGAAACATCAAGAAGTGCAAGCAAGGGAGAGATTCTGATGTGCAGAGCCGCTGGTTTTTGTACTGAGTTAGGCCGAGACCCTTCAAAGTGGAGTCGCACTTGTCCATTGCCACCTCCTGAATTCTTCAACGTAGCACTGGAACATTTTCTTCTTGCTTTTTCACAGGCGAAGGCTGGCCAAATAGATATGGCGATCGCCTCACTTAACAAAACCCGTAGTGATGATCTTCGAGCATGGTTTGTTGAACACGGGCAGATGTCAGGCTGGCACCATCGAGTCAAAGGATTGAATCTTCCAAAGCCAAAGAAATACACAGGTCGTTTAGAGACTCAAAAGAGTATTGCACCATTTGAATCTGAGGTCTATCGCCGTGATGGGTACCGCTGCAGGTACTGTCT
>CAXNEB010000029.1:0-15430 GCA_964201645.1 Candidatus Planktophila sp.
AGCAATTTCTATCGAATGCACAATGCCGCAGTCCATCGTGGTGCGCATCAGTTAGCTGAAGAAGCAACCGATGCATACGAAGGTGCTCGCGCGACTGTTGCTAAATTCTTAAATGGCAGCGTTGATGAAATCATTTTTACTAAAGGTGCCACTGAGAGTCTGAACTTACTTGCTTATGCTTTTAGCAATGGCAGTAGCGATAATCGTTTTAGCGTGACCTCGACAGATCGCATTGTGGTCACCGAAATGGAACATCACGCAAATTTAATTCCGTGGCAGCAGCTGGCCAAGCGCAGTGGCGCTGAACTCAAATGGTTTGAAGTAACACCTGAAGGTCGCTTAGACCTTTCAAACTTAATGGAGATTATTACGCCGAATACTAAAGTCGTCGCACTCACACATCAATCAAATGTTTTGGGCACAGTAAACCCACTTGCCGCAATTGTTGCTCGTGCTCACGAAGTAGGTGCTGTTGTCGTTCTCGATGCTTGCCAATCCGCCCCGCATATGCCCGTTGACGTTAAAGATTTAGCTGTCGATTTTCTAACCTTCTCCGGCCACAAATCAGTTGGTCCAACCGGCATTGGTGTTTTATGGGGTCGCGCGGAATTACTGAAAGATCTGCCACCTTTTCTCTTTGGTGGATCAATGATCGAATCAGTAACGATGACCGACGCAGTCTGGGCACCTTCGCCTAGACGTCATGAAGCAGGCGTGCCGAACATGGCGCAAGCAGTTGGTTTAGGTGCCGCTCTAGATTACTTAATGCAAATTGGCATGGATAATATTTTTGAGCACGAGCAAGCGCTAGGCAGCTATTTACTTAAGCGCCTACAAGAAATTCCTGATCTGAAACTTGTTGGGCCACTTGAAATGGTCGAACGTGGGGCAGTTGCATCATTTACCTTAGGCGATATTCATCCGCATGACTTAGGCCAGTTTCTAGATGCACAAGGCATCGCAGTTCGAACCGGACACCACTGTGCTTGGCCGTTAACTCGCAAGTTAGGTGTGCAGGCGACTACTCGTGCATCGCTATACCTGTACAACGACGAGCAAGATGTAGATGCGCTTATCCAAGGAATTCTGGGAGCGCAAAAGTATTTCGGTGACAAGTAATGCAATTAGACAGCCTCTATCAAGAAGTAATCCTTGATCACTACAAGCGCCCGCAGCACAAAGGTCTAGCGGCAACTTACGATGCTCAGGTACACCACGTAAATCCAAGTTGTGGAGATGAAATAACTCTTAACGTGACGCTCGCTGAAGATAAGGTCGCAGCGATTACTTGGGACGGCGTTGGTTGTTCTATCTCGCAGGCCAGCGTTTCGATTTTGAGCGATTTATTGTTAGGTAAAAGTATTGCTGAAGCTGATTTAGTACTCAATAACTTTACTGAGTTAATGCAGAGCAAAGGCACCATGGTGGGCGACGATGAGATCCTCGAGGATGCCGTTGCCATGGCTGGCGTTTCCAAGTTTCCGGCCCGAATCAAGTGCGCATTATTGGGCTGGATGGCCTACAAAGATGCAGTTGTCCAAGCCCAAGCTAAGTTATAGATAGACTTCCAACTAGTTCAATAAAGAAAAATAGGGGCGTGTGATGACAGCAGCGATTGATGATGTAACTGAGGCGATGAAGGATGTAGTTGATCCCGAACTCGGTATCAATGTGGTCGATCTAGGTTTAATTTACGATGTTATGGTTGATGAAAATAACATCGCGATCTTGAACATGACCTTAACTTCAGCGGCGTGCCCACTTCAAGATGTTATTGAAGATCAAACGCGCCAAGCACTTGCGCCGCTTACAAGTGATGTCAAAATTAATTGGGTCTGGATGCCACCTTGGGGTCCAGATAAGATTTCCGACGACGGAAGAGATCAGCTGCGCGCTCTCGGCTTTACGGTTTAATAAGTGTCTAACCACGCAGTCTGGATGACCTTTCGGTCGATGACGGCAGACCCTTCAGTTAAGAATCAGAAGTTAAAGCCTGGCACCGTAAAGCGAATTGCTTCGTATGCCAAACCGTATAAAACATACATAACTATCTTCTTAATTACCGTTGTGATCGAGGCCTTTTTAATTATCACCTCACCGCTCTTGCTTCGTGAATTAATCGACAAGGGCGTAATTCCAAAAGATGGCGCTTTAGTTACCAAGTTGGCGCTAGCGGTTGCGTTCATAGCAATTTTTGATTCGTTTATTAGCATTTTCGGGCGTTGGTTCTCAGCTCGTATTGGTGAAGGTCTCATCTACGACCTGCGCTCAGAAGTTTTTGAACATGTCCAGAAGCAGTCTGTGGCGTTCTTTACGCGCACCCAGACCGGCGCTCTAATCTCTCGAATTAATTCTGATGTGATTGGGGCACAGCAGGCTTTTACAGCGACTCTGTCCGGTGTGCTTAGTAATTCAGTAAGCCTAGTTTTGGTTATCGGAGCGATGCTAATTCTCTCTTGGCAGATAACGATAGTTTCACTTTTGCTATTGCCGCTCTTTCTAGTCCCAACAAAATGGGTTGGCAAGAAACTGCAGTCACTGACGAGAGATTCTTTTAACTTAAATGCCGAGATGTCATCAACTATGACCGAGCGCTTCAACGTTTCTGGTGCCATGTTGGTTTCGCTTTACGGCCGGCAGAGCGACGAAAAAAGCTATTTCCGTACTCGTGTTCGCAAAGTCGCTGATATCGGTATTGAGATCGCGCTGCTGAACCGAATTTTCTTTATCGCACTTACCAGTATTGCCGCAGTTGCTACTGCAATTGCTTATGGAATCGGTGGACACCTGGCAATTGATGGCACCGTAACTGTCGGAACGTTATTAGCTATTACCGCTTTGTTAGCTCGCCTCTATGGGCCACTCACAGCGCTATCGAATGTGCGCATTGATGTTATGACGGCGCTAGTTTCCTTTGAGCGAATTTTCGAAGTTTTAGATTTAGCGCCAATGGTGCAAGATCGTCCGAGCGCTAAAGAACTAACTGGCAAAGATTTCGCAGTTGAGTTCAAGAACGTGTCATTTGCTTATCCAAAAGCTGAAGAGATTTCCCTTTCATCCCTTGAGTCAGTAGCAAAACCTGAAACCATCGAAAGTGGCGTGGTCCTAAACGGGTTAACTTTCACCGCTAAGTCAGGAACCATGACCGCACTCGTTGGTCCATCAGGCGCCGGCAAGACAACGATCAGTGCGCTAGTTCCGCGTCTTTACGATGTAACTGCGGGCTCAATTGAGGTCGGTGGTTTTGATATTCGTGAACTGACCATGAAATCGCTGCGCGAGAATATTGGCGTGGTAATGCAAGATGCGCATCTTTTCCATGACACGATCGGTGAAAATTTACGTTACGCAAAGCCAGGGGCAACTGAAGCTGAGATGCAGGCAGCATGTGAGGCAGCACAAATTTGGTCACTAGTTTCCTCATTGCCAAATGGCTTCGACACCATGGTCGGAGAGCGCGGACATCGTTTATCTGGTGGTGAAAAACAACGCTTGGCAATAGCTCGGTTACTTTTGAAATCTCCGCAAGTAGTAATTCTTGATGAGGCTACAGCTCATTTAGATTCAGAGAACGAAGCCCTTGTGCATGCGGCTTTAAGTGCGGCTTTAAAGGGACGAACTAGTTTGGTTATTGCTCACCGACTAAGCACTGTTCGCGAAGCCGACCAGATTTTAGTTCTGGAAAAAGGTTTAATTGTTGAACGTGGCACTCATGACGAATTAGTTACCAAAAATGGCTTGTATGCCGAACTTTATAATCGCCAAGATCTATCTGGCTCTACGGACCAAGACTCGTCCGTAACCAACTAAACCGCCAAAGAAAACCCATTGCAGTGCATAAGCCATGTGTGGACCATCGCTAAGTTCAGGTAATTGCGCTGCCACATTTGGCGTTAGTTCACTCGTTGATCCATTTAATAAGTCGAGGTAAAAACCTTCAGTTGCAACTTCATTTTGGGCATTCCACTTACTTATCAATCCCTTCCCGCTTGCAGGTAAAGCAAAGAAAGATCCGCGGGGTAGCGATGAATCCAATCGCAGTCGGCCAGTAATCTCGACTTCACCAGTTGGCGTTGCGGGGATAAGCGGCGCAGTTAAAGCATCTTTACCGGCAATCAACCAACCACGATCAACCCAGAATCTCTGCCCAGCTGAAGTTTGAAAAAGAGTCAGAAATTCGAATCCATACTTGCCTTCGAAATATCTATTGCGCAGCAAGATTGTTTGACTAGCGTCGAAGGTTCCGGTTGTTGTAACCGTGCGCCACTCATTCTTTCCCAAATCGCTGGCTGCCGAAGTAAGAGAAATATTTGGCGCTGCAATATTGGCTTCAATCAGAGAGTTACGTGCATGTCGATCAACACCACGGTTATATTGCCATTGCGCAGCGATCAGGCAAAGGCAGATAAGTGCGAGCGCCACAATCGACTTAAGAAAAAAATATTTTTCGCGAACACGCATGAACAGATTCTAATCGTAGATCAAGCTTAAGAAATCGAGCGGCGCTTCTCTTTAATCACAGCGGTGCCAGGCGCCATTGTTTCGCGCCCAGCATTTGCTATTACTACGGCGATGTAAGGCAATCCAATTGCGCCAGCCAAAAAGAACCAACGATATGGACTTGGCGTGACCACGGTTAGGATGAAGCAAACAGTTCGGACCATCATGGAGATGAAGTATCTTTTCTGGCGAGCAGTCTGATCTCCGCTCAAGCCAGGTTGGGCGTTGGTTACATCATAAATCTCTTCAGCCATGTGCCTAGAGTAGATGTGTTCTTAGGTTTACGCAGAAGTAACGAGTAACCTTGCCGACTATGAGCGCAATCGCATTGGTAACTGGCGGCAATCGCGGCATAGGTTCAGCAATCGCCAAGTCCCTAACGGCGGCGGGTTACACAGTTGTCGTGACCTATCGTTCTGGGCCAGCACCCACTGAATACAAGTCAGTTCGGATGGATGTAACTTCAACCGAAAGCGTAGATGCCGGCTTTACCTTGATCGAAGAAACTTGGGGTTCACCTGAGATTGTGGTGTGCAACGCTGGCGTCACCAAAGACACGCTATCGATGCGCATGAGTGATGAAGACTTCGCCGATGTAATTGATGCCAATTTAACTGGCGCATTCCGTACAGCTCGCCGTGCGACTAAAGGCTTATTGAAATTAAAACGTGGTCGTCTGATTTTTATTGGTTCGGTAGTTGGACTTTCTGGTTCAGCTGGACAAGTTAATTACTCAGCGAGTAAAGCGGGCTTAGTCGGAATGGCGCGATCATTTGCCCGCGAATTAGGAAGCCGAGGAATCACTGCCAATGTCGTAGCTCCCGGTTTCGTTGAAACTGACATGACTGCGACGTTAGATGAGAAGCGTCGTAATGAGATTGCCAAATCAGTTCCGTTGCAGCGTTTTTGTTCACCAGAAGAAATTGCCGACGTGGTAACTTTCTTAGCATCGCCACAAGCAAGCTATATAACTGGCGCAATAATTCCAGTAGATGGCGGATTAGGGATGGGTCACTAGCAATGGGAATTCTCGCCGGCAAGAAAATTTTAGTAACTGGGGTATTAACCGATGCCTCGATCGCTTTTCATATTGCGCGTTTAGCGCAAGATCAAGGCGCTACCGTTATCTTGTCTTCATATGGGCGAGTAATGTCTTTGACCACACGCATTGCTGGTCGACTTCCGCAACCTGCTCCCGTTATCGAACTTGATGTAACTAACGATGCTGATTTAGCAGCACTTGCATCTCGAGTACGCGAACATGTTGATGGGCTTGATGGGGTAGTGCACTCAATTGGTTTTGCGCCAGAAGCTGCCTTGGGTGGCAATTTCTTAAATACCGAATGGGCAGATGTCGCAACAGCAATGCAGGTATCGGCATATTCATTTAAATCTTTAGCGATGGCATCGAGACCACTTTTTAATGGTGGTGCATCAATCGTGGGCCTTGATTTTGACGCAACGGTTGCTTGGCCAAAGTATGACTGGATGGGCGTTGCCAAAGCGGCCCTCGAATCTACTTCTCGTTATTTAGCTCGTGATCTGGGTGCTGAAAATATTCGCGTGAACTTAGTTGCAGCTGGTCCGATTAAAACCATGGCCGCTAAATCAATTCCGGGATTTTCAGATTTCGAAGAAGTTTGGAATTCGCGTTCGCCATTGGCTTGGGATGTAACTGACCCAGTGCCAGCTGCTCAAGCAGCCGTTGCGCTCTTATCTGATTGGTTTCCAAAAACTACCGGCGAGATCATTCACGTCGATGGTGGCGTACATGCCATGGGCTAGGTAGTGCTTACTAGCGCTGAATTAGGCTCAATTTCGCCTTTACCCAACCCTCTAGTACCCTTTGCCTCAGACCAGTAGTTCGCTACTGCAAGAGGAGGTACCGCTCCCACCTAAGAATCTTCCAGATTCCTGGTATGTCGAAGTTCAACTTAGTTGAAGTTATTTCAGCGCAATTGGACTCCTTGGCGGTTGCTTATTTTGCATGGCGCGGTTACTGAGCGCGAAGTACCAGCAAACCGAATAAGAGGAGCAAAAATCACAACTGACCCACGTATCAACGATCGAATTCGTACACCCCAAATTCGTTTAATCGGTTACACCGGTGAACAAGTTGGCGTAGTAGAAATCGAAGTTGCGCTACAGATGGCTGATGAAGTTGGTCTCGACCTAGTTGAGATCGCACCAGAAGCTAATCCACCAGTCTGCAAGATCATGGATTTCGGAAAATACAAATACGAGATCGCGCAGAAAGCTCGGGAAGCACGCCAAAACCAGACCCACATCGTGGTGAAGGAAGTACGTATGCGACCAAAGATTGAGACTCACGATTATGAGACCAAACGGAATCACATCGAGAAGTTCTTAAAGGGTGGCGACAAGGTCAAGGTGACAATGCAATTCCGTGGTCGCGAACAAACGCGTCCTGAACTCGGTTACAAGATCTTGCAACGTCTTGCAGAAGATGTCGCAGAAATTGCTTTCGTCGAATTCGCTCCTAAACAAGAGGGACGAAATATGACAATGGTGCTTGGTCCAACTAAGCGCAAGACTGAAGCAGTAGCCGAAGCAAAGGCAGCGCGTAAAGCAAAAGCCGATGCAGCAGCAGCTGCAGCAGAGACCGAATAAGAACTAGCAACGGGAGACCAAAGATGCCAAAGATGAAAACCCACAGTGGTGCGAAGAAGACATTCCGCATTACTGGTTCCGGAAAAGTTATGCACGAGCGCGCCGGAAAGCGCCACTTACTCGAGCGCAAGTCCTCACGTCTTACCCGACGTTTGAGCACTGAGTCCGCAGCTAAGCCAACCGTTGCAACAACAGCCAAGCGCATGCTTGGTTTGAAGTAAGGAGCACTTAAATGAGAGTAAAGCGCGGAGTCCACGCAGCCAAGAAGCGTCGTACAACTTTAGAACGTGCTAGCGGTTACCGCGGTCAACGTTCACGTCTTTTCACAAAGGCGAAAGAGCAAGTTACACACTCAATGGTTTATGCCTTCAACGATCGCAAGGATAAGAAGGGCGACTTCCGTCGACTCTGGATCCAGCGCATCAATGCAGCTGCACGTGAAAATGGTCTTACCTATAACCGTTTGATCCAAGGTCTAAAGGAAGCTGGCGTTGAAGTTGATCGCCGTTTACTTTCAGAGCTAGCAACAAATGACCCAGCGACTTTCAAGGCGCTAGTTGAAGTTGCTCGCAAGACTTTAGCTGCACTGTAATTCGTTAACCGAATCTAGATTAATGATCGAGAGCCTTCACTCGCCACATATCGTGCGAGTGAAGGCTCTTATCAGTTCTAAGGGCGCTAAGGAACGTCGCGAAAGTGCACGTTATGTCGCCGAAGGTGCGCAGTTTGTGCGCGAAGCTATTAAGGCAAAAGCGATTGATCAAGTAGATGTTCTATATCTAACGGCCAATGGACGTTCGCGTCTCGAGAATGACAAAATCGACTTAGCAAAATTTAAGTGTGAAGATGTCACTGATGCCGTTATGAAGGCGATGAGTGAAACCATCTCGCCGCAAGGCATCCTGGCAATCTGTAAAATTCCAAATCCTCATTTGGAAACTTTGAAACTGTCAGGCAAATCTATTTTGCTTTACTTACATGAGATTCAGGATCCCGGAAACGCGGGCACAATCTTGCGTTCAGCCGACGCACTCGGTGCGACTGCAGTAATCACTTCACCAGGCAGCGTAGATATGTATTCACCTAAGGTGGTGCGCTCCACTGCCGGATCGCTCTGGCACCTACCTATTTTCGAGCGGGTATCACTTGATCTGCTGCAAACGGCTATTCCAAATCTAAACTATGCCACCTTGTCAGCCGATGGAAAAAAATCAATTCGTCAATTTATGATCAATGAAAATACGGTTTTGATTTTCGGTAATGAAGCCCGCGGTTTAGCTGATCTTGAAGTTCCAGCAGCAACAGAGGCACTGGCGATACCTATGGCAGGCAATGCTGAAAGTCTTAATCTTTCAGCGGCCGTATCGATAGTTTTATACGAGTTAACGGCAAAAATTGCCGACGATAAGTAAAGTCGACCAAGTAGACTTCAACTCATGAATCCGCAAGAGATCAACGAATGGGTCAGCGCTGCCAAGTCGGCATTCGCAGCCGCTGACGACCTCGATGAACTCAAGGCGGCTCGGCTAGCGCATACTGGCGATAAAGCTCCCATCTCACTTGCGAGTCGTGGTCTAGGTTCGCTATCACCAGATGAAAAAGCATCATTTGGAAAAATTATCGGCGAAGCAAAAGCAGCAATTGCCGCCGCTCTTGCTGATGACACGGTACGGCTAGAGCTGGCTCGTGATCAAAAGATTTTGCTCGAAGAAGTTGTAGATATAACGCTGCCAGCCAAGGTTGCTCATGCTGGGGGATTGCACCCAATCACGATTATCAAAAATGACATTAGTGATTTCTTTTTAGCTCAAGGTTATTCAGTGGCTGAAGGCCCCGAACTCGAATCGAGCTGGCTCAACTTTGACGCGTTAAATATTCCAGCTGATCATCCAGCTCGAACCATGCAAGACACCTTCTTTGTTGAGCCACTAAGTGCTGGGCTGGTTCTGCGCACCCAAACTTCACCGTTACAGATTCGCACAATGCTGACCAACGAGCCACCGATTTACATCATTTCGCCAGGCCGCACCTTCCGCGCCGATGAACTCGATGCAACACATAGTCCAGTTTTCCACCAAGTCGAAGGTTTAGTCGTTGACCGTGGAATTTCAATGGCGCATCTAAAGGGAACTCTTGATAATTTTGCTCGTCACATGTTTGGCCCTGATGTAACAACTCGTCTGCGCCCATCTTTTTTCCCATTCACCGAACCAAGCGCTGAAGTTGACGTTTTCTTTAACGGCCGCTGGATCGAATGGGGCGGTTGCGGAATGGTTAATCCAAAGGTGTTGGCAACCTGTGGCATAGATACAACTCAGTTCAGTGGCTTTGCATTCGGTATGGGTCTTGAGCGCACACTTATGGTTCGACATGGCATAACCGATCTACATGAAATTGTTGAAGGCGATCTGCGCTTCACACGTCAGTTTGGAGTTGGCCTCTAATGCGAATTCCACGCTCTTGGGTTGAAGATTTTGTAGATCTAGCTGGTATTACCGATGAAGTAATTGCAGACGCCTTTGTCCGGGTAGGTTTCGAAGTCGAAGATGTAATTAAACAAGGTGCTGATTTATCAGGCCCACTGGTAGTAGCGCGCGTAATTGCCATCGAAGAGTTAGCTGAGCATAAGAAGCCAATTCGTTATGTGGAATTGGATTGCAACGAGGGTCAAACTCGTTTTGTAATCTGCGGTGCCCGTAATTTTGAAGTAAATGATTTAGTAGTTGCAGCTCTGCCTGGCGCCGTTCTGCCTGGGGATTTCGCAATTAGTGCGCGCGAGACTTATGGAAAAACAAGTAACGGCATGATTTGCTCGGCAAAAGAACTTGGCCTAGGCGATGACCATGCTGGCATTATTGTTCTAGCTGAAGGTGCCGCCAAAGTTGGCGATAATGCAACTGAGCTGTTGCAAATCAACGACACAATTTTCGATATCGCAGTTAACCCTGATCGTGGTTATGCCTTAAGTATTCGTGGCGCTGCCCGTGAAATTGCAGGCGCGTTGAATTTAAATATCACTGACCCGATTGCACACGCTAAGTCACTCTCTTTTGCCGAGGCCGGCACGCCAACATCGATCAAGATAACCGATGGTGCAATGGTCGCTGTTTTACGCTCGCTAGATAATTTCAATCCGAAAGCGCCATCAC
Source organism: Candidatus Planktophila sp. (assembly GCA_964201645.1). Lineage (GTDB taxonomy): Bacteria > Actinomycetota > Actinomycetes > Nanopelagicales > Nanopelagicaceae > Planktophila. The sequence continues at coordinate 10,281 of CAXNEB010000029.1, forward strand.
CGATTTGGCTAAGTCGCCGAGTTGAAAAAGTTGGCATGCGTTCGATCTCATTAGCCGTAGATGTTACGAACTATGTGATGGTCGAACTCGGTCAGCCACTTCACGCTTTCGATCGAGCAAAGATTGTCGATGGATTAGAGATCACTTACGCTCTCGATGGAACTAAATTTAAGACGCTAGATAATCAAGAACGTGAATTATCGTCCAGCGATCTAGTAGTGCGCGATAGCAAACAAGTACTAGCTCTGGCCGGCACCATGGGCGGCCTTGATTCTGAGATTACTGAAAACACTACATCCATTGCGATTGAAGCGGTTCGCTTTGATCCAATTGCGATTGCCAAGAATTCACGTCGCCATAAGCTTTCAACCGAAGCATCACGTCGCCTAGAACGTGGCGTTGATCCTTCGTTAGCCGAGTTCGCTTCAGCTCGGGCGGCCGAGCTAATGATTGCATTAGGTGGAGCTACCTATGTAGGTTCCTCCGTTTCCGGCGAAGAGAGATATCCGCCGCTAATCGACCTAGATCCCAAATATGTAAACAATCGCTTAGGTACCGAGCTATCTAATGAAGTTATTGAAAAGGCGCTCACAACTGTAGGTTGCGATGTAGATACCAAGAGTTGGATAGTTGATCCGCCTTCTTGGCGAGGTGACCTACAAATTCCAGCTGATTTAGTTGAAGAAGTCGCGCGTATTGTTGGCTATGACCAAATTCCATCAGTACTGCCGCGCAGTCCATATGCCGCAACTCTGACACCAGTACAACTTCGTCGTCGCGCCATTGCAGCAGCTCTTGCTGCGCGTGGTTTAACTGAAGTTCAAAATTTCCCATTCGTCGCCGAAGCTACGATGAAAGCGCTTAATTACACCGGCGAACGTGCAGCAACCTTCCGCATTGCTAACCCAATGTCTGAAGAAACTCCGCTAATGCGCACCCACTTGATCCCAGGGTTGATTGCAGCTGCCCAACGAAATCTTTCGCGTGGTGCTCGCGATTTCGCACTCTTTGAAATAGGAGCGATCTTCCGTAACACGACAAAGTTAGTTGATGGAATTTTCCCAGCACTTGAGGTCAAGCCAGATGCTGCAACTATAAAAGCGATTTTCGATAGCGTGCCACCTCAGCCGATTCATTTAGGTGCGATATTTGTAGGTAAGACCACCGGAGATAACTGGCGAGCTAAAGCTCGTAACTATGAATGGGCAGATGCGATTGCTGAAGCACAGACCGTTCTAGATCTTTGTGGTCTGTCGTATACGGTCGAACGTTCAGATTTTGCACCTTGGCACCCAGGTCGCTGTGCTGAACTTTTGGTAGATGGCAAAGCAGTTGCCCATGCGGGCGAGCTTCACCCACGTGTATGTTCTGAGTTTGGTTTGCCGCCACGTTCCTGTGCGCTAGTCATAAATCTTGATGCGCTACCAGCAAGCAATACGGTACGAGCTGGCGTCATTGGGTCTATGCCAATTGCGGTACAAGATGTTGCCTTAGTTATTGAACCTTCGGTCTCGGCAGCCCAACTTGAAAAAGCTTTGGTCGATGGAGCAGGAGATTTGCTTGAGTCCATCGTCCTATTTGATCGTTACGACAAAATCGGTGACGGCAAGATTTCTTTGGCCTTCACGCTCTCATTCCGCGCCTCAGATCGCACGCTAACGGGCGAGGAAATCAGCGCCGCACGTGAAGCCGCCGTGGCTAACGCAAGCAAACTTTATGGGGCAACTGTTCGCTCCTAAGATTGCATAATTATGCATTGTCGTGCATAATTATTCCTATGAAAACAGCAATTGTTGGGGCTAGTGGTTATGCCGGAACCGAGCTGCTCAGGCTTTTACTTGAGCATCCCAAATTTGAAGTGAGCGTGATTACCGCACATTCCAATGCCGGCGAACTCATCTCATCGGTTGCGCCACAACTGAGCAAATTCGGTGATCGTCGCTTTGAGAAATTCGATTTGGCCAAAGTAAACGCCTGCGAAATAGTCTTCCTGGCGCTGCCTCATGGTGAATCAGCAGCGCTGATTGCGCAATTAGATCACGCGATCAAAATCGTTGATCTAGGGGCTGATTTCAGATTATCCAGCGCTGATCAATGGGCTAAGTACTACGGCGGGGTTCATGCTGGTACATGGACCTATGGGCTGCCTGAACTTCCGGGCAAGCGTGATCAAATTAAGCAAGCTACCCGAGTAGCAAACCCTGGCTGTTATGCAACCTCTATCTCACTTGCAATAGCGCCGGCGCTGGGTTTGGTCGATAGCAGTGACATCGTGGTGGTTGCAGCATCAGGAACAACAGGTGCGGGCCGAAGCGCAAAAGTTAATCTCATTGGTAGTGAGGTAATGGGCTCGCTATCTTCTTACAAATTTGGGGGAGTACATCAGCACACTCCAGAAATTGAGGAAGCTCTTACAGAGGTTGCCGGCAGCGAAGTGAAAATTTCATTCACTCCAATTCTCGCGCCAATGCCACGCGGAATTCTGAGCACTGTTACTGCGAAATTAACAACTAGTGCTACGACTGAGAGCATTCATGAGTTATATACCAAGGTTTACGCGAGCGATGAATTTGTTACCGTACTGCCGTTAGGGCAAATGCCTAAAACTAATTCGGTAATCGCCAGCAATCACGTGCACTTACAAGTGGCCGTTGATCCGCATACCAATCGACTGGTTGTTTCGGCAGCGATCGATAACTTAGGAAAAGGCGCAGCTGGCCAAGCTATTCAGAATGCCAATCTAGTTTGCGGTTTTGCCGAGAATGCCGGGCTTGAAGTATTGGGGCTAGGGGTTTGATCGTTATTAAATATGGTGGCCATGCCATGAAGGATGAGAGTGGCGCATTTGCTCAAACTATTGCAGCTGCAGTAAAAGAAGGAATTGAATTAGTAATTGTGCATGGCGGCGGCCCACAGATAGATGCCGCCCTTCTTTCAGCCGGGATCCAAAGTCAAAGTATTGGTGGCTTTCGTGTGACCACTCCGGAAATTTTTGAAATCGTACAGAACGTTCTCGCAGGCGAAGTCTGTGCATCGGTAGTCTCGAGTTTACGTAGGGCCGGCGTTAATGCGGCCGGAATATCTGGACGAGATGGCAACACGCTTCAGGGGATTCGAATGAGCAAAATTGTTGATGGGTCTCCAGCCGAACTTGGCTTAGTCGGCGAAGTGACGCAGGTAGATACCGAATTAGTTGAATCACTACTAGAAGAAAAATTCACGCCAGTAATTTCACCACTGGCAAATGAAATTGGCGCCGATACCGGGCTGAACATAAATGCTGATTTAGCAGCAGCCGCAATTGCCGGCGGTTTAAAAGCTGAGTCTCTAATTGTGTTGACCGATGTAGCAGGAATTTATCGGAGTTATCCAGACCCAACATCAATCATCTCCGAGATCTCAGCAAGCGAACTTGCAGCCATGAAGAACGACTTCCAAGGTGGCATGGCACCAAAAGTTGCTGCTTGTTTAGCTGCGATAGCGTCAGGTGCGACTTCGGTACGAATTATTGACGGTAATAATGCAGAGAACTTATTACTAGCCTTGGCTGGAACTGGTGGAACGTTGGTGCACGCATGAATGCAAGTAGTGCCAATGCCCGTAAGTCACTAGTTTCGAAATTGATTGCCAGTGGCAAAATCGCATCGCAAAGTGACTTAGTTAAAGCGCTTAAGAAGGCCGGAATTGTGGTTACGCAAGGAACTGCGAGTCGTGACCTAGAAGATATTGGTGCAATCCGAGTAAGAAATAATGAAGGCGAAATGGTTTATGCGCTTACGGATTCGCAACCTATTTCAAATACCAATTCATTTCCGAGCGAGCTAGTTCTCTCGGCAACTCCGAGCGGAAATTTGGTAGTGATTCGCACTCCAATTGCAGCCGCCCAAATGTTGGCAAGTGCCATCGATGGTCTTTCGCAATCAGGCAAACTGCCTTCAGCAATTGGCACTGTTGCTGGCGATGACACGGTCATTGTTGTTGCCGACACAGCAACAGGCGGTGCTGGTTTAGCGAAGAAGATCTTAGGATTAGCCAATTCAAAAAGCGGAGGTAAGTGATGAGCACCGGAGCCACACATTCAGGTGGGACTTTGTGGGGCGGCCGATTTGCCGCTGGCCCCAGCGATGCTCTATTCGCACTATCTCGTAGCGTTCAATTCGATTGGCGTTTAGCTCCATATGACTTGCGTTCATCCCTTGCGCACTTAGCTGTTCTAGAGAGTTCGGGTTTGTTGCCTACCGATACCGTTTCAAAGTTACGAGGCGCTCTGAAAGAACTTCAGAATGAAGTAATTAGCGGAAAGTTTGCTCCACTTGATTCTGATGAAGATGTTCATAGTGCTTTGGAACGTGGATTAACCGAGAAGATCGGCGCCGTTGGGGGAGCGATCAGAGCTGGTCGATCGCGTAATGATCAAGTGGCGACCGATTTAAGACTCTACGCAATCGATCACATGTTGGAAGTAGCTGCGCAGTTAACTGCTCTGTGCGAGGTCATCATTGCAAAAGCAACCGAGTACTCCGATGCTCCTGCTCCTGGCTTTACGCATTTACAACATGCCCAACCTGTGATTTTCGGTCATGAAATAGCTAAACATGCGCACGCTTTTCAACGTGATTTAAGCCGAATCAACGATTGGCTGGAACGCTCATCGGTTAGTCCGCTGGGTTCTGGCGCACTCGCTGGTTCATCGCTGCCGTTAAACCCAAAAGCCACTGCAGCTGATTTAGGTTTTGCCGAATCCGCAGCCAACAGCATTGACGGGGTGAGTGATCGCGATTTTGTTTCTGAAGCGCTTTACATTCTGGCAACCATTGGAGTTCATTTATCTCGCATCGGCGAGGAGTGGTGCATCTTGGCTACAACTGAATTTGGTTGGGCCAAAGTTGCAGATGCATATTCAACAGGTTCTTCGATTATGCCGCAGAAAAAGAATCCAGATATTGCTGAACTTGCTCGCGGTAAAGCTGGTCGACTGATTGGAAATTTAACTGGTGTGATGACCATGCTAAAAGGTTTGCCGTTTGCCTATAACCGTGACTTGCAAGAAGATAAAGAACCGCTCTTTGACAGCATCGAAACTTTGCTAGTTCTGTTGCCAGCCGTAACTGGAATGATCGCGACGACCGAGTTTGATCGCGACAAGATGG
>CAXNEB010000030.1:0-14648 GCA_964201645.1 Candidatus Planktophila sp.
CGCGTAATTTGTATGACCTGACCGCTCTGCTTTCCACTAGAGCACTCTTTCATGCTTAGATTGCGAACCCCAATCGGGAGCCGAAGTATCAGCTTTGGCTATTAATAAGGAGTCCTCGTGCCAGGTACGAATATCACCCAAATTGAAGCAGCTGAACGTTCAGCAATCTTGAAGGTCGCAAGTTATGTGATCGATTTAGACCTAACTACTGGGGCCGAGAATTTTCGGGTAAAGACCACAGTTAAGTTCGCTGGCCTTAAGCCGGGTGCAACAACTTTTATTGACTGCGTTGGTTCAAAGGTTTACTCCGCCAAACTAAATGGCGTTGAGTTTGATCCGAAGTTCGATGGCGAGACCGTTTACTTGCCTGCCATCGCTGCTGACAACGTACTTGAGCTCGAACACGATGGAGTTTATTCAAACTCTGGCGAAGGCTTGCACCGTTTCGTTGACCCAGCTGATGATGAGGTCTACCTATATACCCAGTTTGAAACTGGCGATGCTCGTCGTATGTATGCCTGCTTTGATCAACCAGATCAAAAGGCAACTTTCAAAATTAGCACAATTGTCCCTGCGCATTGGGAAGTTATTTCTAACTACGGAGTCGAAGCTACTAAAGATCTCGGTAGCGATAAGAAGTTCATTCAATTTGCCGAGTCTCAAGTTATTTCAACTTATGTAACCGCCATTGTGGCTGGTGCTTACCAAAGCGTGCACGATGAATATAAGGGCGAGAAGACAATCCCACTTGGCATCTATGCTCGTAAATCTTTCTTTAAGCATGTTGATGCTGAAAACATCTTCGAAGTTACCAAACAAGGTTTTGCTTACTTCGAAAAGACTTTCGGCTTGGCATACCCATTCGGTAAGTATGACCAAATCGCAGTTGCTGAATATAACTGGGGCGCTATGGAAAACGTTGGTTGCGTAACTTTCCACGAAGATGTGCTGATTTTCCGCAGCAAGGTAACCGAGCGAAATCATGTAAGCCGTGCATCAACCATCCATCACGAGATGGCGCACATGTGGTTTGGTGACCTTGTCACGATGGCTTGGTGGGAAGATCTTTGGCTTAACGAATCATTCGCTGAGTGGGCTTCATACATGGCTGTTAGCGAATCAACTAAGTGGACTCATGCTTGGACTGAATTCAACTCAACCCGCAAAAACTGGGCTTATCGCCAAGATCAACTCTCTTCTACTCACCCAATTGCAGTTGAAATGGAAGATCTTGATGCAGTTCGCACAAACTTTGACGGTATCTCATATGCCAAAGGCGCATCTGTTCTACAGCAGTTAGTTGCTCACATTGGTCGCGATAACTTCATCGCAGCGCTTCGTAAGTACTTTGCTAAGCATGCCTATCAAAACACCACCCTCAACGATCTAATCGTGCAGCTTGAAGCTGCAAGTGGTCGCGACTTAACTGAGTGGGTTCGCACTTGGTTGCGTACTGCAGGCGTTAACACGTTAAGTCCGGTGCTTGAAATCGAAGGTGACGTATATAAGTCGGTCAAAGTGAAGCAACTCGCGCCAACTATGCCGGTTGGTTCAACTGAACTACGCCCCCACCGACTAAAGGTTGGTCTCTATGACATCACAGGCGACAAGCTCTCACGTCGCAAGAACGTCGAGCTCGATGTTGTTGGCGCTCTTACTGAAGTAACTGAATTAGCCGGTGAGAAAACCGCTGATCTAGTTCTTATCAACGATGGAGATCAGACTTATGCCAAGTTGCGCTTTGATGAGCGCAGTATTGCAACCATGAAATCTCATCTTGGAAAGCTAGATGATTCGCTATCTCGCGGCTTAATCTGGGCTTCGCTTTGGGATTCAACTCGCGATGGCGAGCTGGCTGCAAGCGATTATGTGACTATTGCACTTAACGCGCTGGAAGGCGAGACTGACATTACAACAGTGACCATGACTGTTGCGCAGATCGATGGAGCTATTTGGTCTTTTGCCTCAGATGCCAACCGCGAGAAATTGCGCGAACAAGCAGCAAACGCATTTGAGAAGTTCTTAAGTAACGCAGCACCCGGTAGCGATCATCAACTGCAATATGCCAAATCTTTTGCTGACTTTGCATACACGCCAGCTCAACACGAAAAGATCAAAGCAATTCTTAACGGTTCAATCAACGGCTTAACCGTTGATGCTGATCTGCGCTGGTTTGTATTTATCTGTGGCGTAAAGCGCGGAATCTTTAACGCAACTGATATCGATGCAGAGGCTGCGAAAGATCTGACGGCACACGGTAAGCAATATGCAGCGATGGCACATGCTGCAATCCCAAGTGCAGAAGCGAAAGCTGCTGCTTTTAAATCAGTTACTGTAGATAACTTGTCGAACACAATTCACGCCTACACCTGTCGTGGCTTTAACTTGGCAATTCATGGCGAACTACTGGTGCCATTCGTTGATCAGTACTTCGCATCAATTCTCGAAGTTTGGGAAACCAAGGGCTATGAAATTGCTGAGGCCACTGCGACTTTGTTATTCCCGGCTTGGATAATCAGCGAAGAAACCGTTAAGAAAGCTGAGCACTGGCTAGAAGTGACCGGAAAGGATGCATCACATGCGATGCGCCGTACAGTTGCCGAAGGTCGCGATTCAATGACTCGTGCATTGAAAGCACGAGCTGCCGATAAGTAATATCTATTCGATATGAGTTAAGACCGAGTCTTTTGGCTCGGTCTTTTCTTTGCGCTCACCAGTTGCTGCATAGACGATAACTGAAATCAAAAGAAATAAACCAACTGGAATTCCAAAAAAATAAAGTGCGGTTTGTGCTGCACTGAGTGGTTCACCTGGCATTGCGCCGTCTTCTTGACCCATAGGTAAGTTGGACACAGCCTGAGCGAGTTGAATCATCATGGGTGTAAGTGTAATTGACTTAAGCAGTAGCTGCTGACGCACCAAATGGTTCTAGATATGGCAGCCAACGATTTTCAGTTCTGCCAGTTCCCAGAATTCGCCAAGCCGCGCCAACTGGTTCGCGCGGAAGTGATCTAAGACGCCACCCTAATTCTTTAAGCGGTTTATCAGCCTTTGCGTGATTGCAACGGTGACAAGCCGCAACAACGTTCTCCCAATTATGGCCACCGCCACGAGAGCGCGGAATCACGTGATCTATTGAGGTAGCGGCATTTCCGCAGTAAACACAACGACCACCATCGCGAGCGAAAATTGCGCGGCGGGAAAGTGGGACCGCATGACGATATGGAATTCGCACAAATTTATTTAATCTAATTACCGACGGCAGTGAAACTTGGCCGGTTGCGTAATGCAGAACAACGCCGGAATCTTCGACCATAGTTGCGCGTTGATTCAAAACTAAAATGAGTGCGCGGCGATCTGACACAACACCTAGCGGTTCGTAAGTGGCGTTTAAAATAAGTGTTCGCGACATGATCGCTCCCCGATCGAAGCGCGTGGCTCGCGCCGATTGGCATATCTTGCCCCAAAAGGTCTGTGAAAGAGCGGATTTCTAGCATCTTTTAGGTTAAGAATTCGTTAGAGTCGGCTTCACTATGAACTTCACTGTAAAAGAAGCTATCGACTGGTTCAGCGGCGCCCCACTACGCATCCTGCTGGTGGTCCTGATTGCTATGGCAACTCAATACTTTGGCAAGCGCGCCATAACCCGTGCCATGAACCGTCTGGCTACCGTCGACTTGCGACCCGGGTTAAGGGGCGTTGGTGCGCGACAGAAAGAGCGAGCCAAGACAACGGGAACTGTTCTAAGCAGCACCTTAAATTCAGCTATCTGGCTAATTGCGTTTGCCACCGTGCTGGGTGAGTTTGGATTTAACTTAGGTCCATTTATTGCCTCAGCCGGTGTTATCGGTGTGGCCCTTGGTCTTGGCGCGCAAACGATTGTGCGCGATGTGCTCTCTGGCATTTTCATGTTGGTTGAAGATCAATACGGAGTTGGCGACACTGTTGAAGTTCTAGAAATTAAGGGCGTTGTCGAAAAAGTTGGACTACGTATTACAACTGTGCGCGATAGCAACGGCACACTTTGGTACCTGCGAAATGGCGAAATACTTAAAGTTGGAAACTCAAGTCAATCGGCTTGATTAACTAAACCAGCAGCTGCCATTTCAAGATAGCCCCACAAGGTTTCTTTATGCTCTGGTTTAATTTCAACCCCATCGATAGCTTTTCGCATTGCGTTGATCCAGGCATCATGTGCTGCGCGATCAATATGAAAACCGGCATGGCGCATTCTTAATCTTGGGTGACCGCGCGCTTCGGAATAAGTAGTTGGCCCACCCCAATATTGTTCTAGAAATTTCTGCAGTCGTTCGGCAGCGCTTTTCATATCCGAATCTGGATACATCGGGCGCAAAATTGGGTCAGTTGCAACGTGGGCATAGAACTGTGAAACTAAATCAGCAAAGAAAACTTCGCCACCAACTTCTTCGTAGAAACTCAATTTAATCGCAACCAAACTGCGGTATCAGTAGGCAATTTATTTCCAGCAAGTGGGCCACTAGAAAGCAAAACTTGCGCACCTGCTGGCAGCTCAATCTCAGCGCCGAAGTTGACGTAGCAAGCAAAATTACCGGGGCGAGTAAATGCTAAGACTTCATCGTTTACATCAAGCCAAGTCATTGGGCCATCACCTAAGCCAGTTTCGGCCTTACGAATCGCGAGCGCTTTGCGATACATCGTTAGCGTTGAGGTATCGACGCCATCTTGCAGAGACACTGCATGTTTTCCCCACCAGTGGCTCTGTGGCAACCACGCTTCAACCGGCTTTAAATTCTCATTGGCGGAAAAACCAAATGCGCCATCTGCATCGTGGTGCCAAGGCAGCGGCACGCGACAACCATCGCGACCGCGATCGACCTTGCCACTCATTACCCAACGCGGGTCAGTTAAGCGATCTTCGGGAATATCGCGCACTTCTGGCAACGCTAACTCTTCGCCTTGGTAAACATAAGCACCACCTGGCAGCGCGAGCATCAATAGTGCACCAGCTCGAGCACGACGAGTGCCGCGTTCTAAATTAAATTTCTTTGCATCACCCTGGCGATGCAACGTTGATTTATCTACATTTAAAAGTCCTAGATCAAAACGATCAACCGAGCGAACTAAATCGTGATTGTTAAATACCCAAGACGATGGCGCCCCTACTTCAGCCATCGCAGCCATAGAAGTTACGATGCGTTCTCTTAGGAATGGCGCTTCCCAAAGTGAAATAAGGAAATCAAAGTTAAATGAATTAGCGAGTTCATCTGGGCGTAAATAACGGGCAATGCGAGTTGCCGGACTTACCCAAGCTTCGGCAACTGCCATACGATCGCCAGGGTAAGAATCAAGAATCTTGCGCCATGAGCGATGAATATCGTGCACACCTTCTTGATCCCAGAACGGATGCTGAGTTGCTGACAACATTTCGTTGCCCTTTTCAGGCTCGACGATATCTGGCAAACCTTCAGCTTTGATCATTGCGTGTGCTACATCGATGCGGAAACCATCGACACCAAGGTCTAACCAAAACTTTAAAATATTTTCAAAGTGTTCACGCACATCGCGGTTTTCCCAATTGAAATCAGGTTGTTCGGTTGCGAAAATATGTAAATACCACTGCCCTGGCTTGCCATCAGCTTCGATTACGCGTTGCCAAGCATCGCCGCCAAAAACAGATGGCCAGTTATTTGGTGGCAGTTCGCCATTTTTGCCTTTGCCATCTAAGAAATGAAAACGATCGCGCTCTTTGCTGCCAGGTGCTGCCTTAAGCGCTGCCTGGAACCATTCATGTTGATCACTACAGTGGTTAGGAACGATGTCGAGCAAAATTCGAATGCCGATTGCGTGCGCTTCGGCAATTAAGGCTTTGGCATCGCCCAAGGTGCCGTAGTCAGGTTCGATATCAAAGTAGTTTGCAACATCGTAGCCATGGTCTTTTTGAGGTGAAGGAAACCATGGCGTAATCCAGATTGCATCGATACCGAGCTCTTTTAGATACGGCAGGCGCGAACGAATACCGTTGATATCGCCAATGCCATCGCCATTGCTGTCAGCAAATGAGCGAATATAGATTTGATAGGTAACAGCATCGCGCCACCAAAGACGTGTCGTACGCGGCGCTAATTGCATGAGTTAAGCCTCTAGGTAACCAGTTAAAAAGTCACGCTCTTCTTGATTTAGCGGGCGTGATTTCTTAGTCTCCATTGATACCGCAACCTGCACCGTGCGACCACGTGCATGTAAGCCATGCGCACTAGTTAATTCATAGGCTAATTCAAATGATGAGTTGCCAATCTTTGCAACCCATATCGCCACATCTAAATCAAACCCACCTTCATAGATCGGCACGACAAAATCAACTTCGGCGCGACCAACCACCATGTCAGCCAACATCGGCTCGAGGCCTTGTTCTTTACGTGAGTACCAAGTGAAGTTCGCACGTGCTTCTTGGATATAGGTTAAATATGTTGCGTTGTTAACATGACCAAAACCATCGAGATCATCCCAACGCACATGAGCTTTAGTTAAGTGGCGCATTAGCGAGTCAGCTTTCGGTATGTGGCACGGTGCGGACGAGATGCATCGGCGCCAAGGCGAGAGATTTTATTTTCTTCGTATGACTCGAAGTTTCCTTCAAACCAGAACCACTTTGATTCACCTTCGTAAGCCAAAATGTGAGTTGCTACGCGATCAAGGAACCAGCGATCGTGCGAGATAACCACAGCACAACCAGGGAACTCGAGGAGTGCATTTTCAAGTGAGCCAAGTGTTTCAACATCTAAATCGTTCGTTGGCTCATCGAGTAGTAGCAAGTTTCCACCAGCCTTAAGAGTTAGGGCTAAGTTCAAGCGGTTTCGTTCACCACCGGAAAGTACGCCAGCAGGCTTTTGTTGATCTGGTCCTTTAAAACCAAAAGCTGAAACGTAAGCACGAGAAGGCATTTCCACGTTGCCGACTTTGATGTAATCAAGACCATCTGAAACAACTTCCCAAAGTGATTTCTTTGGGTCAATGCCGCCACGAGACTGATCAACGTAGGAAATCTTTACTGTTTCGCCGATCTTGACTGAACCAGAATCAGGTTGTTCCATGCCAATCAAAGTCTTAAACAGTGTGGTCTTACCAGCACCGTTAGGGCCGATGATTCCGACAATACCGTTGCGCGGCAAAGTAAATGAGAGATCATCAATTAGTAAGCGATCGCCAAATCCTTTAGACAAGTTATTAACTTCAATAACCACATTACCTAGACGTGGGCCAGGTGGAATCTGAATTTCTTCAAAGTCTAACTTGCGCATCTTGTCAGCTTCAGCTGCCATCTCTTCGTAACGAGCAAGACGAGCCTTTGATTTAGTCTGGCGGCCCTTAGCGTTCATGCGAACCCACTCGAGTTCTTCAGTCAAACGCTTTGCGCGCTTGGCATCTTTCTGGCCTTCAATCTTTAAACGCGTTGCTTTGGTTTCTAGATAAGTTGAGTAGTTACCTTCGTATGGATAAGCACGACCGCGGTCGAGTTCGAGAATCCATTCAGCAACGTTGTCCAGGAAATACCTATCGTGCGTAATAGCTACAACTGCGCCAGGATACTTATTTAAATGCTGTTCTAACCAAAGCACTGACTCTGCATCTAAGTGGTTAGTAGGTTCGTCGAGGAGTAAAAGATCAGGTGCTTGCAAAAGCAACTTACAAAGTGCAACGCGACGCTTTTCACCACCGGATAAAACCGAAACATCGGCATCAGCTGGTGGGCAACGAAGGGCATCCATTGCTTGCTCTAATTGCGAATCAAGTTCCCAGGCATTGCGGTGATCTAACTTCTCTTGTAGATCGCCCATCTCGGCCAATAATTTGTCATAGTCAGCATCAGGGCTTGCCATCTCTTCAGAAATTTCATCAAATCGCTTCAGCATTGAAACAGTTTCGGCAACGCCCTCTTTAACGTTATCGATAACGTTCTTAGTTTCATCAAGGACTGGCTCTTGTAGCAAGATACCCACGGTAAAACCTGGAGTTAGATATGCCTCGCCATTGGAAGGCTGCTGAAGGCCGGCCATGATTTGCAGGACGGTTGACTTACCAGCACCGTTTGGACCAACCACACCGATCTTGGCACCTGGATAAAACATCAAGGTGACGTCGTCGAGAATTACCTTCTCGCCATGCGCTTTACGCGCCTTTTTCATCGTATAAATGAACTCAGCCATAAGACGAAACCCTACCGTTTAACTTCGGTAGACTCTGACAGGTAAGTAAGTGAGATTAAATGCGCCTGTAGCTCAGTCGGATAGAGCACCCGCCTTCTAAGCGGGTTGTCGCAGGTTCGATTCCTGCCAGGCGCGCATTTTCTTTTTTAATTTAAAATTTTCAGGCATAAAAGAACCCAGGGCTACCCTCGTGGCCCTGGGTTCTTTTATTAAGCTATTGGATATTTACATTACTTATTTGCTCGGGCGATTAACTGCTTCGCCTTCGCAAGGAATGTGCCTTCAACCACGATGAAACCAGTTGAGGCCGCACCTAGTGAACATTCAGGTGAAAGTAGGTACTCAGCAAGCTCAACTACTGCCTTGCCCTTTTCCTTGCTCTCATACGAAGTTTCTAGCAACATGTAGCTGATGATTCCAAGTGTGTAAACGCCTGGAACCTTTGTGTTGTAATCGTAGGTAACGATTCCGTCAGCGTTTTGATTAGCCTCACCCAAGAAAGCTGAGGTTGCAGCTGAATCTGGGAGTGTGAAATTTCCTGATGCGTTACCAACATATGCTGCACGAAGACCAAATGAGGTTCCCCATTGCTTCTCTGCGTATGTAATTGAGTAAGGCGACTTAGCAGCAAGTGTTGCTACACCTTGAGATCCATTTGCACCAACGATACGGCCGATATTTGCTGTGTCATTGATGTTGCCAGGGAAAGCTGTGGTGAATGCGTCATTAGCTGGCTTTGTCCATACTGATGGAGCTACGCCATTTAACCACTTTGTAAAGTTGTTTGAAGTACCTGATGTATCTGAACGGAATACAACTTTGATTGGCTTATTAGGAAGTGTATAAATGATTTTCTTCGAACCTGAGCGAAGGATTACTGGATCTCCCTTTGCGTCTTTCTTTACATTTCCATTGGCATCTTTGCGATAAACAACTGTCTTTACTGTGCGGTTGTTATCAGCCATGATAAGTGGGTCGTTCCACTTTGTAATTTCACCTGAGAAAATCTTTGCAACTGTTGTTGGAGAAAGGTAAATATCTTTCTTTGATGGAAGATTTACTAATACTGCAATAGGAGCTGCAACGATTGGTGCGTGAAATATTGTTGAGCGCTTCTTTGCTCCTGTGTGAGCTGAATCTGAAAACCAGAAATCTCCGATTTTGTTATCAGAGTTGTTCTTACCTGTTCCTGAGCCGGTTGATGTGTAAACAAATGAGTGTCCGGTCGCCTTAGCAAAGCCTGCTTTGCAAGCCTCTACTAGCGGAACAACGAATGATGCGCCTGATCCAGCTAGATCAACGGCGTGAGCTGGCGCTACGCCAGAAACTGCGATTACTGCGGCAAGAACTAGCGCCTTTGCCTTCTTTGAAAACTTCATGAACAACCTTTCGTAGGAGGGTAAAACCTTTTCATCCGCGAAAGTAGTTACAAGTGGTTACATAAAGGCAATAGACAGGTAAACAAAACCCGTGCCTTAGATGAACATTTGGTTTAGCCAAAACGTCCTGTCACGTAATCTTCGGTCCGCTTATCGACCGGCGAAGAGAAGATCTTGTTGGTAGGTGCTGTTTCAACCATTACGCCTGGACCCCCGTCAGATAGGAAAAAGGCGGTGTAGTCCGATACGCGCGCGGCTTGCTGCATATTGTGGGTCACGATCACAATTGTCATTGTCTTTGCCAGCTCTGAGATCGTCTCTTCAATTCTAAAGGTTGAACCTGGGTCTAGAGCAGAACATGGTTCATCCATTAAGAGCACTTGTGGCTGCACGGCCAGTGCGCGGGCAATGCAGAGACGTTGTTGCTGTCCACCGGACAGCGAACCGCCATGCTCTCCGAGGCGGTCCTTAACTTCACTCCACAAACCTGCGCTAACCAAACATGATTCAAGTAGTTCATCAGTGTTGCTCTTTTTTAACTGGGCCAACTTCAGTCCTGATAGAACATTCTCGCCAATTGTCATAGATGGAAATGGGTTTGGCTTTTGGAAAACCATTCCAACTTTTAAGCGAATTTTTGTAACATCGATGCCTGGGGCGTAAATATCTTGTCCGTCAAGCAACACTTCGCCAGCTAGTGCGGCCGTAGGAATAAATTCATGCATGCGATTAAGTGTGCGCAAGTAGGTTGACTTTCCACATCCTGATGGCCCGATGAGAGCGGTCACTGTGCCTGCAGCAAAATCAAGAGAGACATCGGAGAGCACATGCTTCTTGCCAAACCAAGCATGCACGCTACGGGTTTCTAGCCCAGTGCCTAGCAGATTTGTACCCGGAACGCGTTGCTCGCGATTGTTTGCAACATTGGATAGTGATGATGGTGTTGTTACTTGCATTTTTTTCTCCATGTTGTTCTCATCTTTTGAATTCTGAATTGGTGTCATCTCAGGCAACCTTTCTTCCGCTTAAATAACGAGCAAGTGAGAATAGGGAGACAATGAGGATTAGCAAGATCAACATGCCGCCCCACGCTCTTGCGTAAGCCTCTTCAGTACCACCGGTGAGAAATGCTTTCCAAATATAGAAAGGAAGAGAACCCATCGGCCCAGAGGTTGGATTAAAGTTCAAAGCATCAGCGCCACCTGAAACAAGCAAGATTGGAGCAGTTTCGCCAATGATGCGAGCGACTCCTAAAATCACCGCTGTAACTAGTCCGCTCTTTGCTGCAGGAACAACTACTCCGGAAACTGTGCGCCATTGCGTCGCGCCAAGTGCAACACCAGCCTCGCGTAACTCATTTGGAATAAGCAGAAGCATCTCTTCAGCTGTACGAGCGATTGTCGGAATCATCAAGATACTTAAAGCTAATGAGCCCATGAGCCCGGTTAACTCTTGAGTTACTGGAATTACAAGAATTGAGAGAATGAAAAGTCCGGCAACAATTGAGGGAACACCACTCATGGCTTGGACTAGAAACTTAATCGGACGTGAAAGTTTTCCATGGATCTCAGTTAGGTATAGCGCAGTCAATAATGCGATTGGAAAACTAACCACGAGTGCGCCGCCAACCATGATGATCGTGCCGACTAATGCGTGCAAGAGACCGCCAGATTGAACGGGATCATTGACTGAGGCTTGTGTCATGTCATTGGTAAACATCCCCAAATGAATTCCCTTGTAACCCTTGAGCACAACTGTGGCGACTATGCTAACAATTGGAATTAAAGTTATGACAATAGCAAGTGATGCAAAACTGCTAAGCAAAGAATCCTTCGCAGCGGCTAGATCTCGTAATCGAAGTTGCTGAATAAAAATCAAAAGTGTGGCAATAAAAAAGAAGGCGGCTGAAAATCCTAGCTTTCCGCTGAGTCCTGTGGTCTTAACTACAACACCCGCTAGTAAAGCTCCAAGTGCTATCAACCCCGCGGTGCTCATTCTTTGTTTGATCGAGGCCGCCCAAGGCGTTTGTGGGCTAGGAATAGTTGAAAGTGTCATCGGCCTTTTCTTCCAAATCTATTGATCAAAACATCTGAAATCGCATTAACTACCAAGGTCAACAGGAATAAAACAAGACCCGCGGCCATTAACGCATCTACTTCTTCAGGGCCAGCTTCACCAAATTTCAAGAGAATAAGTGAGGCAACATTTCCACCAGCACCAAAGAGAACCTGCCAATTGATTTGATAAACCACGTTAAGAACTGTGTACACCGCAACGGTTTCACCCATCGCGCGACCCAGCCCTAGCATCGCTCCACCGACAACACCGCCACGGCCATATGGAATAACTACGGCACGAATCATTGAAAGTTTTGATGCACCTAACGCGTAGGCAGCTTGAATACGATCTAGAGGTGTTTGATCGAAAACTTCTCGCGAAATAGCGGTAACGATTGGAATAATCATGATTGCCAAAACTAGACCTGCGATAAATGGTGATCGCTCAAAGATTGGTGCGGGCACATCGAAAATCGGAATAAAGCCCAAGTACTTGTTAAGAAGTTTGGCCCAGTACTCCGCACTGCTCATGAAAACTATAAAGCCCCAAAAGCCAAAGAGAAGTGATGGAAAAGCCGCCATAAGGTCAATAAGTGAAACTAAGAACTTCTTAACCGCTCCTCGCGCATAAAAGGTCAGGTACAGCGCGCTAAGAACTGCAATTGGAACGCCTACCAAAACCGCAATCATTGCTGATAGAAATGTTCCAATTAGCATCGCGCCTAATCCAAAGGTGCTCTCGGCAATCTTTCCTTCGGCATCTTGCAAAACTTCCCATTTTGATTCGGTGATAAAAGAAAGTTGCTCGACTTTCAAAACATTAAAGCCTTTGATCGATAAGAAAAGAGCAATCAATCCCAAAATTACCAACGAGGACATTCCGCCAATAGTTACAACCAAACGGAAAATCTGGTCAGATAATCGAGGTTTTGTTGTTATCTCGCGAGGCGCAGGGATAGCGTCAGACCGATTTTCCAGCAATGTCATGTCCCGAATCTTGCTATTAAGCGGGTTAATTGAGGCAGATCAAAGGTGAACACAAGGTGAACGAAAGGTGAAATTACCGCTTGTCCCTTACCCACCAATAAGGTTGCCTAATGGCAAATGAGCAACCTAATCTGATCTGGATCGACTGTGAAATGACCGGTCTGGACCTAGTAAAAGATGTCTTGGTCGAGATTGCAGTTCTGGTAACTGACTCTGAACTAAATGTAATTGGTGAAGGCATTGATCTAGTCATTGCGGCCACCCCAGAGCAATTAGCTGGCATGAATGAATTCGTAACCCAAATGCATACCAATTCCGGCCTAATCACCAAGATCCCAACGGGCATCGCTTTAACTGAGGCTGAAGATTTAATAATCAAATATCTCGAATCTGCCAACACAGTTTCTGGCAAGTCCCCCTTGGCCGGCAATTCAGTAAGCGTTGATCGATCCTTCATTGCTCGCGATATGCCACGCCTTAATAACTACCTGCACTATCGCACCATCGATGTTTCATCCGTTAAAGAACTTGCCCGTCGCTGGAATCCCAAGGTCTATTTCAACGCCCCTGCCAAGACTGGCAACCATCGCGCCCTTGGCGATATTCAAGATTCAATCGCAGAACTCGCTCACTACCGCGCAAATTTCCTCATTGCCGGCGCACCACTCGCAGCAATTCAGGCTCAAGAAGGCGAAGCAAACAGAAGTAATTAACAGGTAGAATTTCCTCCACATGGTGGGCGTAGCTCAGCTGGTAGAGCACTCGGTTGTGGTCCGAGATGTCGCGGGTTCGAGCCCCGTCGCTCACCCCACTATTTCCTTAGCAGTTGAGATCCCTCAGCTGTTGGGCTTCAAGAAAACGTACCGACTAGAGAAAGCTGGGTTACAAAATGATCTTCGACGTCATCATTGAAATTCCAGCAGGTAGTCGCAACAAATACGAAGTCGATCACGTAACTGGTGAAATCCGCTTAGATCGCATGCTCTTCACATCAACGCGTTATCCATATGACTACGGTTTCGTTAAGAACACTTTGTCGTTAGATGGCGATCCACTAGATGCACTCGTGATGTTAGATGAGCCAACATTTCCAGGCTGCGTTGTTTCAGTTCGCGCAATCGGAATGTTTAATATGACCGATGAAGCAGGTGGCGACGATAAGTTGTTATGCGTTGCAGCTGGCGATATTCGCAAGTCATCATTGCAAGATATAACTGATGTTCCCGAATTCGAACTTTCAGAAATCCAACACTTCTTTGAAGTTTATAAAGCGCTAGAACCAGGTAAAAGTGTTACTGGCGGAAACTGGGTTGATCAAGCTGAAGCCCAAGCCGAAATTGAACGCTCGCGTAAACGCTTTGAAGATTTGCCTCACTAAAAGTTTTTCAATCTCAAACTCAACGACGAGAAGAGAAAGTATTTAATGAAACTAATTACCGCAATCGTTAAGCCATCCAGAGTCGATGACATCAAAGATGCTTTGCACGAAGCTGGCGTCCATGGCATGACAGTTTCTGAAGTACGCGGTTTTGGCCGTCAAAAGGGCCACAAAGAGATCTACCGCGGAGCTGAATACACCGTTGATTTCAATGCAAAAGCCCGCATCGAGGTGCTCTCAGATGACGAGAACTTTGAAAGCATCGTTGACCTAATCGTTAAGACCGCCAACACCGGAGCAATTGGTGATGGAAAAGTTTGGGTTACCAGTGTTGATTCAGTAGTTCGCGTGCGCACTGGCGAGACAGGTAAAGAAGCACTTTAGAGTTCAATTGTGCGGTGATTCGCCACTCTTGGCGGATTTCCAAGGTAGACCGTTTCGCTGATAGGGTCTGCCAATCGTTAAAGGGTTTGCCCTTTCTCGGGTTGTTAGCTCAGTTGGTAGAGCAGGTGACTCTTAATCACCGGGTCGGGGGTTCGAGTCCCTCACAACCCACTTAGAAGTTCTTAACTCAGTGGATTCAAGATAAAAACACTTACTTACTTGAAGGCTTGGCGTTCTCCAATTGCATCTCTCTAAATCTGAGCAACGTGAATTTCGC
>CAXNEB010000031.1:0-14375 GCA_964201645.1 Candidatus Planktophila sp.
GTCTGCAGTCCTAAAGTTGTAAACCCGACATGGGCTAAAGTCGCAAGACCTGGTTCTTTCAAACCAATTGATTGCAACAATTCGAGGGCATCTTCATCGCTTAGTTCAGCGAGTTCAGCTTCAGTCTTAGCATCAAGGAAAATTGCTTCGGCTGGTGTTACTAGGTCTTGTAGCTTCTTACGCAAGTCAGCATCATTTAATTCAGCTGCATCAACGTTGAAAACATATAAGAATGGTTTTGCGGTCAATAGGTGAAGCTCAGCAATTTCAGATAAATCAATTTTGCTCTGCGAAAGTGGCTTACCTGATTGCAACCATTCATTTGCAGCAATCGCCGCATCTAGGACCGTCTGCTTATCTTTTGAAAGTCGAACTTCTTTTTCCAAACGTGGCAACGCTTTTTCAATAGTTTGTAAGTCGGCGAGCGCTAATTCGGTATTGATCGTTTCCATGTCACTCGCTGGATCAACGCGACCATCGACGTGAACCACATCGCCATCGGTGAAAACGCGGATGACCTGACAAATTGCATCGGTATCGCGAATATTGGTGAGGAACTTATTGCCCAGGCCTGCGCCTTCAGATGCGCCCTTAACGATGCCGGCGATATCAACAAATGAGACAACTGCTGGCAAAATCTTTTCAGAACCGAAGATTTCGGCCAATTTAGCTAGGCGCTCATCGGGAACCCCGACTACGCCGACATTTGGCTCGATCGTGGCAAAGGGGTAGTTGGCGGCTAGAACGTTGTTTTTGGTGAGGGCATTAAAAAGGGTCGACTTTCCCACATTTGGCAGACCGACGATTCCGATTGAGAGGCTCACGAGGAGTAGAGCCTACGCGAGTATGTCAGTGCTTCCTGCCACGATAGGCCTATGTCAGCATCAGTAGTGGTTCTTCTAACAGGTTTAGCCATCGGTTTAGCCCTTGGTTTCTTCATCGCGAGCCTTAAAAACAAGGCAGATCAGGCACAAGGTGATTCAGCAACAGCTGGCATCGCGGCCGAACTCGCCGGGGCAAAGGCGCTGGTTGAAAATTTAACGCAGCAAATTGCAACCATGAATTCGCAGAACACCACAAGTGCTGCTCTTAATGAGGCAATCTCCGATGTTAAGACCCGTATGAATTCACTTTCAACTCAAACTGCCGATGCCGAAACCAAACGCGCTGCTGCCGAGTCTGCAATTAAAACTCAGATTGAATCAATGCAAGTTGGTAACCAGAATCTTCTAGAGCAAGCAACAAAGTTGGCGGGCGCACTTTCTAGTTCACAGACACGTGGTCGTTTCGGTGAAGTCCAACTCGAAATGTTGCTTGAAAATGCTGGCTTGATCGAGGGCATTCACTTTGAAAAGCAAAGTTCTGATCGTGGCAACGATGAAATCTCTCGCCCCGATATTCAAATTGCGATCCCTGGTGGCTCTCGCATTTTTATTGACTCCAAGTTTCCATTTACTCGTTTCTTAGAAGCAGTCGATGCCCCAGATGAAGAAACTCGCGATGCACTAATGCAACAACATGCTAAAGATTTACTAAAGCATGTCGAAGCGCTAGCAAAGCGTGATTATCAAGGCGTTACCTTCTCCCCTGATTTTGTAGTGCTTTTCGCACCGTTTGAATCAATTTTGTCTGAGTCTCTTCGGGTTGATCCAATGTTGCTTGAGAAAGCTTTCGCTAAGAATGTCACGATCGCTACGCCAACAAATATGTTGGCGCTGCTGCGCACTGTGGCCTATGCCTTTGGCCGCCAAGATTTAGCTGATAACGCAGTTGCAATCCAAGGTCATGCCAGCGAGCTGTTAAAGCGCGTTGGTGCGCTGCATGCAAAGCTAGCCACCTTGGGCGATCGCATTAAGTCAGTTGAACGTGGCTTTAACGATGTTATTCAAACTGCTGAAACATCACTATTACGTCCGGCCCGCAGCATGGTGAACCTTGGCGTAAGCACTGGTGCCAATAAACTAGCGCCGTTAAGTGATATTGATGATGAAGTTCGTGCAATTAAATCTGCTGCGCTAGAGATTGATTACATTGACGCCGAAGAGGATGAGAAATAATGAGCACAACAGCTACACGTAAGATTGCAATCAGTGGCCCTGGCCTTAAAAAAGAAGGCATCATCGTTCTGCAGTTCTTCTTTATCGGCATCTTCTCTTACCTAGAACTTCTATTCCGCAATGGTTTTGGCATCATCACTGGTTTAGTAATCATGTTGGTCACCTTTGGCGGCGTTCAATATGGTCGCAATGGCACTAGCTATGTGGCTGCGGTTAACCCACCACTTGCGTTTGCTTCCCTTGCCTTTCTTGAGCTAATTACTCGAAGTGGCTTCTCAATAACTCGCTTAGGCATTGATTTCTTAGCGGCCCTTGCTAGCCAAGCACCGTTCTTGCTTATCTCAGCTGCCTACGCGTGGTATTTCTACTTTGATCGTCGTGCCAAGGCACACAAGCGCCAGCGCACTGCATAGAGCACTTATATGATTTCGGTATGCGCAAAAAATGGATTATCGCCCTTGCCTCACTGATTTTTTCTGCCCTGCTAACTCCTTTAAACGCAGCGGATGACCAGCCAGATTACTCAGATACTTATGTTCCGCAAATAAAAAGTTTGTCCTTAAGTTATGAGCAGAAGAAAATCAATAACCAATTCATTGTAGAAACTTCCTTTGATTTAACCGTTAGGGTCCACAGAAATCCACTAACCGTTTTTAAAATCTACTTTATGGGTCCCCGTAGTTCGCCTACGGCACCCTGTCAGGAATGGGCCGGGGCCACAGTTCTTGAATATGGAGACAATTCCAATAAGCGGCAGGGAGAATTCAAAATACCAACGGGGTTGGTTTCTAGGGTTCAAGTTGACGACTGGTATGAAGAGAAGCATCAATTTAAGATCTCTAACAGTAGAGGCTGGCCACCGCTTAATTTGAACTTTGCACCGTGCGTAGGAGAGGTAAAGCCTATAACAATTGAGATGTTGGATCTTGCCGGACGATATTTAAGAATTAACGCCGCTACCGATTCGATTACGAAAGCGCACCAGTACAATTTTAATAATCTTCCGCTAGATCCAGAACAACAGAAATGTGAAAATATATATCCGAATCAAGTTTCGACCGCCTGCACGCACAATATTCAGTGGTCAAATCTGAATCTGACTTTCACTACAGGCCAAGAAAAATCTATATCCCAAATTCAAGTTATCGATTATCAAACTTTGAATATCGGTCTGCAAAGTCAGATCACCACATTGAATTCAGAAAAAAGCGGTCTTCAAACACAAATTAATACTTTATCTGCAGATAAAATTGCATTACAGAATCAAATAACGACGCTTGTATCTGAGAAGTCAACCTTGAGCGGGCAAATTACCAAATTGACTTCAGAAAAGTTGTCGCTTCAAGGCCAGCTAAATACTTTGATTTCGGAAAAATCATCTCTCTCGGGACAAGTAAGCACTTTGACTTCGGCGAATAGCGCCCTCACCTCAAATGCTGCCGACCTAAATGGAAAACTATCTACTGCAAACAAAAAGCTCACAGCTATCTGCAAAGCCAAGCCCAAGCCTAAAGGTTGTTAACTACTGCGCAGCTGCCTTTATATCTTTTCGAAGCTCTGGTGGAAGCGCAAATAGCAATGACTCTTGCGCTGCGGTAACAGTTTCAACATCTGCGAACCCGCGCTTTGCTAACCACTCCAGTAAATCATCGACCAAAATTTCCGGAACCGATGCGCCGCTAGTTACACCAATGGTTTCAACGCCGGTTAGCCATTCTTCTTTTGCTTCTGCGGCATAGTCAATCAAGTAGGCCTGTGGGGTGCCATATTCCTTAGCAACTTCAACCAAGCGAACTGAGTTAGATGAGTTTGTTGAACCTACCACAATTACTAAATCTGCTTGTGGGGCAATAACCTTAATTGCATCCTGGCGATTAGTTGTTGCATAACAAATGTCATCTGATGGTGGATCTTGAATATCTGGGAAACGTTCTTTCAGAATCGCAACTGATTGCAGTGCTTCATCAACGCTAAGAGTTGTTTGAGATAGCCAAGCTAATTTCTTGCCTGGAGTTGGTTCAATGGTGCGAGCAGAATCTAAGCCATCGACTAATTTAACTTTGCCAACAGCTTCGCCCATAGTGCCTTCAACTTCTTCGTGGCCTTCGTGGCCAATAAACAAAATTTCTAAATCTTCAGCCGCAAAACGTTTAGCTTCGTGGTGGACTTTGGTAACTAGCGGGCAAGTTGCATCAATAGTTTTTAGATTGCGACCGGCTGCTTCGGCATGAACTGCTGGTGAAACTCCGTGAGCTGAGAAAACTACGATCTTGCCTTCGGGTACTTCATCGGTTTGATCTACGAAGATGGCGCCGCGAGCTTCAAGAGTTGCAACCACATGCTTGTTATGCACGATCTGCTTGCGCACATAAACCGGAGCACCGTAAAGCTCGAGCGCTTTTTCAACAGTGATCACGGCTCGGTCAACGCCGGCGCAATACCCGCGTGGCGCAGCTAAGAGGATCCGCTTACTCATGTCGCTTAGTCTATTAGGATCAATCCATGCTCGAAACTTCAAGTGATTCTCCCGCACCAGTTAGGGCGGTTACTGAAGCGATCAAGGAATATCTCGATCGATTAGGGCCAATCTGGATCGAAGGCGAGATCGCCGAACTCAATGAACGCAGCGGTGGCATGGCTTTTCTGCGCCTGCGCGACTCGAGCGTTGATATGAGCCTTTCAGTGATGTGCCACAAATCGGTATTAGCTAGCGTGGCACCGCTGCCAGCAAATGCCCGCGTTGTGCTTTATGCCAAGGGCTCTTGGTATACCAAGAATGGTTCTTACACGTTATCTGCCCGCGAGATTCGCCAAGTTGGGGTTGGTGAATTATTAGCTCGACTGGAAGCGCTTAAAACTATGTTGGCCGCTGAAGGTTTATTTGATTCAGAAAATAAAGTTTCGTTGCCACTACTGCCTCGCAAAATTGGTTTGATCTGTGGTCGCAATACCGATGCCGAACGCGATGTAGTTGAGAATGCCAAACGTCGTTGGCCGGCAGTGCAATTTGAAATTCGCGAAGTTACCGTGCAAGGCGCTGCAGCCGTAAGTGAAGTTTCGGCAGCGCTCGCCGAACTCGAAGCGCTAGCTGATGTTGATGTCATCATCATTACTCGTGGTGGCGGATCCTTTGAAGATCTCTTGCCTTTTAGCGATGAAGGTTTAGTTCGCTTAGCAGCTAAGTGCAGCACGCCGATTGTTAGCGCGATTGGGCACGAGAAAGATTCACCGCTGCTTGATTTAGTTGCTGACTTCCGCGCATCAACGCCAACTGATGCGGCAAAGCGCGTGGTGCCAGATATTAATGAAGAGATTGATTTGATTGAAAAACTTCGTGATCGCGCTAGTCGCTTTATACGAAATATGATTGAGTTAGAAAGTTCTAAAATTGCTAATTTAGCTGCGCGCCCAGTACTGCGTGACCCAGCAGTCATGATTACCTCGCGCTTAGAAATTATTACCGGGCTGCGCGATCGTTCAATTCGTAGTTTCCAAGGTCGCCTGGCAATTGCTCAAGAAGAGTTGCAACAGGTAACGGCTCGAGTGCGCGCACTTTCGCCACAGGCCACCCTTGATCGCGGATATGCCGTGGTGCAGTTAGCCGATGGCAGCATTGCCCGCGATAGCACTGCGCTAAAAGATGGCGAAAAGCTGCGAATTAGGCTGGCCCAAGGTGAGACCAGCGCCATGGTTACAAGTTAAAGAGCAGGCAGTAGATTTAAGCCATGGCCTCTGAAAAGAAGATCTCATATGAAGCAGCGCGTGATGAACTGGCGCAGGTTGTTTCATCGCTAGAAACTGGTGGCGCTACTCTCGAAGATTCCTTGAAGTTATGGGAACGCGGCGAAGAACTCGCAAAGATCTGCCAGGAATGGCTAGATGGGGCGAAGGCAAAGTTAGATTCAGTTAAGCCAAGCGAATAGGTACACCAGATGTCTCCTGAATTCACATATTCCGATTTATTGCCGATTGGCCCAGATACCACCAAATATCGCAGCCTCGGCACTGAAGGTGTTCGCACTTTAAAAGTTGGCGAGCTAGAGTTTCTCGAGATCGCACCTGAGGCAATTGAGAAATTAACTAGCACTGCAATTCACGATATTTCACATTACTTGCGCGCCGAACATTTGCAGCAATTAGCAAATATCTTAAATGACCCTGAAGCCTCGCCTAATGATCGCTTCGTGGCGCTAGATCTTTTAAAGAATGCCAATATTTCAGCCGGTGGCATTTTGCCGATGTGCCAAGACACTGGCACTGCGATTGTCTCTGGCAAAAAAGGTCAGTTTGTTCTAACCCAGAGCAAAGATGAAGTTGCGATCTCTAAAGGTATCTACGATGCCTACACAAATTTGAACCTGCGCTATTCGCAGATGGCCCCAGTTACAACTTGGGATGAAAAGAACACGGGCAATAACTTGCCGGCCCAGATTGAGATCTATGCCGATAGCGATCATTACGATGAATACAACTTCTTATTCATCGCCAAAGGTGGCGGTAGCGCCAATAAGTCATTCCTTTATCAAGAGACTAAGGCTGTTCTAAACCCAAAGTCATTCATGACTTGGCTCGATGAGAAGTTGCGTTCAATTGGCACAGCAGCTTGCCCGCCGTATCACTTAGCAATTGTCATTGGCGGCACTAGCGCCGAGCACACCGTAAAGACCGCGAAATTGGCTAGTACTAAGTACCTAGATTCGCTGCCAACTAAGGGCGATGCGGCTACTGGCCACGGTTTCCGTGATCTAGAACTTGAGCAAGAAGTTCTTGAACTAACTCGCACCCTCGGAATTGGCGCCCAATTTGGTGGCAAGTACTTCTGCCACGACGTGCGCGTTGTTCGTCTGCCTCGCCATGGTGCATCGTTGCCAATTGCAATTGCGGTTTCTTGTTCCGCCGACCGCCAAGCTAAAGGCAAGATCACTAAAGATGGCATTTTCCTAGAAGAGTTAGAGCGCGAGCCAGCCCACTTTTTGCCTGAGACCACCGATGAACATTTAAATGATGGCGTCGTAAATATTAATTTGAATCAACCAATGGAAAATGTTCTGGCTGAGCTTTCCAAGCACCCGCTC
The DNA here is from genome assembly GCA_964201645.1 of Candidatus Planktophila sp. Taxonomy (GTDB): domain Bacteria; phylum Actinomycetota; class Actinomycetes; order Nanopelagicales; family Nanopelagicaceae; genus Planktophila. Next base: position 7,133 of record CAXNEB010000031.1, read on the forward strand.
AAGACTCGCATCTCGTTAACTGGCACTTTGGTTGTGGCCCGCGACTTAGCCCATGCCAAGATCAAAGAGATGATGGATCAAGGCGCACCAATGCCAGATTATTTGCGTGACTTCGCCGTTTATTACGCTGGCCCAGCTAAGACTCCCGAAGGTTATGCCTCGGGTTCCTTCGGGCCAACAACTGCGGGCCGCATGGATTCTTACGTTGAGTATTTCCAGAGTCGCGGTGGATCAAAGATTATGTTGGCGAAAGGAAATCGCTCAAAGGCAGTAACTGATTCTTGTAAAGCGCATGGCGGTTTCTATCTTGGTTCGATCGGTGGCCCAGCTGCGCGTCTTGCGCAAGATTGCATCAAGAAAGTTGAAGTTCTAGATTTCGCCGAACTTGGCATGGAAGCAGTTTGGAAAATCGATGTCGTTGATTTCCCGGCCTTCATTGTGGTCGACGATAAGGGTGGCGATTTCTTTGCCGAGACTTCAAAGCCAATCACAATTGGCATGGGTCCGAAGAACTAATTAGCGTTACTTAGTACCAGTTAGAGCGCTTGAATTTAGCCCAAGCTTTGCATGGGGTGTCATATCGGACTTCGATATAGCGAAGGCCCCAAGAAATCTGAGTTACCGGATTGGTGCGCCAGTCAGTTCCGGCAGAATCCATCTTGGTAGCTGGCAGGGCTTGTGGAATTCCGTGAGCACCTGTGCGCTTATTGCTGGCGCGATAGTTCCAGTTGCTCTCTTTAATCCAAAGATCATCTAGACAGGCGTACTGCTTATCGCCCCAGCCGTACTTTTCATCCATCAAGGATCTAGTAACTTCGCGAGCACCATCGGGAGTGCGGGCAAGTTCGACACTGGCACTGGCTGAGGAAACCAAAGACATCGCTGAGGCTGAAACTGTGGCCGAGGAAGCTAGCTCGCTAAAGAGGGCAGCTTCGATTGGCGCGATCTCTGGATCAGCCTTTGACGTCAAAAAGATCTCGCCAGAGAAACCATCCAATACCTCAGATGCCGGCAAGGTCATTGAGGTCGTATCGGAAAACTCAAGGCCATAGGCACTTGGTTGCAAGATTGCAAAACCTAAGAAAGCAGCCACAGTTGTCCAGATCGCTAATGCGCGACGGGAAGAGTTCAAACGAAAACTCACGGTGACTCCTTATCTTTGCCTCTAAATCTCACCTGTTCGGGTGAGTAACAGGGTTTAGACTGGCAAGGAGCACCGACATCGGCAAATTAAAATACGCGTGAGTCGCAAATTCTAAGGATTGACACATCTGGGCCAGTTGTAAAAGCGCAGGTCACCTAGGCGGAAGTCCGAAATGTCCGTTATGTGAGTGTGACATTAAAAAGGGCCCTATTTGCGGGCTTCCGAGATGTAGAAAACTAGTTCGGAATTGGGCCTTCAAGCAGCTCTGTAACTAGGGCGGCAATCGGCGAGCGCTCTGAGCGAGTCAGGGTCACGTGGGCGAAGAGCGGGTGGCCCTTTAGCGTTTCGACCACGGCCACGACGCCATCGTGCCGGCCAACTCGCAAGTTATCGCGTTGGGCAACGTCGTGGGTCAGTATCACTCGCGAAGATTGGCCGATTCGCGAGAGCACGGTGAGCAAAACTCCGCGTTCAAGAGATTGGGCTTCATCAACAATTACAAAGGAGTCGTGCAAAGAGCGGCCGCGAATGTGAGTCAACGGCAGAACTTCGATTAGTCCGCGGTCAATAATTTCATCAATGACTTGTTGGCTAACTAGCGCACCCAAAGTATCGAAAACGGCCTGGGCCCAGGGCGACATTTTTTCGCCTTCACTACCTGGCAAGTAGCCCAGCTCTTGTCCACCAACTGGATAGAGCGGACGGAAAATAACTACCTTCTTATGAAGTCGCTTTTCCATTACCGCTTCGAGGCCGGCACAAAGTGCGAGCGCGCTCTTGCCAGTTCCGGCGCGACCGCCGAGAGAGACGATGCCAATTTCTGGATCAAGCAAAAGATCAAGGGCAATTCTTTGTTCGGCGCTGCGACCATGAAGGCCAAAGGCGTTGCGATCGCCCCGAACTAATTGCAATTGTTTATCGACGGTTACTCGGGCTAAGGCGCTGCCTTTTTCAGAATGCAAAACGATGCCGGTGTGCACTGGCAGTTGGTGGGCGACTTCGTGGTCGGCACGATCAGTGGCATAGAGGTCATCGATTATTTGGTGGCCGACATCGATCTCTTCGATGCCAGTCCAGCCGCTATTGGAAACGGTCTCGGCGCGATATTCCTCAGCCTCGACACCGACTGCCGATGCCTTAACTCGCAGTGGCAAATCTTTAGTAACTAAAACAACTTTCTTGCCATCTGACATTAAGTTCTTAGCGATCGCCAAGATGCGCGAATCATTGGTGCCATCGCGCAAGAAGCCGTGAGGCAGTGAACTCAAATCGGTGTGATTTAACTCGACTGAAAGGGTGCCACCTTCGGGCGTAATTTTTAACGGGCGATCTAAACGACCATGGGTAACTCGTAAATCATCTAAATATCGCAGGGCGGCACGCGCAAAATAGCCCAATTCGGGGTGGTCGCGCTTTGTTTCAAGTTCACCAATTACCGCAATCGGAATGATGACCTCGTGTTCGGCAAATCGGCCTAACGCCGCCGGATCGGCGAGCAGAACGCTGGTATCTAGGACATAAGTTTTTCTATCCGCAGCGCTCAAGAAATTCCCCGCATTTCAAGTAGAGGTCATATTTAGTTGTTGTAGGTGATGAGCAAACGCTAGAACTGCGGATAAGCAAATTGGTACCGACACGCGGTTAAGAAAAGTTAAATCTAAATGACTTATTTGCCCAACCTACGATGACGGGTTGAGTAAGAACGAAGAGCTCTTAGGAAATCGACTCGACGGAAATCTGGCCAATAAGCTTCGCAGAAATAATATTCAGATTGCGCACTTTGCCAAAGCAAGAAGCCACCAAGACGTTGTTCGCCTGATGTTCTAATTAATAGCTCTGGGTCAGGCTGGCCAGCGGTGTAGAGATACTTGGCAATCTCATCAGCCGAGATATTTTCAGCTGCAGCTGACAAATCGTGGCCATCGTTTTTTTCAGCAGTTAAGTAACTCTTAACTGCATCAACAATTTCGCGCCGGCCGCCATAACTAATTGCCACATTAACTTCGAGGCCATCACTGCGAATTGGTTTTAACGAAGCTAACTTTGTGGCCAACCATTCGGGCAATAAATCTAGAGCGCCTACCGCTTTAATATTCCAACGACCAGTTGCTGCTAATTCATCAACGGTGTTGCCAATGATTTCTAATAGCGCGGATAACTCTTCATCGGTTCGCTTAAAATTATCGGTTGAAAGCAGCCATAGCGTCACAACTCTAACTTCAGCTTCTTCACACCAGCCTAAGAATTCCACGATCTTATTTGCACCAGCTCGGTGGCCATGGGCAGGCGTTGATCCGCCTAGGCTTTCAGAGTTCGCTTTAGCAAAGCGACGATTGCCATCGAGAATTACCCCGACGTGATGCGGGGTTTGGCTGAAATCTAAATCTCGTACTAAACGATATTCATAGATCGGATACAGCAGCGATTTAATGAAATTACGAATACTGCGATACAACTTTTCGCTCCATAATTAGCGAAGCAACTGGCAAGGTTCCAGCCAAAATTAATCCCAGCATCTTCATGATTGGCCATTTCGCTTTGCTCGCGAATTGAAGTGCGGTTAGAACATATATCGCGTAGATCCAGCCGTGCACGAAGGGAATCCAGGCAACTTTCTCTTTCCAGCTCTCGTTATCTAATAAATAGGCCACTGGCAGATCAACAAACCAGAGCAAAAGCGACATGATTCCGGCCAAAATCGCCATGGTTCGAAAGCGCTTAACTACGCCAGACATTGATGCACTTGAGCTCATGAGGTAACTCTACGACGATAGAAGGGAAGGTAAAGCACCAAAGCGGCCATTAGCCACCAGATAAAGACATAAGAGATGTGCTGCCAGTAGTAGCCCGGCACCTTGGAATCATCAACTGAAATCTCAAGGCGGGTGCGATCGATCTTGGTGCCATCGACATCTTCGGTATTAGCCAAGATGAAACCGTCATATAAATCAAAGTCGGCAAGACCGGCCTTAGTTAAAAGTAAGGTGCTATCGACGCGAGCTAAATTATCGGCTGAGTTAGGGCCGCGATCTGAGCTCTGGCTTGGTTGAAGTGCGCCAGTTACGGAAACTTTTTGCGACATCGCAATTTGTGGTTCAACTAAGCGATCAGCCCAAAGCCCACGGACCACCAAAATTGCCGAGTTAGCATCAACTTGTAAAACACCAACTTCCCAAGCTGTCGCCGAGACGCCATCGGAAACTTGATTCTCACTTTTATAGGTTGCGATGTAATTACCATCAGCCGAAACGTTTTTTAAGAAATTTCTCGCATCAATAGTCACGCGAGGTTTTGCCAGGGTTGTCAGTGCAACAGGTTCGGTAACGGTGACAACGGTTTTAGTTGAAGCTTTTAACTCTTGTGCTCGATCTAACTGCCAATTTCCTAGTCCGAAAAATGCTGCTGCTATCAGTACAACTCCTAGGCCAGCCAGAACGCGTTCGTACAGTTTAATTCGTTTCGTCCTCGCTACGTTCTTGCATACGGGTGTAGCGCTTATAGAAACTGCGCATTAGAAAGACCATGGCAGTACATAAAACGATCATAGTTAATGAGCCAGCTGTACCAACTTCTACATCTTTCATAACTATTCCTTTGCTGATCGTTAGGACTTGATCTTACTGATTAATACGAGAGAATACTCTTATGGCTAATGACTTCGATTACAACGATCGGTATGGCATAAAGCCGGCTTCTCGTTGGCGCCCAATTGCTGGTGTAATTCTCAGCATTGGCCTGATCTGGTTACTTTGGGCCGGGTTACATCACTCTCGACCAGAGCTAACTTTTAGGTTAATTTCATTTAATGTAATCGATGATCGCAATACTGAAATTCGTTTTGAGGCTACCCGCCGTGATGCAGACCGTGAGTTAACTTGCACTCTGGTAGCTCGAGATTTTGACAAGTTAATTGTTGGCCAAATCGATGATGTGATTCCAGCAGGTCAGGGCTATATCGATCGCACCACCACCATTCCTACGCGTAATTTGGCCGCTACCGCTACCGTTTTACGCTGTCTTTAAACTGCACTACCCTTTCCCCTTATGAGTTCACAGACCTGGTTAACGCAAGAAGCAGCTGATCGCTTAGCTGCTGAACTCACCGACCTCGAAACTGTAGGTCGCACTGAAGTTATTAAAAAGATTGAAGCTGCTCGCGCCGAAGGTGATTTAAAAGAAAATGGCGGCTACCACGCTGCGCGCGATGAGCAAGGCAAGATCGAAGCACGCATTCGCCAACTTAAGCAGATGTTAGAGAACGCAACTATTGGTGCGCCTCCAGCAAGTGCTGATGGCGTAGTTGGTGCTGGCATGGTTGTAAGTGCCATCGTTGCCGATGATGAAATGAGATTCTTACTTGGTTCGCGCGAAATCGCTACTGATGATCTTGATGTTTATAGCGAAAAGTCACCACTAGGTGCTGCTGTACTTGGCGCAAAGATCGGCGACAAAGTTTCATATACCTTGCCTAATGGCAAAACGATTTCAGTTGAAATTTTAGGCGCTGAGTTTTATCTCTAAATCAGTTTGAGTAATTTTTATATTTTCTAATACTCAACGGAATAAAGATTGCCATCAAAATCACCATATACAACAGTGAAGTCTCAAGCGGATGTTGGCTTGGCCAAGAGTTAGCTGTCGCACCAAACTCATTTTTAAGACCAAATAACTGACGGCAGGCTGCCACCATGGTTGACACTGGATTCCACTCTGCAAAGTACTGCAGCGCTCTTGGCATTCCAGTTGTTGGTGCAAAAGCATTAGATAAGAAGGTCAAAGGGAAGGTAACTAAGAAACCAACGCTTTGGACGGTGCGGGCTTCTTTCACTGAAAGACCAACCAAGATTCCAATCCAGGAAAGTGCGTAACCAAACATAAAGAGAAACAGGAAGGCAAGGGTGGTCTGCACAATTCCTGAGGTTGGGCGCCATCCAACGGCGTAGCCAGCAAGTGCCATCACAGCTAGAACCAAAATATTAAGAAGAGCGTCACCAAATGTACGACCAATGATTACCGCACCACGAGAGATAGGCAGAGATCTAAAGCGATCGATCAAACCCTTCTTCATGTCCTCTGCTAGGCCGACTGCCGTTGCAGCCAAGGTAAAGGCAACGGTTTGAACGAAGATTCCAGGCATCAAAAGCTGCACATACCCGCCAGGCTGACCTGAATCAATTGATCCGCCAAAGACATAGCGGAACAATAAAACGAACATCACTGGCTGAATAGTTGAGAAAACTAAAAGTTCAGGCACACGTGCTAATTGAAGAAGCTGGCGCTTTGTGATGATCATTGCATCATGCATCGCATTTTTCATTTCTTAGCCCCTCTCTTCTTCTTGCCATTAGGTTCTACAACTGTCTCTTCTGCAACATGTCCTGTGAGTGACAAAAATACGTCATCTAAAGAAGGGCGCTTTAAACCAATATCTAACGGATGAATCTTGGCCTCATCCATAGCTCGCAAAGCCTCCATAAGATCCTTTGATCCATGAAGCACGGGCGCACTAACTGTTCGCAGGTCAACGTGGGTCACATGACCGCTGATCTTTGCAACAATCTCATTAACCTTATCAAGATCTGCTGGCTCGACAGTTATCTCTAAACGCTCTCCACCAACCTGCTTTTTCAAGGAATCTGAAGTACCGCGGGCAATAACAGTTCCGCGATCAATCACTGCGATCTCATCTGCCAATTGATCAGCCTCTTCTAAATACTGAGTTGTCAGCAAAAGCGTTACACCACCTTTTACTAACTCTTGGATCACTCCCCACATGTCTTGACGACCACGTGGATCTAGACCAGTTGTTGGTTCATCTAAGAACAAGATTTTTGGCTTAACTATGAGAGATGCTGCCAAATCAAGGCGACGACGCATTCCACCTGAATAGGTTTTGATGGGGCGACGTGCTGCTTCGGTTAAATCAAAGCGTTCAATTAATTCATTGGCACGATCAATGGATGATTGACGACCTAAGTGATACAACCGACCAAACATCACCAAGTTATCCCACCCAGTTAGAGTTTCGTCTACGGCTGCATATTGACCTGATAATCCAATTTGTTCGCGTACTTTGTCAGGATGCTTAATAACATCGAT
>CAXNEB010000032.1:0-13879 GCA_964201645.1 Candidatus Planktophila sp.
GTTACTACGGCCATGACGGCACGCTCCTTCTTCGGTTTTTCGCGCACGCGGCAACGAATAAACCTGACTCGGTTTATGGTGAATCAATTTGATTCACCCGTCGCACTCGAATTCATCGACCAATTACTTGGACCGAGATGACTATGCCGATCGAAATCGGTGAGTGCTGAGATGTCACCAACTGGGTAGTTGGTGCAGGGCAAATCCTACCTGAGCGTGACGAGTGGTTTGTACCTCTTATATGCGCACTAAATACGCGCGGAAAGCTCGCTCTTGAGCAATTCGGCCAGGTGCGGGGCAATCTTCCAATCAGCCAACATCGCTTGATAACGGGCAACTTCGGCCTCATCGACTTTGACCCCAGTTTTGACCGCACGAATCATGATGTTTCGAGGGGTGTGTTCTCCCCCAATGAATTCGACGATGTCAACGCGGTAACCCAAAAGTTTGAGAATTTGGGCTCGCAATGAATCGGTCATTAGATCAATCAGGCGCTCACTAACTACGCCATGTCGAGTTAACAACGACCAAGGTTCAGGAACCAGATCGATCTGGGCCTGCAAATCATGGTGACAACAAGGTGCCAACATAATTACTTTCGCTGAATTCTTAACTGCCCACGCTATCGAATCATCGGTGGCGGTATCGCAAGCATGAAGTGCGATTGCGATATCGACGGGTTGCGCTGGTGTATCGGCAATTTTGGCTACTAGGAACTGTGCATCGGCGCCGAGTGAATTCGCGATCTGATCGTTATGTCGTTTCGACTCTTCGCGTTCATCAACACCCAAGATTTTCACTTTTTGAGTATCGCTATTTAAATACTCTTGCACTGCAAAAGTTAAATAAGCATGGCCGCAGCCAAGATCGACAATTGAGATTTCACTTTGTGCGCCAACTTCGTTATCCAGAGTTGGTTTCAGCAGCCTTAAGAATTCTTCGACCTGGCGATACTTATCCATCTTCGATGGCTTGATTCGTTTGTATCCATCGTGCATTCCAAGCAGAGCAAAGATGCGATTATCTTCGGGCAACAAGCGCTGCTTCTGGCGATCATGCGTCAAATCGCGCTCTAGCTTTACTCGGCCAATAGTGACAAGTGCTTCATCTTTCTTGCTAATGCGCACTGAGTAACTCTCACTTGTGCTTTCGACAAGTAAGTTCGCAAAGCCTTGACCCAAGAACTCGGCGAAATCAATATCGCTTGTGCCTATATTTTTAGTCGTAACTTGGCGGCCATCGGTGGATTGAATCTGCAACTTTTCTTCGCCTTTAATCAGCACTGGCTTGATATCAATTCGCTCAGCACTAGGCGTTAAATTACGGCGGCGGCCCGATAAAACTGCCCGGACAAAATCTCCGCTCTTGATATGTTCTTCAATTTCAGCAAAAGCTCTAGTTAATTCAATCTTCATCTCTTAAGCCCTCGGATGTGCTTGTTTGAAGGCTGCTTGCAAACGCTCAGTTGAAACGTGCGTATAGATCTGAGTTGTGGCAAGCGAGGCATGCCCAAGTATCTCCTGAACTGTGCGCAGATCAGCACCACCTTCGAGCAAATGCGTTGCCGCCGAATGGCGCAAGGCATGCGGCCCCATTCGCTCAATACCTTCTAACGCCGATAGCGCGTTATAAACAACGGTGCGCACAGTTCGTTGATCAATGCGTTTTCCACGTGCTCCAATAAATACGCATTTTTCAGATTGTTCTTTCATTAGAACCGGGCGACCATCGGCCAGCCAAGCCTTAAGTGCGCGCATCGCCGGATTACCAATCGGAATTGTGCGCTCTTTGCTGCCTTTTCCAAATACCCTAATGGTTTGGCGTTCATAATCAATATCCTGTAAATCAAGTCCGCAGAGTTCAGCTACGCGAGCGCCACTGGCATATAGAACTTCAACCATCGCGCGATCACGAAGTGCAAGTGGGCCTTCGCCTTCATCTACTCGCGCAGCTAGCGCGTCCATGGCAATGCCGGTGCTTGCAGCATCTAGAACTTCGGGCAGAGTCCGATGTGCTTTTGGTGTTGCTAAATTTGCACCAACGTCACTGCTCAAGTAATTATTTTTAAAAGCCCACTTAGTGAATAGTCGAATCGAAACTGCGCGACGCGACATAGTTGTGCGAGCTCCACCTTTGACTTGTTGATTGGCTAGCCAAGAACGAATCAGCGCCATATCTAGAGTTGCGATATCGCTTTTGCCCATAGTTTCTAGGTGGTTGATTAGAGATTGCAGATCGCCAACATAGGCACGAACTGTGTGAACTGAAAGATTTCTTTCGGTTTCTAAATGGCGCTGAAAATCATTTACTAATGATTGAAAATCAGCGCTCATAAGAGCCAAGGTTACTCGGGTTTGCGACCCTGTCTTAGTAAGCCATAGGTAACGGCATCTTCAAGTGCCATCGCAGAGGCAGCAATAACGTTTTCGTGAACACCGACAGTGTTCCATTCACCTCTACCATCGCTAGTTTCAACTAGTACGCGAGTAACAGCACCAGTTCCTAAGCGACCTTCGAGAATACGTACTTTGTAATCAGTTAATTCAAGGGCGGAAAGTTCAGGATAAAGCTGTTGTAATCCACTTCGTAGCGCGTTATCAAATGCGTTAACTGGGCCATTTCCGGCGCCAGAGCAGATGATCTGCTTGCCCTGCGCTGTAACAGTTACTTCAGCTTTAGTGATGATGCTGCCATCTTCATTGCGCTCAACTGAAGTGAGCCAGTGATCTATTGTGAAGAATGATGCACGAGAACCGTTGATTTCTTCATGCAGAAGCAACTCGAAAGAAGCATCGGCAGCTTCAAAAGTGAAACCGCGCGCTTCCATATCTTTAACGCGATCGACAATGCGGCCAACTAAATCGCGGTCTCCCCCGAGGTCAACACCAAGTTCTAGTGATTTCATTTCAATCGAGGCACGACCTGCCATGTCAGATACCAACATGCGCATATCGTTTCCGACTGATTCGGGATCTTCGTGTTGGTATAGCGATGGATCAACTTTAATTGCACTGGCGTGTAGGCCAGCCTTATGCGCAAATGCGGATACGCCAACGTATGGTTGACGCGCACTTGGATTGATATTGGTAATTTCGGCAATCGCATGAGAAATGCGGAAAGACTCACGCAGTGAATTTGTGGGCAAAACCAGCTTTTCTTTCTTAAGTTCCAAATTAGCAATGATCGTGACTAGATCTGCGTTACCAGTACGCTCGCCATAACCATTAAGTGTTCCCTGCACATGCGTTGCACCAGCGGCAACTGCTGCCATTGAGTTAGCCACTGCGCACCCGGTGTCATTGTGACAATGGATTCCAAGACGGGCATTGCTTGCTTGCAAGACATCGTGCACCACTTGGGAAAGTTCATCAGGCAACATTCCGCCGTTGGTGTCACAGAGCGCAATTACATCGGCGCCAGATTCGGCAGCAACGCGGACTACTTCGATTGCATAAGCGCGATTTGAACGGTAACCATCAAAGAAGTGTTCGGCATCTAGAAATACGCGCTGGCCTTCGGCGCGTAGATGGGTGATTGAATCCCGAATCATTTCGAGATTTTCATCAAGTGTAGTTTTAAGCGCGAGATCAACATGGCGGTCATAAGCCTTTGCTACCAAAGTGACAGCCGGTGCCCCACTATCGCGAAGGGCGCCAAGAAGGGCGTCGTCTGCTGCTTTTACGTTAGGTCGGCGAGTGGCACCGAAAGCTACAAAAGTTGCGGTCTTGAGTTGGAGTTCTTTTTTAGCGCGTGCGAAAAATTCAGTATCTTTTGGATTAGCCCCTGGCCAACCGCCTTCAATGAAGCCAACACCTAAATCATCTAAGTGACGAGCTATCGCTAACTTATCGTGCACCGAAAGGTTAAGACCTTCTTGCTGCGCGCCGTCGCGCAACGTGGTGTCGTAGATGTGAAAGGCGTCGTTGATTGTCATGTTAAATTCTTAGAGAACCTTATGAACCCAGTTGTGGGTATCGGCGATTGTGCCGTGTTGGATTCCAAGTAAGGTATTGCGAATTTGCATGGTGATTACGCCTGGTTGGCCATCGCCAGTTACCCAGGTGCCCATGGTGCTCTTGGCTTGACCAACTGGTGAAACGACAGCGGCAGTGCCGCAAGCAAAGATTTCGGTGATCTCACCACTGGCAACGCCATCGCGCCAATCATCGATGCTGATCATTTCTTCAGCAGTCTTGTATCCAAGATCTTTAGCAACGCTAAGAATTGAATCGCGAGTAATACCTGGCAACAAAGTGCCAGTTAACTTTGGAGTTACGACAGTTGCATCTGCGCCTTTACCTCTAACGAAGTAAAGATTCATGCCGCCCATTTCTTCAACCCATTTGCGTTCTACTGCATCGATCCAAACAACTTGATCGCAACCTTGAGCTGCTGCTGCTTTCTGTGCAACTAGTGAAGCTGCATAGTTTCCGCCGCACTTTGCTTCGCCAGTGCCGCCAAGAGCTGCGCGAACATATTCAGTTGAAATCCAAACGCTCACTGCCTTTGATGGATCAAAGTACGCACCAACAGGTGTTGCGATAAGTAAGTAGGTGGCCTTGTTTGATGGGCGCACACCAAGACCAACTTCAGTTGCGATCATAAATGGGCGAATATAAAGCGCTTCGCCGATTTTGCCCGGAACCCAGCCAGCATCAGTCTTAACTAGCTCTTCAACAGTCTTAATGAACAGATCAATTGGCATTTCAGGCAACGCTAACCGATTAGCGCTACGTGCAAAACGAAGTGCATTGGCATCAGGGCGAAACAGCGATACACCACCATCGGGTTGGCGATATGCCTTCATGCCTTCGAAAATCTCTTGGCCGTAATGAAACACCGCTGTTGCTGGATCTAGCGAAAGTGGGCCGTATGGAATTAGCTCGGGTTCATCCCAACCAGTTGCTTCGTTCCATTCGCAGATAACCATGTGGTCGGTGTAGTACTTACCGAAGCCAGGGTTTGCAATCTTTTCGGCGCGATCAGCTTCAGGAACAGCAGTTGTAGAAAGGCGGTACTTCATTGTATTTCCCTTCTGTGCCTATGCAGTTAGCAATGCAAGCAGCGCATCGCCAACTTCAGTAGTAGAACGTTTCTTACCCCCACGGTTTAGCAGATCTTGTGCAACAGCTTTTTCAACTTCGCGAGCAGCAGCTGCTAATCCCATGTGGTCAAGCAGCATCGCAACTGACATAACTGTGGCTGTTGGATCAGCTAAATTCTTACCCGCAATATCAGGTGCTGAGCCGTGTACTGGTTCAAACATTGATGGGAATTTTCCAGTTGGGTTGATATTTCCAGATGCAGCCAAGCCAATACCGCCGCAGATAGCAGCAGCGATATCAGTCAGAATGTCACCGAAAAGATTATCTGTCACAACAACGTCGAAACGCTCTGGGTTTGTCACAAAGAACATTGATGCCGCATCTACGTGCAGATACTCAGTTGTAATCTCTGGAAATTCTTTAGCGACTTCATTGAAAGTGCGGGTCCATAAACCACCAGCACGAGTAAGCACGTTGTTCTTATGAATCAACGCTAGCTTCTTGCGATCGCGCTTGCTCGCACGAGCAAAAGCGTCGCGAATAACGCGCTCTGCGCCACGACGAGTGTTAAGTGATTCTTCAGTTGCAATCTCATTTTCAGTGCCTTCGGCAAGCACGCCGCCAGCGCCAACATATGGGCCTTCGGTGCCTTCGCGAACCACAATGAAATCAATCGGGGCTTTAGTGGCAAGTGGGCCAGTAACTCCTGGCATCAACTTGGCAGGGCGCAAATTAATGTAGTGATCAAAAGCAAAACGAAGCTTTAGCAACAAACCACGTTCTAGAACCCCGCTCGGAACAGTTGGGTCGCCCACTGCACCTAACAAAATCACATCGGACTTTGCGAGCTCTGCCAAAGTCGCATCAGGCAAGACTTCACCTGTGCGATGCCAGTAAGCCGCGCCAAGATCGTATGAAGTTTTGTTAAATGTTGCGCCATGCTTTGCGGCAACACAATCTAAAACTCTAAGTCCCTGTGCCACTACTTCTGGCCCAATGCCATCGCCTGCGATAACCGCTAAATTGAAGTTAGCCATTAATTCACCAACGTAACAGAACGAACTGAACCAGCGCCAGTCTCTTTAGCAACGGCAGCAATTAACGCATCACTTACTGGTGAATCAACGGTAATTGCCATTAGCGCTTCTCCCCCAGCAGTATTGCGGGAAACTTGCATACCTGCGATATTAATTTTGGCGGTGCCGAGAATATTTCCAACTGCGCCAACGATGCCTGGGCGATCTGAATAGCGAAGGAATAACATATTTTCAGTTGGTGGTAAGTCAAGATCGAATTGATCAACTGCAATAATCTTTTCAACTTTACGAATACCCATCAAAGTTCCGTCAACCTTTAGTGATTTACCGTTGCTAAGTGAACAGTGCAACGAAATCATGCTGCGGTACTCAGGGCTTTCAGCATCAGTTGCGACCGAAGAAGTAATGCCGCGCTCGGCAGCGATACCTGGTGCATTTACATAAGTCACATCTTCAGAACCAATTGCAGTTAGTGCGCCCTTTAGTGCACTGATTGCTAACACTGATGAATCGTGGCCTGAGATATCTCCGCGAACGGTGATCTCCATTGAGACTGGAAGTTCGCCAGCGATACCAGCTGCAATCTGTGCCATCTTTTCAACAAGTGGCAAAGATGGGCGAATATCCTCATGGATAGCGCCACCCTTTACGTTTACCGCATCAGGAACGAGCTCACCGGCCAGTGCTTTACGCACTGAAACAGCTACTGCGATACCAGCACGCTCTTGAGCTTCATCAGTTGATGCACCTAAGTGAGGCGTAGCAACTACTTGATCAAGGGTAAATAGTGGTGAATCAGTGCAAGGTTCAGTTGCAAACACATCAAGGCCAGCACCTGCTACGCGGCCTTCAGTGATTGCATCAAAGAGTGCCGCCTCATCAAGAACGCCGCCACGAGCCGCATTAATAATGCGAACTGATGGCTTCACTTTCTTAAGCGCTTCAACACCAATTAAATTAGCTGTCTCTTTAGTCTTTGGTAAGTGGATAGTAATGAAATCACTGGCCGCCAATAGATCATCGAGTTCCATAAGTGTTACGCCAAGTTGGGCAGCACGTGCTGGTTGCAAATACGGATCATAAGCAACCACATTCATGCCAAATGCCTGCATACGATGCGCTACTAGTTGACCAATGCGACCAAAGCCAACGATGCCGAGAGTTTTTTCAATTAACTCAGCACCGGTGTACTTAGAACGTGCCCACTTGCCATTGCGAAGTGCTGCATGTGCTGGCGAAACAAAACGTGCAGATGCCAAAATTAGCGCGATTGCTAATTCAGCAGCTGAAACGATATTTGAAGTTGGTGCATTAACAACCATGACACCAGCTGCAGTTGATGCTGGGATATCTACGTTATCTAAACCAACGCCCGCGCGTGCAATAACTTTCAAACCTTTAGCAGCAGCGATTGCTTCAGCATCCATTTTGGTTGCAGAGCGAATCAAAACCGCGTCCACCCCAGCAGCTAATGCCGGAAGAAGTTCGGCTCGGTTTGCGCCGTCGCAATGACGAACTTCAAAATCCGGACCAAGTGCTTCGAGCGTTGCTGGGCTTAACTCTTCAGCAATTAAGACAACAGGTTTAGCCACGAGATGCGCTGCCTTCTTTGTAATCATCGTTGCCAGATTGCTTCATCCAGCTAAACATCTTGCGAAGTTCGCGGCCAACGGCCTCGATTGGGTGGGTCTCGCCCTTAGTGCGAAGTGCCTTAAATTCAGGTGCGCCAGCTTCTTGATCATCGATGAAGCGCTTAGCAAAAGCACCGCTTTGGATATCAGCTAGAACTGCCTGCATGTTTGCCTTAACGCTTGGATCGATAACGCGTGGGCCAGAAACATAATCGCCGAATTCAGCGGTGTCAGAAACTGACCAACGCTGCTTTGCAATTCCGCCTTCGTACATCAAGTCAACGATTAACTTGAGTTCGTGTAGACATTCAAAGTATGCAACTTCTGGCTGGTAACCAGCTTCAGTCAGAACTTCAAAACCATACATAACTAGTTGTGATGCGCCACCACAAAGAACTGATTGCTCACCAAATAGATCTGTTTCGGTTTCTTCAGTAAAGGTAGTCAAGATACCGCCGGCGCGAAGTCCACCGATTGCCTTTGCATATGAAAGTGTTAGTGGCCATGCGTTGCCAGTTGAATCTTGCTCAACTGCCACGATTACTGGAACTCCGCGGCCAGCTGCGTACTCACGACGTACGAGGTGACCTGGGCCCTTTGGCGCAACCATGCAAACATCAACTGATGCAGATGGCTTGATGTAACCAACACGAATATTGAAACCATGACCGAAGAACAGCGCATCGCCATCTTTAAGGTTAGGCAAGATTGAATCGGTGTAGATGTGACGTTGTAAGTGATCTGGCGCCAAGATCATGATGACGGTTGCTTCCTTAACTGCCTCAGCAACACTTGTTACGCGAAGACCCTCTTGTTCAGCCTTTGCACGAGATGGTGAACCCTCTTTTAGGCCAACGCGCACATCAACACCGCTGTCGCGCAAGTTAAGCGCGTGTGCGTGTCCTTGTGAACCGTAACCAATGATCGCAACTTTGCGTCCTTGAATAATCGATAGATCGGCATCTTCTTCGTGATACATAGTTGCCATTTGGTCGTGCTCCTTATTTTCTTGGTTATTTATCGGTTGGTGGGTAATTAATTCTGGTAATCAGGTTGCGTATCGTGGACTTCTGGGGCTGATTCAGGCTTGATTTCCTTGATTGCTATGACGTTAATCAACTTATCGAGCTGTGCGATAACTTGCTCAAGGGCATGTCCCTCAACGCTAACGACGATATCCATCTGGGAAACTTCTGGGTTGGCAGTTGGGCCAACAGTTAAGCGTTCGATGTTGTAAGCACGGCGTGAGAAGAGACCAGCCACGCGAGCAAGAACACCAGGTGAGTTTTCAACTAAAACTTCGAGGGTATGTTGGGCCATTTTTATAACTCCTGTGAATCCCAGTCAGGCGCAGTTTCGCGCGCGATCATGATGTCATCGTTTGAAGTTCCGGCTGCAACCATTGGCCACACCATCGCATCGCGATGAACTCGGAAATCAACAACTACCGGTTGATCATTAATGCTCATCGCCTTTTCAATCGTGGCATCAACATCTTCTGGGCGCTCACAACTTAAGCCAACGCAACCCATTGCTTCAGCCAGCATTGGGAAATTTGGCACGCGCTTTGACTCGAGGTTGGTATTTGAATAACGTCCTTCGTAGAACAGGGTCTGCCATTGGCGAACCATGCCTAGGCTTTCGTTGTTAATGATTGCGATTTTCACCGGAATATTATTTAACGCACAAGTTACTAACTCTTGATTAGTCATCTGGAAACAACCATCGCCATCGATTGCCCACACAGTTGTATCTGGTGCGCCAACTTTGGCACCCATTGCAGCCGGGACTGCATAACCCATCGTGCCTAAGCCACCAGAGTTAAGCCAAGTGCGTGGGTTTTCGTAAGAGATAAATTGTGCTGCCCACATTTGATGCTGACCGACACCTGAAGTAAAGATGGTATCTGGCCCAGAAATTTTTCCTAAGCGCTCAATTACATATTGTGGTGAAAGTGAACCATCAGATGGTTGGTCATAACCAAGTGGATATGAACTCTTTAGCGAATTCATCTGGCGCAACCATTCAGTTAAATCTGGTTTGTTCTTAGCAAGTGCTGCCTTAAGCGTTGGGATTAGCGCTTGGATAGTGTGCTTAACATCGCCGATAACAGCAACGTCAGCAAAGCGGTTCTTATTCATTTCAGCTGGGTCGATATCACAGTGAATTACTTTGGCATTTGTGGCAAATGTTGAAAGCTTGCCCGTTACGCGATCGTCAAAGCGAGCGCCTAAGGTAATTAGTAGATCGGCTTTTTGCAGGCCAGTAACAGCAGCAACAGTTCCGTGCATGCCAGGCATACCTAAATGCAATGGGTGGCTATCTGGGAAAGCACCACGCGCCATCAAAGTTGTAACAACTGGTGCGCCAAGTAAGTTAGCTAGTTCTAACAATTCACGGTGAGCATCGGCTTTGATAACTCCGCCGCCAACATAGAAAATTGGCTTGCTTGATTGGGTAATTAACGCCGCAGCATCTGCGATTGCTTGTGCATTTGGCTCAAGTCTTGGTTGGTAACCTTTTAAACTAACTGAAGTTGGATACTTAAAGTCAGTCATCTTTTGTAGCGCGTCTTTTGCAATATCAACTAGAACTGGGCCAGGTCTACCAGTACTTGCGATATGAAAAGCCTCAGCGATTGCACGAGGGATATCAGCTGGGTCAGTAATCAAATAATTGTGTTTTGCAAATGGCATTGTGATGCCGCGGATATCTGCTTCTTGAAACGCGTCGGTTCCAATTGCAAGGGAGGGAACTTGACCAGTGATTGCAACCATCGGAACTGAATCCATCGCCGCATCTGCTAACGGTGTAACTAAGTTGGTAGCGCCTGGGCCTGAGGTGGCGATACAAACACCAACGCGACCAGTAACTTGGGCATAACCAGTTGCAGCGTGACCAGCACCTTGTTCGTGACGAACCAAGATGTGGCGAATTTTAGAATCAAAGATCGGATCGTAAGCCGGCAAAATTGCACCGCCCGGAATACCGAACATGACATCGACGCCAGCTGCTTCCAAGCTGTTGACTAGGCTCTGGGCTCCAGTTACTTGACTCATCTTCGTTACTCCTTTCGCTCTCTTTACTCTCTAGGTCGTTAGCGTTAAACGGTTAAATGAAAAAACCCTCAGTTTCAACTGAGGGTAGCGCGCGATCGATGTTGCTAGATCGCACGCTTTCGGATCACCACTGATGAACGCATGCCCATATTCTCCAATGGTCAAGCGTGTGAGTCAACCCCTGAGATCACCATCTCAAACTATGAGAGGGTCTACTGGGTCACAGTTTTAGTCGCAGACTGCGCCTTTAGAAGCAGAACCCACCAACTTGGCATATTTAGCCAAGACACCGCGGGTGTATTTATGTGGCACTGGCTTAAAGCCCTTGCGACGTTCGGCCAAAACGGCTTCGTCAACCAAAAGATCTAGTTGGCGAGTAACCGTATTGATCCGCACTCGATCGCCATCTTGAATAAAAGCAATCGGCCCACCATCTACTGCCTCTGGTGCGACATGGCCAACACACAATCCAGTTGATCCACCCGAGAAACGACCATCAGTTAATAGCAGAGTGGATTTACCAAGACCGGCGCCTTTAATTGCACCAGTGATCATTAACATTTCGCGCATTCCTGGACCACCCTTTGGTCCTTCGTAACGAATCACAACTACATCGCCAGCTTGAATCGTTCCGTCCTCAAGTGCATCCATCGCTGCTTGTTCGCGTTCGAAAACTCGTGCAGGTCCTTCAAATTCTTCGATGCCAACACCGGCAGTTTTGCAAACCGCGCCTTCAGGTGCGAGAGATCCCTTAAGAATCGTGATGCCGCCGCCAAGTGACATTGGCTTTGATGTTGCGCGCAGAATTTCGCCATCTGGATCTGGTGGTGAAATCTCAGCTAAGTTTTCAGCCATAGTTTTTCCGGTAACAGTTAGAACATCACCATGAAGCAAACCAGCATCTAGTAACGCTTTGAGAACTACTGGGACTCCCCCGGCTTTATCCATATCTGACATAACAAAACGACCGAATGGTTTTAGATCACCAAGCAGTGGAACCTTTGAACCGATGCGATGGAAATCATCTATCTCAAGATCAACGTCGGCTTCGTGAGCAATTGCAAGTAAGTGCAATACAGCGTTAGTAGAGCCACCCAATGCCATCAACATCGTGATCGCATTTTCAAAAGCTTTCTTGGAGAGAATGTCGCGAGTAGTAATTCCTTGACGAATTAGCTCTACAACTGCAGCGCCAGACTTAACTGCGAAAGCATCGCGGCGGCGATCTACTGCAGGAGGTGCTGCTGAACCAGGTAGTGATAATCCAATTGCTTCGCCGATTGATGCCATGGTGTTAGCCGTATACATACCGCCGCATGCACCTTCGCCTGGACAGATTGCACGTTCGATTCGATCAACTTGATCTTGCGAAATCAAACCACGAGCACATGCTCCAACTGCTTCGAAAGCATCGATGATCGTTACATCTTTGCCATCTACTTGACCAGGCAAAGTTGAACCTGCATAAACGAAAACTGATGCCACATTTATGCGCGCAGCTGCCATCATCATTCCCGGTAGCGACTTATCGCAACCAGCAAAAGTAACCATGCCATCTAAGCGCTCTGCCTGCATCACAGTTTCAACTGAGTCGGCAATCACTTCGCGAGATACAAGTGAGAAGTGCATTCCTTCGTGGCCCATCGAAATTCCATCAGAAACTGAGATAGTGCCGAATTGCATAGGGAAACCACCAGCATCGATTACACCTTGCTTAGATGCTTTTGCTAAACGATCAAGTGAGAGGTTGCATGGGGTGATTTCATTCCAAGAAGATGCGATACCGATCTGCGGCTTCACCCAATCTTCATCACCCATTCCAACTGCGCGCAACATTCCTCGCGCAGGAGCTCGCTCTAAACCATCAGTTACTAGACCGGAGCGAGGTTTCATATTAGACATGTTGGAATTCTAACCTGTAATGAGCAATACGTCGCGAAATTTATGCTTGGCCTAGGTGAGCGAGTAAAAGCTCTCTCACGCGAGCAGCATCTGCTTGGCCCTTAGTCTCTTTCATAACTGCGCCAATTAGCGCACCCGCTGCCGGCAAGTGACCACTGCGAACTTTCTCAGCAGTTTCAGATTGTTCAGTACAAACCTTTTCAATAGCAGCCATTAGTGCGCCATCATCATTTACGACCTTGATGCCGCGCTTTGCTACAACTTCAGCCGGTGTACCTTCGCCCGCGATAACACCTTCAACAACTTGACGGGCAAGCTTGTCGGTTAGTTCGCCTTTTTCAACCAGCGCCACGATGGCCGCAACATCAGTTGGTGTGATTGCGAGATCTGCAATTGCAGTATCGCGTTCATTAGCCAGACGCGAGATCTCACCTAGCCACCAAGAGCGCGCTTTAGTTGGATCTGCGCCAAGTGCGACAGTTGCTTCGACAATGCCAAGTACATCGGCATTAATCATTGCTTCCATTTCTTTGGCAGGAACGTTCCAAGCTTCTTGTAAACGTTTGCGGTGTAATGATGGACGTTCTGGGATCCCAGCGCGAAGTTCTTCAATCCATGCGGCATCAGGTGCAACTGGAACTAAATCTGGTTCTGGAAAATAGCGGTAATCCTCGGCTTGTTCTTTGGAACGGCCTGAGCGAGTTAAACCAGTATCTTCTTGGAAGTGACGAGTTTCTTGTACTACTCGCTCGCCTTTGTTTAAAAGTTCAGCATGGCGAATCATTTCACCACGTACTGCGCGCTCGACTGAACGAAGCGAGTTAACGTTTTTAGTTTCAGAGCGAGTACCTAAAACATCCGAGCCAATTAGCCGTAATGAAACGTTGGCATCGCAACGAAGTGAGCCTTGTTCCATCTTCACATCGGATACACCTAGGCCGCGCAAAATATCGCGTAGTTCGCTGACATAAGCTTTGGCAACTTCTGGTGCGTACTTGCCGGTGCCCGACACAATCTTGGTAACAATTTCAACTAATGGAATACCAGCTCGGTTGTAATCAAGTAGTGAGTAATCAGCACCATGGATACGACCAGTTGCGCCACCTACGTGAAGTGATTTGCCGGTGTCTTCTTCCATGTGTACGCGCTCTACTTCAACGCGGAATTGCTTTGGGCCTTCATCAGTTTGAATCTCAACATCGACA
>CAXNEB010000033.1:0-13687 GCA_964201645.1 Candidatus Planktophila sp.
GATGAGGGTTAAGTTTGCCGATACTGATTCGCTGATCGAAGCCAAGTTAGATAAGAAAATTTCTGACATCTTTGTAGATTTAGGTGAGCCAGTATTTCGAGCTGAAGAGTTGATAGTGCTGGCGGAAGTTCTGCAATCTGATAGCGGTGTGGTCTCACTTGGAGGTGGCGCACCCATTTCACCGCAAGCTCAAGAGCTACTTCGCAACAGTGGAGCCACCGTTATATTTCTCGATATCTCACTTGGTAAAGCCGCGGCTCGCGTTGGGTTTAATCGCGATCGTCCGCTTTTATTGGGCAATCCACGTGCCCAGTGGAATGAGTTGATGAGTTCCAGGCGCCCAATCTACGAGAGCTTGGCAACTGCAGTAGTGCCAGTTGATGATCGTACCGTCAATGAAATCTGTGCAGATATTTTGGCGGTCGCATGATGAACAGTATTTCCGTCTCAGCCGATCGTAATTATGAAGTGTTCATTGATGTAGATTGGCAAAAAGCCATTGAGCCGTATTTTGTAAATCGCGGACAGATTGCAGTTATTGTTTCTGAAGCCATGGCCGATCGCATCGTTGATTTGCCAGAGACAGACGCACAAGTTCATATTTTCACTGTCCCAGATTCTGAGGCCGGAAAATCTTTTGCAACTTACCAAAAACTTCTCGATTGGTTAGGTGCTGCGGGATTCACACGTAATGACTTAGTCGTGGCAGTTGGTGGCGGCGCGGTTACCGATCTTTCTGGTTTCGTAGCGAGCAGTTGGTTACGTGGCATCGATTGGGTGGCTGTTCCTACAACACTGGCGGCTATGGTCGATGCCGCCGTGGGAGGCAAGACCGGAATAAACAGTGAGTACGGAAAGAATCTAATTGGTTCGTTTTATTCACCAATTTCGGTTTTAGTTGATCTTTCCTGGCTAGCGACTTTGAGCGATCGCGATTTCGCCGCAGGATTAGCTGAAGTAGTTAAGTGCGGCTTTATCGTCGATGCCGAGATTATTGAGTTACTCAAAAACAAATCTGTAGGGGAAGTACGCGGTGATCATGCACTGACGCTGGATTTGATAGCACGTTCAATTGCCGTAAAAGCAAAAGTGGTTAGTGGCGATTTCAAAGAGAGTTTTGATCGAGAAATTTTGAACTATGGTCACACTCTTGGTCATGCCATCGAATTACATAGCAAGTATGTTTTGCGACATGGCGAGTGCGTAGCGATTGGCTTGGTATACGCCGCGAATCTGGCAAATCAATCCGGCATTCTTGAAGACCAAGTGACTGAGTTACATAAGCAAATTCTAGAAAACTTGGGTTTGCCAACCTCGTATGAGAGCCGTCATTGGCCAGAGCTTCGCGCCAACATGGCAATCGATAAGAAGTCACGATCGGGCACATTACGTTTCGTGGCAATCAGTGAAATCGGCAAGACGCTACGAATTGAAGCGCCTAGTGAAAGCGACTTACTCGCCGCATATGAGAGGCTTTGCTCATGAAGATTCTGGTGATTAATGGTCCGAACCTAGCGCGCTTAGATATTCGCGACTCGAGCATCTATGGGGATTTTAATTATCCGCAACTTAAGTCTTTCATTGAAGAGTCAGCTAAAAGCCATGGCTTTAGCGCCGATGTTCGCCAAAGTGATGACGAAGCAACCATTATTTCCTGGTTACACGAAGCTGCAGATAATTCAACCCCGGTAATCATTAATCCGGCTGCATTTACGCATTATTCTTATGCGATACGCGATGCGGCTGAATTAGTTAAATCACCTTTGATTGAAGTTCATTTATCCAATCCGTTAGCTCGCGAAGAGTTTCGTCACACTTCAGTTATTTCAGGTGTAGCAAACGGGACGATCGGCGGTTTTGGTCCTAATTCATACGCCTTGGCTATTTCAGGGTTAAAGGGCCTAATCAAGTAAGAATTTAAATGATGACATCGCAGGTGCGGATTTAAGTATTCGTACCTGTATTAGGTATCCTAAGCGCGAGTTCACCGAACTGCGGTGGCATAAAAGTTTGCGTAAAGCTGCGCGATAAGGGGAGTTTCCTAGTGGCAACCACGAGTGATCTTAAAAATGGCATGTGTCTTGATATTGAAGGGTCACTTTGGACTGTCATCGAGTTCCAGCATGTTAAGCCAGGCAAAGGCCCAGCTTTCGTGCGCACCAAAATGCGTCAGGTGCTAACTGGCAAAGTGGTTGAAAAGACATTAAATGCTGGTGTGAAGATTGAGATTGCGATTCTTGAAAAGCGCGAGATGCAGTTCCTCTATAAAGAGGGCGAAGATTTTGTGTTCATGGATAACAAAACTTATGATCAAATGAATATTTCAGCTGCGACTGTTGGCGATGCTGCGAATTATATGCTCGAAAATACTGAGGCTATCGTTGCTATTCACGAAAACAACCCGCTTTATATTGAACTGCCTGCCTCTGTTCAGTTAACGGTCACTTACACGGAGCCAGGTCTGCAGGGCGATCGATCTTCAGGCGGTAC
Organism: Candidatus Planktophila sp.; assembly: GCA_964201645.1. GTDB lineage: Bacteria > Actinomycetota > Actinomycetes > Nanopelagicales > Nanopelagicaceae > Planktophila. The sequence goes on from CAXNEB010000033.1 coordinate 2,491, forward strand.
AAAGCCAGCCACAGTTGAAACTGGAATCCAAATCCAGGTACCACTTTTCATCAAGCAAGATGAAAAGATCATGGTTGATACTAGAGATGGATCGTATCAAGGTCGCGCTAACTAGTGTCCGCACGCAGCAAAGCTCGAAAACATAGTCTGGATATTCTCTACGAAGCTGATATCCGAAAAAGTGATCCACTAACAATTATTGAAACGCGCCTGAACATCAGTGAAGATGCGGAGCTGCCACCGGTTCGTGATTACACCAAAGAGTTAGTAACGGGCGTTTCAGACCATAAACGTAAGATCGACGAACTAATCGCAACATATATTCAAGGTTGGGATTTAGACCGTTTGGCTGCAGTTGATCGAAATATTTTGCGCATCGCAATTTTTGAAATTCTCTGGGCTAACGAGATTCCGGACGCGGTTGCGATCGATGAGGCGCTTATTCTCGCCAAAGATCTATCAACTGAAGAATCAGCCGGTTACATTCATGGCGTTCTAGCAAAGATCACTTCGATTAAGGGCGATTTATCTTTGTAATCAAGTACTTTTCCTGCGTTAACCAATGTAAAAGGTCAGCTTGTTCAATTCCCATTGCAAAACCTAAATTCAAAATGTCAGATTCTCTAATCGAGAGAACTTCGCCATTCCAGTCGCTACGTCTTTTCACTATTCCCGCGCAGTAGCTCACCAAAAGCAATTGCCGACTTGGATTGGTAAAACTCGGCCGACTGAGCACTCGCAAATCTAGGGTCAGAACTTGCACATGATCTTGGCGAACGTGCGGTTGACCCAGCAGGAAGTCCACATCAACCCCCAGAATTCTGGCGATCTCGCCAAGCCGGGAGATGGGCATATTTCGTGATCCGCGCTCATATGAGCCAATAACAACAGCCTTTATCTTGCCAACTTCGGCCATCTCGGCAATAGTCCAGCCCCGCTTCTTCCGAGCTTCGCGCATGCGGCGACCGATTTCAATGTTGCTGGGAAATGGACGAGTAAAAGAATCGGGCTGCAGATTTGTATTCATGCGCCCAAAGTTAGTCCGATCGGAAAACCAGTGACTTGGCCCATCCACAGGTTTGGTCGCCCTACTGCTATTCTTACGCCGCATCCTTTAAGACCCATCCTGCGAGGTGGGGAAGGAGATTTATATGAAAACAGTTCTGCCTGCGCCCGATATATCGCGGGCAATAGTCCGCATAGCTCATGAAATTCTTGAGCGCTATGACGGTGCTGACTCAATCACTCTTTTAGGCATTCCTACGCGCGGGGCTCACTTAGCCACGCGCATTGCTGCAGCCATTAATAAAATTGAAGGTGGTCAAGTTGCAGTCGGAACTCTAGATACAACGATGCATCGTGATGACCTGCGCACCCGATCACCTAAAGCGCTTTTGCCGACGCTAATTCCTGCAGCAGGTGTTGAAGGCCGACATGTGGTCTTGGTCGATGATGTTCTCTTCTCTGGTCGTACGATCCGTGCCGCACTTGATGCCCTGGGCGAGATCGGCCGGCCGACCAGCGTTTCGCTAGCAGTCTTAGTAGATCGTGGACATCGTGAGTTGCCAATTAAGGCAGATTTCGTCGGAAAGAATATTCCAACCTCTCGTAGCGAAGTAATCAAAGTGAATTTGGTTGAAGTCGATGGAGTCGATGAAGTAACGATCGCCGAAGGGGGAGTCAAGTGAAACATTTACTTAGTATCAATGATCTCTCGCGCGACGAAGCGATTCTAATTCTTGACACTGCAGCTGAGCTGGCACGCATCTCTGATGGTCCTATGAAAAAGCTACCAACATTGCGTGGTCGCACAATCGTGAATCTATTTGCCGAGGATTCAACCCGAACTCGGATCTCCTTCGAAGCGGCCGCTAAACGTCTCTCTGCAGATGTAATCAATTTTTCCGCGAAGGGCTCAAGTCTAAGTAAAGGCGAGTCCTTGAAAGATACTGCGCAAACTCTGCAAGCGATGGGAGCTGATGCGGTTGTTATACGTCATCCTGCTTCGGGTGCGCCATTTCGATTAGCCGATAATCAGTGGATGAGTGGTGCGGTAATTAATGCCGGTGACGGAACACATGAACATCCTAGCCAAGCTCTGCTCGACGCTTACACGATTCGTAAACATCTCGGTAAAGGAGCTAAAGATTTATCTGGCCTGCGCGTAGCAATTGTCGGCGACATTCTCCATTCTCGAGTCGCTCGTTCAAATGTCTTGTTGTTAGCAAAGTTGGGTGCACATGTAACGCTAGTAGCGCCACCAACCTTGCTGCCATTTGGCGTAGATAGTTGGCCAGTAACGATTTCGTATGATTTGGATTCAGTTCTTCCGCAAGTCGATGTAATTATGATGCTACGCATTCAACAAGAACGTATGCACGAAATTTTCTTTCCAAATGCTCGGGAATATTCTAGATACTTCGGGCTAAATCGTGATCGTGTGAAGGCGCTTAATTCGAATGCGATCATCATGCATCCAGGCCCTATGAACCGAGGGTTCGAGATTACGGCTGAAGCTGCAGATAGCGCTAGGTCGGTTATTGTCGAACAAGTTAGCAACGGCGTGAGCGTGCGAATGGCGATTCTTTATCTATTACTTGGCGGGGCACCAATCGAAGGCGGAATCAACTAATGAGTTATTTACTAAAGAATGCAACTTTGCCAAATGGAAAAAGTTCAGATCTAGCAATACAAGATGGACACTTTGTTGCAACCGGTTCGTTGGCAGAGAATCATATTGTCATCGATCTTGCAGGCAAACAAGTGCTACCGGGCTTAGTAGATCTACATACTCATTTGCGTGAGCCAGGTTTTGAAGAGTCAGAGACTGTTGCTACCGGTTCGCTCTCTGCAGTGCGAGGTGGCTTCACTGCGATTAGTGCGATGGCGAATACTTCACCGGTTGCCGACACCGCAGGTGTAGTCGAACAGGTATATCGACTTGGTCAAGCAGCTGGTTTATGTGATGTTTTTCCAATCGGTGCGGTCACACAAGGATTAAATGGGCAGACGCTTTCTGAGATTGGCGCGATGGCTGATTCGTCAGCACGGGTAAGAGTGTTCAGTGATGATGGAAAGTGTGTCTTTGATCCGCTGATCATGCGACGTGCTCTGGAGTATGTAAAGAAATTTGATGGCGTCATTGCGCAACATGCACAAGAGCCGATGCTCACCCAAGATGCCCAAATGAATGAGGGTGAAATTTCAGCGCAACTCGGACTTAAAGGTTGGCCAGCAGTTGCTGAAGAAGCAATTATTGCCCGTGATGTATTGCTCGCTGAACATACAAAGTCGAGACTTCATATTTGCCATCTCACAACTGCAGGTGGCGTCGAAATTATTCGCTGGGCCAAAGCTCGCGGCATTCAGGTAACTGCTGAAGTTACTCCACATCACCTTTTACTAACAGATGAATATGCAAAAAATTACGATCCTATCTTCAAAGTTAATCCACCCCTGCGACTTGAAAGCGATGTTATGGCTCTGCGAGCCGGATTAGCTGATGGAACCATCGACATTGTCGCAACTGACCATGCGCCACATAGCTCTGAAAGTAAAGATTGCGAGTGGTCGGTAGCTAGTTTCGGAATGGTCGGTCTTGAGACAGCTCTTTCGATTGTGATTAAAACAATGGTTGAAACTGGGGCGATGACCTACGAAGGCGTCGCACAGCGACTTTCAATAACGCCAGCGAAAATTGCGCGCTATGAAAATCACGGCCAGCCGTTAGAAGTTGGAAGCGTTGCTAATCTCACCGTCGTGGATACCGCCGCAAAGTGGGTAGTTGATCGCGACTTGATGTCTACTAGATCAAAGAACACGCCATTCCATGGCATTGAACTGCCGGGCGTCGTAACGCACACCTTCTTTAATGGAAAGTTGGTCTTTGGTGGGTAAGGCGCTTTTGGTTTTAGAAGATGGCCGCATCTTCATGGGCAGTTCATGGGCTGCTACCGGAATCACTTTTGGCGAAGCCGTCTTCTCAACTGGCATGACTGGCTACCAAGAGACTCTGACTGATCCGAGTTATCACAAGCAAGTCGTAATCATGACTGCGCCACATATTGGTAACACTGGGATGAATTCACCCGATGAAGAATCGACCAAGATCTGGGTGAGTGGCTTTGTAGTTCGTAATCCGTCAGCAATAGTGAGTAATTGGCGGAGTGAGCGTTCGCTCGAAGATGATTTGATCGCGCAGAGCGTAATCGGGATCAGGGGAGTAGACACCCGAGCACTCACTAGGCATTTGCGTGATCGCGGGGCAATGAAAGTCGGAATTTTCTCGGGTGTCGATCTTTCAATCGAAGAGATGGTTACGCAGGTTCGATCAAGCGGTGCTATGTCAGGTGCGTATTTGGCTAAAGATGTATCTACCGATAAACCTTACGTTGTGCCAGCTATCGGCGAGAAGAAATTCACAGTGGCAGCCCTTGACCTAGGAATCAAGGCAGCAACACCTCGTTCAATGGCTGCCCGCGGTATCGAAGTTCATGTCCTGCCTGCCACTACCAACTTTGCGCAAATTCTGGAACTTAATCCTGATGGCGTTTTTATTTCGAATGGACCTGGCGATCCATCAACTATGAATGAGACTGTTGAATTAGTCCGCGAAGTCTTATCAGCAAAGATTCCGATCTTCGGCATCTGTTTTGGTCATCAGATTTTGGGTCGCGCACTTGGTTTTGAATCTTATAAACTGCAATTTGGACACCGCGGAATTAATCAGCCGGTGATCGATAAAGTTACTGAGAAAGTTGAAATTACCGCACATAATCATGGGTTTGCCATCAAAGCGCCAACCACCGGTACTTTCACGACTGTCTTTGGTCCCGGACATGTCACGCATGTGAATTTAAATGACGATGTGGTTGAAGGTTTAGCTCTGCTAGAACAACCAGCGTTTAGCGTGCAGTATCACCCAGAAGCAGCTGCAGGTCCCCATGATGCAAATTACTTATTCGATCGTTTCGTCGATTTAATGGCCGCCAATCCAGTCGGAGCGGTCAATGCCTAGAGATAATTCTATTAAAAGTGTTCTAGTAATCGGTAGCGGTCCGATCGTAATTGGGCAAGCTTGCGAGTTTGATTACTCTGGAACCCAAGCTTGTCGCGTACTACGCGCTGAAGGTATCCGAGTTATTTTAGTTAACTCAAATCCGGCCACGATTATGACTGACCCCGAATTCGCAGACGCTACATATATCGAACCTATTTCCGCTGAATACATTGAAAAAATTATCGAGATCGAAAGACCTGATGCGATTCTGGCCACTTTGGGTGGGCAGACCGCGCTAAATGCAGCGATTGCGCTAAGCGAGCGAGGAACGCTAGCTAAGTTCAATGTGAAGTTAATTGGTGCGGATATCCCAGCGATTAACCGGGGCGAGAATCGTGAGCTCTTTAGGGCAATCGTTGAAAAAGTTGGGGGAGAATCTTCCAAATCGATCATCTGTCACACCATTGATGAAGTTCTCGCTGCCGCCGTTGTTCTAAATTACCCAGTCGTGGTTCGGCCCTCGTTTACGATGGGTGGTCTCGGTTCCGGAATTGCTTTTGATGAACCATCACTGCGACAGATTGCCGGTGCTGGTTTAACGCATAGCCCAACAACTGAAGTTTTGATTGAAGAGTCGATCATTGGTTGGAAAGAGTACGAGCTCGAAGTAATGCGCGATCATAAAGATAATGTGGTCATCGTTTGTACTATTGAGAACGTTGATCCCATGGGAGTTCACACCGGCGACTCAATAACCGTAGCTCCGGCTATGACCTTGACTGATGTTGAGTATCAACGTCTGCGTAATCTTTCGATCGATATCATTCGTGAAGTTGGCGTTGCAACTGGTGGCTGTAACATTCAGTTCGCAGTTAATCCAGTTGACGGACGAATAATTGTGATCGAAATGAACCCTCGCGTTTCACGATCGAGTGCGCTGGCATCAAAAGCAACTGGGTTCCCGATTGCCAAGATTGCCACCAAATTAGCTATTGGTTACTCACTTGATGAGATTCAAAATGACATAACCAAGGTCACGCCAGCTTCATTTGAGCCAACTCTGGATTACGTAGTTGTTAAAGCACCCCGATTTGCCTTTGAAAAGTTTGCCGATGCCGACCCCCGTTTAACGACGACTATGAAATCAGTCGGTGAGGCGATGGCCATCGGTCGTTCATTTGCCGAAGCTTTACAGAAAGCGCTGCGCTCATTAGAGCGCAAAGAAGCTCCGTTTTCTTGGCCAGCCGCTCCTTCCTCAGGAGAACTCGCAGCGCTTCTGAAAGCTATCGAGATTCCGACTGAATATCGTTTACAACAAGTTCAGCGTGCTCTCTGGTGGGGTGCTTCAATATCCGAGGTGTTTGAAGCGTGCAAGATTGACCCATGGTTCCTGAATCAGATCATTGAGTTAAATGAAGCGGCAAAAGTAATTGCAATTCCGGGAGAGTTAACTGATGAAGTTTTGCGTAATGCAAAGCAGTTAGGTTTTTCAGATAAACAGATTGCCGAGTTGCGTGGGCTATCTGAAGCAGATGTTCGAGCAGCACGAATTAACTTGAGCGTTCATGCGGTCTACAAAACGGTAGACACTTGCGCTGCGGAATTTGAAGCATTTACTCCATATCACTATTCCAGTTATGAAGAAGAGAGTGAAGTTAAGCCGCGAACTAAGCCGGCAGTCATTATTTTAGGTTCTGGCCCAAACCGCATCGGCCAAGGAATTGAGTTTGATTATTCGTGCGTGCATGCCTCATTTACCTTGCGTGAGTCCGATTTTGAAACGGTAATGATCAATTGCAATCCGGAGACAGTTTCGACTGACTACGACACTAGTGATCGACTTTATTTTGAGCCGCTAACTTTGGAAGACGTTCTGGAAGTTGTACGCGCTGAAGAACTAGCTGGCCCTGTTCTTGGTGTCATTACTCAGTTAGGTGGGCAAACTCCACTTGGACTTGCAGCTGGCTTAAAAGCAGCCGGGGTAAATATTCTGGGTACTTCTCCTGAAGCAATTAATCTGGCCGAAGATCGGGGTGAATTCGGTGAAGTACTGGCTCAGCAGGAGTTAGTGGCGCCTAAATTCGGAATGGCAGCTTCACAAATGGAAGCGCTAAAGATCGCACACGATATTGGCTATCCAGTATTAGTACGTCCAAGTTTTGTGCTGGGTGGGCGAGGCATGGAGATTGTTTACGATGATGAATCACTTTCTGGATTTATTGCTCGCGCAACTGACATCACGCCTGATCGCCCAGTATTGGTAGATCGTTTCCTAGATAGTGCGATTGAAATTGATGTAGATGCGCTATTCGATGGCACCGAACTTTTCTTAGGCGGCGTCATGGAACATATTGAAGAGGCTGGCATTCATTCTGGAGATAGCGCTTGTGTGCTTCCTGCGATGACTCTTACCTCTGCGATGGCTGCCGAAATTGAAGTTGCAACTGAGAGAATAGCTCGTGGTGTTGGTGTTCGAGGATTAATCAATATTCAATTCGCAATCGCAGATAATCAACTCTATGTTCTAGAGGCTAACCCACGCGCATCTCGCACCGTGCCGTTTGTAAGTAAAGCAACTGGTGTGCCATTAGCTAAAGCTGCAGCTCGCATTTCAGTCGGTGCCACAATTGCGCAACTTCGAAGTGAGGCAATGTTGCCTGCTGGAAATGGAAAAGCAAAAGGCATCTCAGTCAAGGAAGCAGTTTTACCTTGGAATCGTTTCCGTCGAGTTGATGGGCGTGGCATAGATTCTGTGCTGGGTCCTGAAATGCGTTCAACCGGAGAAGTCATGGGAATTGCTGCTACCTTCGGTGAAAGTTATGCCAAGAGCCAAATCTCAGCCTTCGGGCCACTGCCAAAGTCAGGAAAAGTATTTGTCTCGTTGGCTGATAAAGATAAGAGCCAAGGCATCGCACCAGCTAGGTCACTAATTGACCTTGGTTTTACTATTTTGGCGACCACTGGAACTTCTGCTTACCTACGTGAATCTGGTATCTCAGTCACAGAAGTACGCAAGTATTCTGAAGGTAAAGGCGCAATGGGGGAACGCACAATCGTTGATCTTTTGCACGCTGGTGAAATCGATCTAGTCATTAATACTCCAGTTGGTAGAGGTACGCGAGCAGATGGCTGGATGATTCGTACGGCTGCTATCCAGCGCTCGATTCCGTGCATCACTACTACCGCTGGCTTTGCGGCTGCGGTTTCTGGCATTGCTGCGCTGCAACAGGGTGAGATGAGTGTTAAATCTATTCAGAAGTGGTTGGCTTAACCATGGCTGGAATTAACCGTAGCGCTGCTCAGTTATTGGCAACGATCGTTGGAAATAAAAAAGTCGGTCAGTATCACCAAATTTTGATCAGCGTTGGCGAATTAGTTTCGCAATGCAAGCCTGGTAACTTTGTAGCAATCAGTGTTGGTGGTCCTAATTCAAGAATGGTTTTACGGCGCGCCTTTGCTATCTCACGTACAACAACTTCACCGCAGTTTGGCGGCGCGATTGAATTAATCGTTGCGCCATTTGGAAGCGGTTCTTCTTGGCTCTGCGGACTTGCCGAAGGCGAACAAATCGATATCACTCTTCCACTGGGAACTGCGTTTGGGATTCCAACGACTAGCGTTAATGCACTCTTGGTAGGCGGCGGCTATGGGTCAGCACCATTATTTGGTTTAGCTGAAGTATTGAAGGAACGTGGTTGTCGCGTAGATATGTTATTAGGTGCAAGCACAGGATCAAAGATTTATGCACCGCTCGAAGGTAAGCGCAGCGTTAACTCGCTGCGAATCTTTACTGAAGATGGATCAATGGGTGAAACCGGTCGCATTACGGCACCAATTGCGCAGCTAGTTTCGGAATTACAAATTGACGTTATTTACTCTTGTGGTCCGATGGCTATGTTAAAAGCGATCTCCGAAATTTTAAATGGGGGAGATGTAGTTCATCAATGCGCAGATGAAGAAGCTCTGGCATGTGGCATCGGTATCTGCATGACTTGCGTACTGCCGGTCAAAGATGAGACAGGTAAAATTAGTAATCTTCGTTCTTGTATTGATGGCCCAGTTATGGATGGCGCAGCCATCGAATGGGATCTCGTAGGCAAGACTCTGGTGCTCTAATGTCGCCATTAGATTTCTCAACTACCTTAGGAACCGCTTGGTTCCCCGCTCCGATTTTTACAGCCAGCGGTTGCGCCAGCTCTGGAAAAGAACTCGCGCAGTTTTTTGATCTGCGCGACATGGGTGCGATTGTTACTAAATCAATCATGACTAAACCGCGCGCAGGCCGGGCTACTCCGCGAATGGCCGAGACACCGAGTGGAATGCTTAATTCGATTGGTTTGCAAGGCCCAGGCATAGATGCATTTTTAGCTAATGATTTAGCTTGGTTAGTCGAGCAAAAGGCTCGCATCATTGTTTCCATTGCGGGTGAGACAGCTGAAGAGTTCGCATCTTTGGCACGCCGACTGCGAGGCGTCGCTGGAATTTCAGCGCTTGAAGTAAATATCTCTTGCCCTAATGTGGAAAATCGTGGCATGGTTTTTGCTTGCCATCTGGAATCTGCCCAAACGGTAATCGAAGGCGTTCGTCGAACCATTGGTGGAGATTTGCCAATCATCGCCAAACTCTCACCTGATGTGACAGATATTGTTTCAATTGCTCGCGGTGTTATCGATGCCGGCGCCGATGGCTTAGCCCTGATTAATACTGTTCTTGGAATGGTGATAAATCCAAATACCATGCGACCTCATTTAGGTGGACGCACTGGTGGTCTATCTGGGCCAGCGATTAGACCAGTGGCAGTTCGTGCTATTTACCAAGTGCATGAAGCGCTACCGAAAGTTCCGATTCTAGGTATGGGTGGAGTTACATCGGGTGCTGATGCATTTGAATTAATTTTGGCAGGTGCAAATGGGGTTTCTGTTGGGACTGCTTCCTTTGGGAATCCAACCGCCATCATCAAAATACAAAGCGAACTTCGCCAGATTTTGACAGATAAAGGCTTTACTTCGGTTCGCGAAGCCGTTGGGTTTGCGCATCGACCAGAGAGTAGTGTGCGATGAAAGCGCCAATAATTTTAGCTACTGATACTTCAGATCTCGAGGTTGCTAAGCAGTGGGCGAGATTAGTAGCTCCGCACGTAACTGGAATTAAGTTAGGACTTGAATTCTTTTTGAATTTCGGGGCCGAAGGAGTCCGAGCTGTTTGCGCTGAACATGAATTGGATCTATTCCTTGATCTGAAACTGCACGACATCCCAAATACCGTTGGTCAGGCAGCTGCCGCAGTGGCTGAGTTGAAGCCACGTTTTTTAACGGTACACGCATCAGGTGGGCAAGCGATGATCGCCGCCGCAGCGAAGGAACTTCCGGCAACCGATGTTACGGCCGTAACAATTCTGACGAGTTTAGGTGAATCCGATTTAGTCGAAATTGGTTTTCGTAGTAACGCTATTGATAGTGCAGTTGGTCTGGCTAAGTTGGCTATTACCGCTGGGGCTAGGGCAATCGTCTGTTCCCCTATGGAGGTCGGCGCAATCCGCGCAGCCATTGGTGACGAACCTGCGATCATCACGCCAGGTGTTCGCCCGCTAGATGCAAGCGCACCAACTGACGATCAAGTTCGCACAATGAGCCCCCTTGCTGCGATCGAAGCAGGAGCAAGTTACGTGGTTATCGGGCGTCCTATCACTCGATTCTGGAGTCAAGGCGAAGCCGCGTTCAATGCAAATCTTGTGCAGATTTGTGAACCGCTCATAGCCCGATAGATTTACCCCATGCAACCACCGCTACTCTCGCCAGAAGATCGTGCGCGAGCTCTAGCGAAAGCGTCAGCTTCACGTAAACGCCGGGCTGAAGTAAAGGCTCAGATTAAAAGTGGTGAATTTTCACTTACCCAGGTTTTCGAACTCAGCAAAAATGATGAAGCAGTTGCAAAGATGAGAGTGTTCGAACTTCTAGAATCTATTTCAGGTGTGGGAAAAGTTAGAGCACGTTCGGTTATGGAGCGATTGAATATCTCGCCAACGAGGCGGATTCAAGGTTTAGGTGCGAAACAGTTGCCCGCATTGTTAGCTGAATTTGCTGGGCCTACCTTAATTGAACGTGGAAAGTTGTTAGTGCTTTCTGGTCCAGGCGGGGTTGGCAAAAGTACGGTTGCTAAAGAGCTGCGCAAAGTAGCAAACTTCTATGTATCAATAAG
>CAXNEB010000034.1:0-12729 GCA_964201645.1 Candidatus Planktophila sp.
TCGACCAAAAGGTGAAGCAAAGCCTGAACTGTCTCTAGCTCCAGTAGCTAAGCGCTTAGGTGAATTGCTCGGGACGCCAATTAAATTTGCAACTGCAGTGACTGGCCCTGGAGTAACTGAAGCAGCTAATTCACTTATTCCAGGTGAAATTTTGTTACTAGAAAATATTCGATTTAGCGCAGCTGAAACCAGTAAGGAAGAGAGCGAGCGCGCAGCGTTAGCTAGCGAACTGGCAAAACTTGCCGATGCTTATGTCGGAGATGGTTTCGGCGCAGTTCACCGCAAACATGCCTCGGTCTATGACTTACCTAAGTTGTTGCCTAATGCAGCAGGTTACTTAGTTAGTGCTGAAGTTGAAGTGCTAAAGAAGTTAACTCAGAACCCAGATCGTCCATATGGAGTCGTGCTAGGCGGCGCCAAGGTTTCCGACAAGATTGGTGTAATCGCTAACTTGCTCGAAAAAGTAAATGTCATCGCAATTGGTGGCGGCATGCTCTTTACTTTCTTGGCCGCTCAAGGGAAAGAAATCGGCACCTCACTGGTTGAAGTTGATTTGATTCCGACCGTTAAAGAGTTGCTTGAGCGAGCAAAGGTCAATGGTGTTGAACTATTGCTGCCCACCGATATTTTGGTGGCACCAGCTTTTGCGCCCGATTCACCTGCGACTTTAGTAAGCGCAGATGCAATTCCGGCGGATCAAATGGGTCTAGATATTGGCCCCGAAACTGCGGCGGCTTTTGCGAAAGCAATTACTGGCTGTAAAACTGTTTTCTGGAATGGCCCAATGGGCGTATTTGAATTCGCAGCATTCGCTGGCGGCACTAAAGAAATTGCCAGTGCGCTCACAAAAGTCTCTGGTCTGTGCGTTGTAGGCGGGGGAGACTCAGCCGCTGCCGTCCGTGCACTAGGTTTTGCCGATAGCGATTTCGGATATATCTCAACTGGCGGCGGCGCCTCGCTTGAGTATCTAGAAGGCAAGGAACTTCCTGGCCTTGTTGCACTTGGTATTTAAATATCTAGTTGTTGAAGTAGTTAAGCTCAAGCAATCTAATTCGAAAGAGGATAAAAATGCGTAAGCCACTAATGGCAGGTAACTGGAAAATGAACCTCAATCATCTTGAGGCAATTGCAGTTGCTCAGAAGTTGGTTTACAGCCTCGACGATAAGGATTATGACGCAGTAGATGTTGCGATCATTCCGCCATTTACCGATATTCGTTCAATCCAAACTTTGATCGATGGCGACCGTTTGCGCTTGCTCTACGGTGCGCAAGATCTTTCCCCTGAAACAAGTGGCGCATTTACCGGCGATATCAGTGGTTCGATGTTGGCAAAGTTAGGCTGCACATTTGTAGTTATCGGTCACTCTGAACGCCGCGCTATTCATAAAGAGAGCGACGCGATTGTTAACAAGAAGATTAAAGCAGCACTTGCTAACGAGCTAACTCCAATTTTCTGTTGTGGCGAAGAGCTTGCTATCCGCGAAGCTGGCACACATGTAGAACACGTACTTGCTCAGGTTCGTGCTGGCCTTGCCGGGTTTACCAAACCAGAGCTAAAGAAGATTGTGATTGCCTACGAACCAGTCTGGGCAATCGGTACTGGCAAGACTGCAACTCCGGAAGATGCGCAAGAAGTATGTGCTGCGATCCGTGCTGAAGTTGCCAAGATTGGTTCACCAGAGATTGCAGATAACATGCGCATTCTTTATGGCGGTTCAGTTAAGTCTGCAAATATCGCTGAGATCATGAAGAAGGACGATGTTGACGGCGCTCTAATCGGCGGAGCCAGCCTTGATCCCGAAGAATTGGCCAAGATCGCCCGCTACCACCGCGGGGAGTAGCCTTAAAGATCGGCTAAATGGCGCTTTATCGCCGCTGAATTGCTTACTTGCGCCGTTGGTCAAGTAGAATAACGCCCTTACCTCACCACCGAAGTTGGAGAACTATTCGTGAAGCTCGCACTTTCAATCATCCTGGTCATCACAAGCGTGTTGATGATTCTCTTGGTTCTATTACACAAGGGTAAAGGCAGCGGACTTTCCGATCTATTCGGCGGTGGCGTTTCATCAAACTTCGGCGGATCTTCAGTCGTTGAGAAGAACCTTGATCGCATCACAATTGTGGTTGGCGGCCTCTGGTTTGCAGGCGTAGTTGCGCTAAGTCTTGTTTTAAAATCTGCTTAATTTAATTTTCCAACTTTCTTAAGGAGCTCAAATGGGTAGTGCAATTCGCGGAAGTCGTGTTGGTGCTGGCCCAATGGGCGAGGCCGAGCGCGGTGAATCAATTGAGCGTTTCTATGTTTCATATTGGTGCGGCAAAGGCCACGAAGTAAAGCCATCTTTTGCTAAAGAAGAGGGCGTAGTAATTCCAGCTGAATGGGATTGCCCAAAGTGTGGTTTGCCAGCCGGTTTAGATAAGAACAATCCACCTTCTGCAGTTAAGAACGAGCCATATAAGACTCACTTAGCTTACGTTAAAGAGCGTCGCAGCGAAGCTGAAGGCGAAAAGATTTTGGCAGATGCTTTGCGCAAGCTACACGGAGATGATGACGAATAATTAAAGTGCTTCGGCAACTTTTAGTAGTTGAGCAATACCCGCACTTCGATCACTTAAATGTAATCGCAGCAGCGGGTATTTTCTTTTAGCAAGTGCTCGTAGGTCACCAAGTGCTTGAGCCATAATCAAAGTCTTAAATCCGTAACTCTGTCCCGGGATTACTACATCGCCATTTGTAACGCCAGTAATCTGCAAGAACGCACCGTTCTGCTGACCACCTTTATGAAACTGTCCGGTTGAATGTAGAAATCTTGGCCCCCAACCGAAAGTAACTGGTCGATTAGATTTGCGCGCAATGATTTCGCGCAATTTTGCTAAATCGCGATCGCCGCTGCGATCTAGATATGCCATGACTGCTACATAACCACCAGCTGGGATTTCGTTGATGAAGTTACGAAGTGCAGTGGTCAAGTCAGAACCTGCACCAAATATTTCTACTGCGCCATCGATGGCATCTGCTGTGAATTCTGGAAGCACGCCATTCCATTCGCTTAAGAGCGCGTTAGTGGCTTCTTTTGCTTCAGTTACATTCGGCTGATTAAAGGGATCAATCTCAAGAGCTGCACCAACTAAGGCAGTTACCCATTCCCAGAGGAAGAACTGTTCGCCTAGTTCGCCAGTAATGACTAAATCAGCATCTCCGCTAAAAGCAATGCTAAAGGCGTCACCACCGGCTGCTGCCGTTGAACTCTCAATTACAACAGGCAGGCGACCAACTTCATTCTTGCCAGTTGATTCGGCTACCAATTGTTCAATCCAATCAGAAAGCCCTGGGATAGCAGCTGAATCGCAGTAAGTTAAATACTGGCCAGCACTGCTGATTAGATACGCAATATCGATAGCAATACCTGAAGAAATAATCTGCGCTTTTGCGTCGGACGCGGCATCTAGCAGAACTGAAGCGTCAACACCGATTAATGCAGCCGGTACTAAACCAAATGCGGTCAGTGCGCTAAAGCGCCCGCCAACGCTCGGATCAGCATTCACTACGGTGTAGCCATCGGCGCGAGCACTTTTATCTAGTGGCGAATCAGGGTCAGTAACGATGACCATATGATCTACCGGATTCAAATTCAAAGTACGAAACGCTTCGGCAAATAAAGCGCGCTGTGATGCGGTCTCAATCGTCGAGCCTGACTTAGAACCAACCACGACGACGGTTTCACGAAGATCTCCAGCTAACGCATGATGAATATAAACCGGATCGGTTGAATCAAGGACAAAAAGTTCTTTGCGATAAGTCGCCGCAATCACCTCAGGCGCTAAAGAAGATCCACCCATTCCACATAAAACTACTCGGGTGTGGTTGCGGAATTTAGCGCTGATGGCATCTAGCTGGGGCAATAGATCGCGGGAACTCTCGGGTGCATCAATCCAATTGAGGCGAACACTTGCTTCAGCTTCGGCCGCTGCGCCCCAGATAGTGGAATCTTTATCAGCTAGCCGTGGATTTACTGCTTCAATCTTTTTATAAAGAGCACTGCTTCGATCGATAGTGCCAACTTTTTCACCAGATATCATTAACACTAAGCCATTGCTCCTTTAACGCTGGCCAGGAGTTCGTTCCAGGCATCAGCAAACTTCTTAACGCCATCTGATTCTAAGTCGGCAGTGACTTTATCGATGGAAATACCTAATTCGGCCAGCTGATTGAAAACAATGCGGGCTTCCTCATATTTGCCAGTAATGGTGTTGCCCTTGAAAACACCATGATCAATAACCGCATCGAGTGTGCTCTGCGGCATGGTGTTGACAGTATTCGGGGCAACTAACTCCAGAACATATCGAGTGTCGTCATAAGCTGGGTCTTTAACGCCAGTTGATGCCCATAGCGGTCGCTGTGCATTTGCACCTTGGGCTGCAAGTGCCTGCCAACGATTAGTCGCAAACTCTTTTTCAAATTGCTCGTACGCCAAGTGCGCATTAGCAATTGCCGCAGCGCCTAATAGGGAATGTGCCAGAACGCCGCCATCTGCTTTCAAGATCGGATCAATTGCAGTATCTAGGCGACTAATGAAAAATGAAGCAACGCTATGTATCTGAGCTAAGTCCACACCGTTCTTGGCTGCAAGTTCAATACCGGCGATGTAAGCCTCGATCACTTGTACGTAGCGTTCGATTGAAAATATCAAAGTTACATTAACGCTGATGCCCACACCGATTAACTCAGTAATGGCAGGCAATCCAGCCAGAGTGGCTGGAACTTTGATCAATACATTTGGGCGATCGATTATTTGCCAAAGTGATTTACCTTCTTTGACAGTGGCCGCAGTGTCATGCGCTGACCGGGGATCCACTTCAATGCTCACTCGGCCATCGGTGCCATTGCTAGAACGATAAATATCGGCAAATAAATCACATGCTTGTCGAACATCATCAGTTGTTAACTTGGTAATTACATCCTCTACTGACTTGCCTTTGAGGGCAGAAATATCACTTGCGTACTCAGTGGCATCTAAAATAGCCGTCTTGAAAATTGCGGGATTTGTGGTTACGCCAACAACGCCAGAATTCTTGATTCGAGGAGGTAACGAATGAGCATCAGTACCAGTCAACTTAGCTCTCGAGAGATCATCTAGCCAGACTGAGCACCCTGCGTTAGCAAGATCTGATATCTTCATTACAGAGCTGCCTCAATCTGCGGAACGATCGCTTCGACACTAAAACCGAATTCCTTAAACAGCACAGGCGCTGATGCAGAAGCACCGTAATGTTCAAGCGAAATGGTCAAACCATTGCTGCCAACATAACGATGCCAGCCCTGTGAAATACCGGCTTCAATACTTACCTTGAGTGAATCATTTGGCAGAACAGAAGCACGGTAGGCAGCTGGTTGCGCATCAAACCATTCAAGACATGGCGCGCTAACGACTGCGGTTGAAATTGATTTAGCTTCAAGGGCAGCTGCCACATCTAGCGCTAGTGAAACTTCTGAACCCGTAGCAATCAAAGTAACTTTAGCTTTTCCACTTGGGACTTTTAGAATGTAAGCGCCTTTAGCAACTTCATGGGCAGAGGCATGAGTTGTGCGATCAATAACGGGCAGATTTTGGCGAGACAAGATAATTGCAGCAGGGGAGCGGCGGGCAATAATCTCGCGCCACGCCACGCTAACTTCATTGGCATCACCTGGGCGAATTACATCAAGATTTGGAATCGCCCGAAGCGCGGCGAAATGTTCGATTGGCTGATGTGTTGGGCCATCTTCGCCAACGCCAATCGAATCGTGAGTCCAAACAAAAGTACTTGGAATATTCATTAGCGCCGCCAAGCGAACTGCAGGGCGCATGTAGTCGCTAAAGACTAAGAAAGTTCCGCCGAAGGAGCGAGTTAAACCATGAAGTGCAGCACCGTTTAGAATCGAGCCCATGGCATGTTCCCGAATTCCAAAGTGAACAATGCGGCCATATGGGTTAGCGTTTTTGATTGCGCTGGTTGCAGGCAAGAAAGATCCGCCGCCGTCAATATCAGTGTTATTACTGCCAGCTAAGTCAGCTGAGCCACCCCATAGTTCGGGCATTTGTTTAGCGAGTGCGTTGATTGCTTTTCCAGATGCAGCGCGCGTAGCTAATTGAGTGCCGGCCTCGAAAACTGGTAACTCGGAATCCCAGCCAGCCGGAAGTTCTTTACTCTGCAAGCGATTTAACAGTGCTGCTTCCTTTGGATTGCTAGCCTGCCAAGTTTTCAGACGAGCATCCCAATCGGTACGTGCTTGTGCGCCGCGATCCTTAACTTTGCGTACGTGAGCAAAAACATCAGCAGGTAGCGCAAAATGCTCATCGGGATTCAAACCCAAAATCTTTTTGGTTTCGGCAATTTCTTCGGCGCCCAGGGCTGAACCATGTGAACCTGCGGTTCCTTTTGCTTTTGGCGCGGGCCAAGCAATCACAGAGTGCATGCGAATTAAAGATGGCTTGGTCAGTTCGGCTTTTGCAGAAATCATCGCAGCATCAACAGCCGGCAGATCAATTCGACCATCTGCAGCAGCAGGGACATCAATTACCTGCCAACCATATGCACGATAGCGCGCAGAAACATCTTCGGTAAATGCGTTATGAGTGTCGCCTTCAATTGAAATGCGATTGTCATCGTAAATCATTACCAAGTTACCAAGCTCTTGAGTTCCCGCTAGTGATGAAGCTTCAGCGCTAACGCCTTCTTCTAAATCACCATCAGAACAGATCACCCAAATTGTGTGATCAAATAGGGATTTACCAACTGCAGTAGCTGGATCAAATAAACCGCGTTCGTAGCGAGCGGCCATCGCCATACCAACTGCGGTTGCTACACCCTGACCTAACGGACCAGTTGTCATTTCAACGCCAGCAGTGTGACCGAATTCAGGATGGCCTGGAGTCAGTGAGTTCCAAGTACGAAATGACTGTAAATCAGCCATCTCTAAACCATACCCACTATAGAAAAGTTGAGTGTAAAGAGTTATCGAAGAGTGACCACAAGAGAGAATGAAACGATCGCGACCAATCCAATTTGGATCGGCTGGATCATGAACTAAATGGCGTTGAAATAAGTTATAGGCAACTGGAGCAAGTGCCATCGCAGTACCTGGATGGCCATTACCCACCTTCTGTACTGCATCCATTGCAAGGGCGCGGGCGTAGGTGACGGCTTGATCATCTAACTCAGTCCAACCGGTCATCTGACTCATTCTTTGCTCCTATGCTTTTGTCGCTGTTGTAATTGATAACCAAATTCGCCATGAAGCAATCCAGACCAGAGTTGATCCGAGCACGTGGACTACTACCAGAAGTTCTGGCAGACCAAGTACATATTGAGCGTATCCAACGAATCCCTGCGCCAGAGTTATGGCAAAGAAGATTTTAACTCTGCGTTTAGTCTCAGGTGAAATTTCTGAAAGCACGAGAAGTGCAAGTGAAACACCAAAAAGCGCAATCACCGCATCAGCGTGTAGCCAAGTGATTGCGCGTTCATCCAGCTTCAAACGAGGAGCATCTTTATCTCCAGCATGTGGGCCAGAACCAGTAACCAGTGTGCCAATCACAATCACAATAAATGTCAGCAGAACTTGTACGTGCGCCAAGATCTTTACTTTAGTTTCAGTGGGGCGAATTGAAATTAGGGGCGAGCGTCCGCGGGCAACAATCGAAACAGCGCCTGCAATGAGAAATATGGAAAGAATAAAGTGACTTGCTACCGCCAATGGATTTAAATCGGTTAGAACTGTAATTCCGCCAATAATTCCTTGACCAAAAATTCCAAGAACCTGTAACAGTGCGCGCCAAAGCAAATCGCGCCGTGCTTTTTTAATTGCATAAATAACGACTGCAACTGCGGCAAATAAAAGCAAGAAAGTTAGTAGCCGATTTCCAAATTCAATCCAGGCATGGAATGCGCCTTCGGCTTGCCCAGCAACTGGGGTATAAGAACCATATGTGCACTCTGGCCAAGTTGGACAACCCAACCCTGATCCGGTGATTCGTACTGCGGCACCGGTTAACACAATGCCAGTTTGAAAAACCAGCAAAAGGTAGAGGAGCGGCATGTCCCAACCCTATGGCAGCGGGTAGTGACCGAGCCTGAGGCGCCCCTCACTATGGCTGGCTGAGAGGAAAGACTCGATTTACGATACATTAATGTTGTGAAAAGCCAGATTATGAGTGCACCGCCAGCCGGCGATGATCTGCGCACCCGTGACGCAATAGCACGCTCAATTCTAGAAAATGGCCCATCGACTGCCGTGGCTTTAGGCGAGCGGTTAGCTCTGACGCCTGCGGGAATTCGCCGCCACCTTGATAACTTAATCGCCGACGGAATTCTCGAAGCGCGCGAACCACATGTGGGGCTTTCCCGCGGTCGTGGTCGGCCTTCAAAAGTTTTTGTGATGACCGACCAAGGTCGCCAAAAATTTGAGCATTCCTACGATGACTTAGCTGTAGCAGCTCTTAAATTTATGTCTGCGCAATCTGGTGCCCATCTAGTTCAAGCTTTCGCAAAGACGCGCGCCGATGACATCGAACGTAAAGGTTTTGAAGCGCTTAAGACCGCCCCAAATAAGACCGAAGGCCTTGCAACTTTTCTAACTGAACAAGGTTATGCGGCAACTGTCATTGAAAGAAAAATGGGCGAAGAAATTTGTCAGCATCACTGTCCCATTGCGCACGTGGCTGCTGAATTTCCAGAACTTTGCGAAGCCGAAACTGCCGCGTTCTCGGCTCTACTTGGTACCCACGTTCAACGTTTAGCAACGATCGCACATGGCGACGGTGTTTGTACGACATATATTCCCAATGCAATAACTAAAAATGCAGTTAACAAAACTAACGCTCGGAGAGGCAACTAATGACTATCGCACATCCAGAACTCGATGGACTCGGCAATTATGAATTCGGTTGGTCCGATAAGAATGATGCTGGCGCAAACTCAAAGCGCGGCATTAACGAGGAAGTAGTTCGCGATATCTCTGCGAAGAAATCCGAGCCGCAGTGGATGCTTGATCTGCGTCTTAAAGGGCTAACGCTCTTTGAAAAGAAGCCAATGCCAAATTGGGGCTCAGACTTAAGCGGTATTTTCTTCGACACCATTAAGTACTTCGTGCGCTCAACTGAAAAGCAAGCGACTACTTGGGAAGATCTACCTGAGGAAATCAAAAATACTTACGACCGTTTGGGTATTCCAGAAGCTGAAAAGCAGCGTTTAGTGTCCGGCGTTGCAGCTCAGTATGAGTCTGAAGTTGTTTATCACTCAATCCGCGAAGATCTAGAGGCGCAAGGTGTTATCTTCCTTGATACCGATTCAGCGCTAAAGCAGCACCCAGAACTCTTTAAAGAGTATTTCGGCACCGTAATTCCAGTTGGCGACAATAAGTTCGCCGCCCTTAATACTTCAGTTTGGTCAGGTGGATCTTTCATCTACGTTCCTAAGGGCGTCCATGTAGATATTCCATTGCAGGCTTATTTCCGTATCAACACTGAAAACATGGGTCAGTTCGAGCGTACTTTGATCATCGCCGATGAAGATTCATACATCCATTATGTTGAAGGTTGCACCGCGCCAATTTATAAATCAGATTCATTGCACTCAGCAGTAGTTGAGATCATTGTTAAGAAGGGTGCTCGCGTTCGTTACACCACAATTCAAAACTGGTCTAACAACGTTTATAACCTAGTAACCAAACGCGCAACATGTGCTGAGGGTGCAACCATGGAATGGGTCGATGGCAATATCGGTTCAAAGGTAACCATGAAGTACCCAGCGATCTTCTTGATGGGCCCACATGCAAAGGGAGAAACACTTTCACTAGCTTTCGCTGGCGAAGGTCAACATCAGGATTCTGGCGCCAAGATGGTTCATGCAGCGCCATACACATCATCGTCAGTAATTTCTAAATCAGTAGCACGTGGCGGCGGACGTACTTCATACCGCGGCCTAGTGCAGGTGCAAGAAGGTGCGCATCATTCAAAGAGCACAGTTAAGTGTGATGCCCTATTGGTTGACACTATTTCACGCTCTGATACCTATCCATATGTTGATATTCGCGAAGACGATGTATCTATGGGTCACGAAGCAACAGTTTCAAAAGTTAGCGATGATCAACTCTTCTATTTAATGTCACGTGGCTTAACCGAAGATGAAGCCATGGCAATGATTGTGCGTGGATTTATTGAGCCAATTGCTCGCGAACTACCAATGGAGTATGCACTTGAGCTAAACCGCTTGATCGAACTCCAAATGGAAGGCGCGGTTGGTTAATTAAATATGTCCACTCTTACAACTAACTACTTAACGCCAACTGGGCGCGAAGAAGCTTGGCGGTTTACGCCGCTCAAGCGTCTTGGTGGCTTACACGATGGCACTTTCAAATTAGCTACCCGTAACACTTTGGCGCTAACTGGCAGTGCCCCTGCTGGCGTTACTTTTGAGCGAATTGGTCGCGAACTAGTATCGACTGAATCAAGTACTGACGATGTAATCGTTGGTCGAATTCACGAAGCAGCCAGCGAAGTCACGCTTCTAAAAATCGCGGCGAATACTGAACTCGCTGAGCCGATCTCACTTCATCGTTTAGCTGGTGGATTATCAGATGCCGAACTTTCTAGAGTTCAGATTCGTATTGGCGCAAACGCAAAAGCAACCGTGATAATTGAAAATTCTGGCGATCATTTAATTGCCGAGGATATTGAGATCATTTGCGAGCCAGGGTCGAATTTAACGGTAGTTTCATTGCAGGAATGGGACTCAAAGACGATTCATGCTGGACGTCAGCATGCCATTGTTGATAAAGATGCCACATTTAAATCAATCATTGTCACCGTTGGGGGAGATGTAGTCCGTTTGCTTCCGACCGTTGAATTCAAGGGCCAAGGCGCATCCGTTGAACTACTGGGTGTTTATTTTGCAACGGCAGGACAATTTTTCGAGCACCGTATGTTTGTTGATCACTTAGTCCCAAATGCAAAGTCCCGCGTTAACTACAAGGGCGCACTTGCAGGTCAAGACGCACACACTGTCTGGATTGGCGATGTCTTTATTCGCGCCGCCGCCGAAGGCACTGACACTTATGAGTTAAACCGCAACTTGTTGTTAAGTGATGGCGCACGCGCGGACTCAGTTCCTAATCTAGAAATTGAGACTGGCGAAATTGTTGGCGCAGGACATGCAAGTACTACTGGCCGCTTTGATGATGAACAACTCTTTTATTTGATGTCTCGCGGCATCGCAGTTGAAGATGCGCGCCGATTAGTTGTTCGTGGTTTCTTCAACGAAATCGTCTCTGAAATCGGCAACCTTGAGATTCAAGAACGTTTAATGAATCGAATTGATGGCGAACTCGAGAAAGCTGGAACCCTATGAGTGATTTAAGCCTTTCTAGTTTGCTTGAGGGCAAGCCAGTTCGCATTGAAAAAGCTGGCAAGTCGATCTGCGTGGCGCGTGTTGGTTCCGAAGTATTTGCAATCGGAGACACCTGCAGTCACTCAGATGCTTCGCTTTCCGAAGGCGATGTAACTGGTTTCAAGATTGAATGTTGGTTACATGGTGCGGAGTTTGATTTAAGAACTGGTGTCGCTTTAACGCTACCAGCAGTTCAGCCCGTTGATGTTTATGCAGTAGTGGTTGACGGAGATTCCGTAACCGTTGAAGTTAAGTAGAGGATTGTTATGAGCACACTAGAAATTCGCGGCCTAAAGGTTTCAGTAGATACCGAAAATGGCCCAGTTGAAATCTTGAAGGGTGTAGACCTAACCATCAAGAGCGGTGAGACCCATGCAATCATGGGACCAAACGGTTCTGGTAAATCTACTTTGGCTTACTCAATTGCAGGCCACCCTAAGTATCAGATTACTGGCGGCACGGTGACTCTCGATGGCGTTGACCTGCTTGATATGACAGTTGACGAGCGCGCTCGCGCTGGTTTATTCCTGGCTATGCAATATCCAGTCGAAGTTCCGGGTGTTTCAGTTTCTAACTTCCTGCGTACTGCAGCAACTGCGCTTCGTGGCGAAGCACCTAAGTTGCGCACTTGGGTTGGCGAAGTTAAGTCAGCCATGGCTGCGCTAAGCATGGATCCATCATTTGCTGAACGTAATGTCAACGAAGGATTCTCTGGTGGCGAAAAGAAGCGTCACGAAATTATGCAGCTAGAACTGCTTAAGCCAAAAATCGCAATCCTTGATGAGACTGACTCGGGGCTAGATGTTGATGCTCTGCGTATTGTTTCCGAAGGCGTAGTTCGTGCTAAAGCTGATAACGATCTCGGGGTATTGCTAATTACTCACTACACCCGAATTTTGCGTTACATCAAGCCAGACTTCGTTCATGTATTTGCTGACGGCCGCATTGTTGAAGAAGGCGGACCAGAGCTGGCTGAAAAGCTTGAAGCAAATGGCTACGCCGAATATGTAAGCAAGTAAAAATATGGCCTTTGACCCTCGCGTAGTGCGCCAAGATTTTCCGATCTTTGAGCGCACTATTCGCGATGGGAAAAGGCTGGTTTATTTGGATTCTGGTGCCACTAGCCAGAAACCTAATTCGGTAATTGAGGCAGAAAGCAATTTCTATCGAATGCACAATGCCGCAGTCCATCGTGGTGCGCATCAGTTAGCTGAAGAAGCAACCGATGCATACGAAGGTGCTCGCGCGACTGTTGCTAAATTCTTAAATGGCAGCGTTGATGAAATCATTTTTACTAAAGGTGC
>CAXNEB010000035.1:0-11773 GCA_964201645.1 Candidatus Planktophila sp.
TTGCAATCAATTGGTTTGAAAGAACCAGGTCTTGCGACTTTAGCCCATGTCGGGTTTACAACTTTAGGACTGCAGACATATTTAACTGCCGGCCCTAAAGAAGCACGTGCATGGACAATTCACAAAGGTGACACCGCACCCATGGCCGCTGGTGTTATTCATACCGATTTCCAAAAGGGATTTATTAAAGCCGAAATCGTCGGTTTTGCAGATCTCGTTGCAGCAGGATCCATGGCTGAAGCGAAAGCTAGAGGCAAAGTACGCATGGAAGGCAAGGAATATGTAATGGCCGACGGAGATGTAGTGGAGTTTCGATTCAATGTCTAGCAAACCAATTTCAATAAAGCGCCAAGCGCACCTAAAAGACCTGCCAGTTAAGAAGCGCGAAGATCTGCGCAACGTAGCGATTATCGCGCACGTGGACCACGGCAAGACCACTCTCGTTGATGCGATGTTGTGGCAGTCCGGCGCATTCGCAGCACACAAAGTGCAGGGCGAAGGTCAAGATCGCATGATGGATTCAATGGATCTAGAACGCGAAAAGGGCATCACGATTCTTGCGAAGAACACAGCGGTAAAGCGCGGCGCAACAATTGTTAACATCATTGATACTCCAGGCCACGCAGATTTCGGCGGCGAAGTTGAACGTGGACTTGAAATGGTTGACGGCGTTATTTTGTTGGTCGATGCCTCAGAAGGTCCATTGCCACAAACACGTTTCGTTTTGCGTAAAGCGCTAGAAAAGAATCTGCCAGTTATCTTGTTGATCAACAAAGTTGACCGTCCCGATTCACGTATCGCCGAAGTTGTTGACGAGGCTTACGAACTATTCCTTGATCTTGGTGCAAACGAAGAACAAATTGAATTCCCAGTTGTCTACGCATCAGCTAAAGCAGGTCGTGCATCATTGACTCGTCCAGCTGATGGTGGAATGCCAGAAGAAACAAACCTCGATGTTTTATTCGACACTATCTTCTCGGCAATTCCAGCACCTGAATATCACGAAGGTGCTCCACTGCAAGCACACGTTACAAACCTTGACTCTTCACCATTCCTTGGACGCTTAGCACTTTGCCGTGTTCGCGAAGGTGTGATTAAAAAGGGTCAATTTGTTACCTGGATTAAGACAGATGGAACAACAGAGCGCGTAAAGATTTCAGAGCTACTTATTACTGAAGCGCTAGAGCGCGTTCCAACCCTTGAAGCCCATCCTGGCGACATCATCGCCGTTGCTGGTATCGAGACCATTACATTGGGCGAGACGCTGGCTGATACTGAAAATCCACATGCGCTGCCTTTAATCATCGTTGATGAGCCATCTATTTCGATGACTATCGGTATTAATACTTCACCACTAGCGGGCAAAAGCGGCAAGCTGCTTACTGCGCGCCAAGTAAAGGGCCGTCTTGATGCCGAGCTGGTCGGTAACGTATCGCTACGTGTTCTAAACACCGAGCGTCCTGATACCTGGGAAGTTCAAGGTCGTGGCGAACTTCAGCTAGCGGTTCTTGTTGAAATCATGAAGCGCGAAGGTTTCGAACTAACTGTTGGTAAGCCACAGGTAGTTATTAAGAAGATTGATGGCAAGGTTCATGAACCGATGGAGCGTTTAACAATTGATGCACCAGAAGATTATCTCGGCGTGCTTACTCAGTTGATGGCACTTCGTAAGGGCCGCATGGAACAAATGGTTAACCATGGCACTGGCTGGATCCGCCTTGATTACAAAGTTCCTTCACGTGGCTTGATTGGTTTCCGTACTGAATTCTTAACTGAAACTCGCGGCACCGGTTTGCTCCACCACGTATTTGATGGTTACGAGCCTTGGTTCGGAGATATTCGTACTCGTGCAACTGGTTCACTTGTTTCAGACCGCATGGGCACCGTTACATCGTATGCACTCTACGGAACTCAAGATCGCGGAACTATCTTCGTTGAACCAGGCGATGAAGTTTACGAAGGCATGGTTATCGGTGAGAACTCACGTAATGATGACATGGACGTTAACTGTGTTCGCGAAAAGAAACTTACCAACATGCGTGCTTCAGGTACTGATGAATCAGAGCGTTTGATTCCACCTAAGAAGCTAAACATGGAAGGTGCTCTTGAATTCTGTCGCGAAGATGAATGCGTTGAAGTAACTCCAGCAGTTGTTCGTATTCGTAAAGTTGTTCTTGATCAAGCAGAACGTGGTCGCATGACTTCGCGTCAGAAGAAGGCAAACCTAAACGCTTAAATCTTAATTTAGCCTGAGAAAGTCCCGCACTGTTAGCTCAGTTCGGGGCTTTTTCATTTCAAATCCGCTTTCACTAGTGTGATTCGCTCATAGCTTTCTCAGATTTAAAACCTACTATCACCAGAGATTCAGCGTCTAAGAACCTTATGGAAAGGCTTTAATTGTGAAGAAGAGATACCTCCCGCCAATTGCAATTGGGGCAGCACTACTTCTTTTTGGAGCAGGAGCACTTACGGCAGAGAAATTGCTTTCTTCACGGATAGCTTCACGTGTGCAGCAACAATTGCCTAACGCAACAGATGTGAAAGTTTCAATTCCACTTGGCAATATTCTAGGTGATATCGCATCGGATTCAATCAAGTCAGCTCAGATTGAGATTGATCAATCATCAAATGACAGTTCGAAAGTTTCGCCTTTGCTTGAAATTAATGCTCGTAACATCGCCAAAGCAAAACCGAATCTAGTCGGAACATTAGAAGTCATTGCAACAATCCCAGCTGCCACAATTATGAAGCAAGCCGACTTCGCCGATGCTGAAATAGTTGGCAACACTCTGAAAGTATCGGCTGGCGCTGGTGGTCTCGGTAGAGCATCGCTGATCCCAAAGTACTCAAACAACAAACTCTATTTTGAACTAAAAAGCGTATCTATTTTCGGTAGCGAAATTCCGGCGTCATCATTGCCCGCAGATGCTCAACAACAGATTAAAAGTAAGAGTGTGCGAGACCTTGATATCCCCAAAGGCATGAAAGTAAAATCCGTATCTATAAGCAGCAAAGGACTTTCAATAAAACTTTATGGAAGCAATATCCAAATCGGCAATTTCAGCTCAATATTTACGGATAAGAATAAAAGCTAGTGGTGTTTCAAGATCATGTTTGCAAGGGTTGAAACCCTCTGAAACCCTTGATTTATAGGCTCGACACGCCGCCAAGGCCCCCTTCACCGGGGGCTTTGTCAGTGGTGCCCGCTTTACTCATCACATCGCAACCACTTAACAAGAGTTAAGCACTGCGAAACAACTAATGAGTAAAGGTGGGCCTTAAATGAATCTAAAAGAGTTAGCGCTTCAGTTATCTGCAATCACTGTTATTGCAAATGCTGCCAAGGAAACCAAAGATCGCCTGCGTCGTGAATTTGCCGATGCCCTCGATGCCGTTGGTGCTGATTCAGTTAAAGCTAACCTTGATGGCGAAGAGATCGCTAAAGTCTCATTAGTTACCCCGAAAGCGTCTCCTGAAATTATTAACGAGCATGCTTTCACCGAGTGGGTGCGCGCCAATTACGAGACTGAGATTGTTCAATCCGTCCGCGAATCTTTCCGCAAGAAAATTCTCGATGATCTTAAGAACGTAAATGGCGACGCAATCCATCTTGAAACCGGCGAGGTTCTAGATTTCATCGCTTTTAATTCGCGTGATTCATATATCTCAACTCGCTTTACCGAAACTGGTCGTGAGCTAATCACCGATGCTTTCCGCGCCGGCACACTTAGCCCTGGCGAAGTTATCGCTAACGAACTAATTGCGGCGGCTTAATCCATGAGTTACTTCAACATCGATCTATACGAGCCAGTTGAAAATCGTATTCAAGCGTTCTGGAAGAAATTTCCTGATGGTCGCATCATTACCGATCTACAGCGCACTGAACGTACCGATGGCCGCGTGGAATGGGTCTGTCGTACCGAGGCATTTACCAATCGCGAAGATGCTCGCCCACAGGCAACCGGCTTTGCTACCGAGATCGAAGGTAGTAGCGTCATTAACCGTGCCAATGCCAGCGAGAACTGCGAAACTTCAAGCATTGGCCGCTGTCTAGCCAACTTGGGATTTGCCGCAAAAGGTAAGCGCCCAAGCCGCGAGGAGATGGAGAAAGTAGCGCGGGCTAACCAAAACAACCGCAATAAAGCCCCTAAACGCAACCTTGCCGAGGGCGATCTAGAGCGTTTACTTGAGGGTCTATCAGCTTGTAACTCGCTCGCTGATTTAAATGCGTGGTCTGGCAAAGCCGCAACTTTTGCAATTCCAGATGAGAAGCGCCTTGAACTATTTTCAATCTTTAAGGTGCAGCGCGAATCCCTAACCCACAGTCAGAGCAAGATTGCTGAAGTCGCCTAAATATTTCTACGACTAGTTTACTTCAATAGTTAGCGGTAAGTGATCGCTAATGCCTGATGCGGTAGTTGGCACTTGAATCACATCTTTGAGATCAACGCCTTTACCTAAGATGTAATCAAACTGAATCTTTGGTTTCCAGCTTGGGTAAGTATTCTGGGCATATAGCGATTGCCATTTTGAGCCCATTGCCGGAATAGCGCTGGGCAAATTAAAATCACCCATAATTAAAACTTTGTCGCCAAAAGTATCGGCCCACTTCTTTAACTTTCGCAACTGAATTAGATTCATACCTGGTACGAAAGATAAGTGTGTGTTGATTACGGTCCAACTATTTTCTAACTGAGCAGCGAGAGCTACCCGAGGTTCATCTTTAATATAAATCGCTTTAGCTTTGCCAGTTTCGGTATTTGGAATTAGAAGAGGCGCGCCAATAAATGAACGACCAAGATCTAGTCGATGCCAATTTAAAACTTTAATCTTAGAAACAATACCGATGCCGTAAGAGCCTGATTCAACTTCGACATCACTTACTTCATTACTAATAATTTTCGAACCGGCACTTTGCCATTTGCCTTCGGGGGAACCAATGATTCCCGGTGCGAATGCCCAATCAGCCGCATCCATTGCAATTGCGATATTTGCGCATTGGTTGGCCTTGTTTGTTCTGACCAAATTATGGTCAACTTCTTGAATTGCCAGCACTTCGGTTTGAAGGGCCGCAGCAGCGGCGGCTAAACCCGCAAAATCATCGCCTGATTTAGGCGGAATGCTCATGCCGTGGAGCAGATTCCACGAGGTTACCTTCATGCGTAAAGGCTATTGGAACTGCTTAAAAATTGCCCCTCGAACTTTATTGCAGGGGTACTTCGTTAGGAATTCGTGGTGATTCCAGCACGTACCTGGCTGCGAGAAACCGAAACATTTATTGTCGGAGTTGTAATTTTATTTGCAATTATTTGAATATGAAAAGTAGAGTTGAGTGGAATGCTAAAAGAAGCTTCATCAGAGGCCAATGTTATTGCTATTGGTACACCTGCCGAACAAGCATTGGGCCCTGTGAAAACGGCATTTGCTTCACATCTTCGAAATGCGAATGTTGAGTTATTTGCAGATCCGGTCACAGATAACATGAAACCGGAAATCGGTAGACTACCAGAATTAATTAAATAGAAATATTGCCTCGCATCTGTATTGGATAATACGAGCGCAGATCCTGTTATAGCACCGCCTGCAGTAGGACTAGCGTGCAAGCGAAAAGTTGCCGAAGAGAAAGAGGTAGTTGCAGCGGCTTGCCCGAGTGCTGCTGCATTAGCTATATCGAGTTGACTAGGCGCAAATGAGATTGCACCAACAATCGCTGCAGCCAGAGCCGACTTGGCAAAAATCGAAATCTCTCTTGATTTCACAATCGACTCCTTCCTCTTCCTCTTCGACTTATCTCTTCGTGACTAACCTTCAGTGGTTGTCGCGGTGCGCTGAGTCTCGGTAAAACTCCAGGTGAGGGCAGTAGTTAAACCCTGAACGGTTCCAACTGGAAGAGTTCCATTGGTCGTAACTTCATTACCAGCTGGAAGAGTGATGACTATTTGTAGGTGACTAATTGCGCCAGAGGTCAGCGCAGTTGGGCTGAATGTTTGTGGTGTTGCAAGAGTCAATGCAGAAGTTGATGCTAGAGCGGTAGATGTAGTACCAGAGCAAACGCCGCCAGCAGTCCAAGCAACGGAGCACTTATTAACTGCGATCTGCAACCCAGCAGTTCCATTCGTCGTCAAAGCAGTTGAAGGTGATGCACTTAGACCAAGCGTCATTGATGCAGCGTCAAGGGTTCCGGCATTTGTGAGCACTACGTAACGCTTAATTACATCGCCCGGAGCCATGGAAGTAATGGCTGTAGTGAAACCACCGGTCATGCCTGACACTGCCGAAGCAGCTTGAGTTAGGCTCAAAGTTCCGGTGGTTACCGATCCACCCGAGGTGTTTGAAGCAACCGCAGTTAAAGAGGCAAATACCGAGGAGCTAATCAGAGCCGCTCCACCGATAGATGCAGAGGCAACGATTGCAACTTTGGCAACTATGTTGCCAGTGGATTTGATCGCTCCGAACGATAAGTTTTTAAGCATTTGTATTCTCCTTGATATTTGTTAGGGATTTAACTTCTTCAAGCATTTCAATTAATTCTTCTTCACGGATTTCTTTTACTTCTTGCGCTTCTGCAAACAGATCACGGTAAACAGTTAGATCTGAATTTTGTTTCTTACGTGCGTATTCTGACTCGGTGTATAAGTCTTTATAGACTTCGAGCTCCTTCTCTTTAATTGCTTTTACTTCTTGGGTCTCTGAATAAAGCTCACGAAAAACACGTTCGGCATTAGGAATAATGTTTTGGATTTTTTTGCGAAACAAAAATAGAAACAGGACTAGTACGTTGGCAAATACCAATAACGAAGAGGCCATCTGACGACCCTGAACAGATGTTAAGTAAACCAAGACATGCCCAACATATTTGGCTCGAGCGATATTCTTGGAAACTAAATTGTTAGGAGCGATCATAAATGGATCAACTTCGGCACTCGGATTAGCATCACCTTTTGTAACAATTCGAAGTAATCCACTTTGGAAAGTAATCTGGGTAATTCTGTGCGCATAAGGTGTTCCAGATTCCGCTTTATGAACCGCAATTATGTCGCCGACTTTTAGAGTACTTGCGGGTACATCACGAGTAATAAATGCATCACCAGGTTGGACATAAGGTTTCATTGAGCCAGAAAGAATTGGTGAAATGCCTATTCCAGCTTTTGCATTTAAAATAGAGGGAGCTGCAATTAGCGAAATAGTGAAAAAAATCGTTAGAAATTTTGAGGTAACCTTGCGCTTTGAGAGGCTCTTATTTGCCTTTGGATTTCTTTCTTTTGACATAGGTAGAAGGTAGGGCTCGAACCTCTCGTATTCCTCTCTGACAAATGTCCGTACGTACACATTCCCTGGGTAACCCCCACTTTTGGTATCTAATACACACCAAATAATCTATCGTTCGAGTAGTTAAAGTGATAAGAAAGAGGATGAAATGAGTTCTCCGGGAATGAAAGTTCTCCTGATAGACGATAATCAAGATATTCGTGACTTAATGCGCATGATGCTGGAAAGAGAGGGAATTTTCGTTTACGAAGGCGAGGATGGAGCATCTGGTCTAGCAAAGGCCCGAGAGGTAAAACCAGACTTAATTTTACTTGATGTGATGATGCCTGGTTTAAGTGGTTTCCAGGTTCTTGAACAATTGCGAAATGAAAAAGATAATCATCTTCGCGAGGTGCCAATTTTAATGATCACAGCTAAGTCACAGAGCGAAGATGTCGATCGTGCCCTCTCCTTGGGCGCGACCGGATACATAGTAAAACCTTTCCGACAAGCAAAATTTATCGAGAAGGTTAATTCACTTTTAGGAATCGAGGAATAAACATGCAAATTAAGAAAATTAATAAATATTCCTTTGCGGTAGCTCTAGTTCTTATCGCCTCATTATCAAACCCAATTAGTTCGATCGCCGCTTCCCCTAGTCCGAGCACTACTAATCCATATGGGGGTGTGAAGGTTGATCCGCTTGGGCCTAACGAAACAATCCTCACAATATCTAAAGGAAAAATTGTAAAACGCTTATCATTGAATGATTTACTTGTACTTAACCCTAAAGAGATATCAATTTATGAACCATTTATCCGCAAACGTCAGAAGTTCACCGCAGTAAAGTTATCGCAACTATTTAAGCTAGTCGCAATTAGCAATTCTAATCGAGTTTCCACAATTGCGTTAAATGATTATGTTTATGCTAATTCCGCGAAATCTTTTTTGAGTGCCGATGGATATTTGGCGATCAAACGAGACGGGAAATTAATTCCATATGATCAAGGTGGTCCGATTAGAATCATCTATCCAGACTCAAGTCGCTGGTCAAAGTTTCTAGATCCATGGAACTGGTCGCTAAGTCGAATCACGGCTAAATGAATTGACCAGAATAGAAATTGATGAAGACCTCGTTTCCGGAATCAAATTCAGAGTATTTCCAGCACAAGTAGCTTTATTAGTTGTAATAATTTTAGTGCTTATATCTCTGGCTTTCACGACCACGAATTCCTCGAAACGTGCGGTGACCCAAGCCCAGATCATGACGCAAGCGGAGTCGACTTCATCTTCAATCATCTTTACTCAACGCGAGGCGCTCGTTTATACAACCAGATACGCGCAGTGGCTTGGTGGGTCGATTACCCGTCGCGATGTCCAGATCGCGCGCGCTCTTCTAGCTCAAAGACTTTCTGTAGTTGATGTAGGTGGAGTAAGCATGGGGGCTCGAGCTACTCCTGAATTTACGGTTGCCTTGACAGATTCAGATGAAATAATTTTGCAAGCACCTGCTGGTTTTCTGCCGGCTGACATTTCTGCTCAACTAAAGAAAAAAGCGGCCCCCGTCATCAGCGAGATCGTTAATCAATCTCGTAAATTAATTGTTGCCTATCAGAGCGATTTAGATGCACAGTTTCGAAAAACAGCCGTTGAAAGAGCAAATTCCGCGAGATTAAATTTAATATTACTTTCAATCTTAATTACATTGACTTCGATATTTATTTTTTGGATTGCATTTACATTTCGACGTTATTATCTTTTGGCAAAAGATCGAATTATAAAAGAACAAGATATTCTCAAAAATGCCCGAACCGAATTGGATAAAGCACAAGACCAGTTAATAATTCTGAATGATTTAAATATTGCAAAAAATGAATTTATCTCAACAATCAACCATGAACTACGTACACCACTCACCTCAATTATTGGTTACGTCGACTTTTTAAAGAGCGCTGATCAAAAAATTGATCCTGCTGAATTCCGCAAAATTGTATCTGTGCTAGAGACTAATTCAAATGCTCTGCTTGATTTGGTCGAAAGCATTCTCTCCTTAACTAAACTTGACTCTGAAATTATTGCCGAAGATCATGAAGTACAAAATTTATTGCCAATTTTGGATAATGTTTTAGTTATGCTATCTGGACAAGCTAATAAGAAATCACTCAAGATCAATTTTCATACAGACGCAAGCGAAAACTATGCAGTTCGCGGAAATAGAACTCAAATTTCGCAAGTTTTCGTAAATCTCATTTCCAATGCAATAAAATTTAGTGAGCCAGGAAGTAAAGTAGATGTAAGCCTAACGCGTATCGTTGATTCAAATTTAGATGTAGTTATCGAATGTGTTTTTGAAGACTACGGAATGGGTATTCCGGTTGGTGATCAGGATAAGTTATTTTTACGCTTCTTTCGGGCGAGAAATGCAGCCGATGGTCAAATTCCAGGAACCGGTCTTGGTTTGGCGATCGTAAAGAAAACTATGGAACTGCATGGGGGAAAAGTTTCAGTGACTTCTAAAGAGGGCATCGGAAGCACATTTAAATTGGAATTTCCCGGCCTAAAGAGTGAAGTAGAAAAGATGGTCGAAGAGCGCAGACTAGAAGTGTTAGTTAAAGCTATTACGGCTATAGAAGGCGCTACAAATGAAGATTTACCAAGTATTTGCCACAAAATGGGTGGGTCAATCGCCTTCTATACCTTCGAAATTGAAGGCAAAGAATTAGAGGAATTTTCGGTCGCTCTGCAATCACCACGAAAAATGACAGATAAGCAGATCCAGTTGAAGAAAGAACACTTAATCGATTATTTAATATTTCGCCAAACCGAACTAACTAAACAGGGGGCAATTGAACATGAAGAGTGAATCTATTCTAGTTGTAGATGACAATGAAGATATCCGAATCTTTGTCAGAAAAAGCCTTGAAGAGGAAGGCTTTACCGTATTAGAGGCTGCCGATGGCAAAGAAGCGCTAAAGATTTTTGAAAAAGATAATCCCATGCTGGTTGTTCTTGATCTTGCAATGGGCCAGCCCGATGGTTTTGAAGTTTGTCGAGAGATCCGTAAGTCATCTGCGGTACCGATAATAATGTTGACGAATCGTTCTAAAGAGCTAGATGAAGCAATGTCTCTAGCTGCAGGTGCAGATGACTACATAACTAAGCCAGTTTCTTCACGAATCTTAGGACTTCGAGTAGGGACACAATTGCGACACCGTAGTTTGCAGAAGAATGAACACAAAACAGTTTTGGCGGCTGGTTTGTTACGTCTTAATTTGGAGAGTAGAGAGCTTTCAGTTGGCGATAATATTGTTAATTTAACCAGAACCGAATTTGATTTTCTTCGATTTTTAATTGATCAACCAAAACGTGTGTTTACCCGTGAGCAAGTCATCGAAGCGATTGGTGGCTCTGTCGACTTCTCAAGTGATCATTTACTCGACACGCATGCTTCACGAATTCGAATAAAAGTTAAGAATGCGGGCGGACCCAAAATAATTGATGCGGTCCGTGGGGTCGGCTACCGGCTTATGTCCGATGTTGATCTCGAGGCAGGCTTACTTCACGGTTAATTCCTGCCAAAAATCCAAAGTGACCTAAGCGGGCTTTGCCTAGTAGCGTTGCCTCTTATGAGCGCGATTAACCAACAGCCAAGCCTGATTGACCGTGCCGGCGAGCTACGAACCGACCCGGCGGCACTGGCTGAGCTGCTCAAGCGCGCCAAAGTTCTAAATGTTGGTGGCGGAAAAGTCAGTGCCGATCTAGCAAGTGCCAAATTGCTTTATCCAAATGTGCAGAGTGACGAGAACTACTTTCTTGGTATCGATCGCGCAACTGATACGCCATATTTTGCGGCGCACGTTGCTGAGTCTGAAGGTTTACTTTCATTGCGCGAGATTGGGGCTGCGCTTTCACCACTTGAAATTGGTTTAGCTCTACATGCGGTGGCACTTTCTAATTGGCATACTTCGCACCCGATGTGTTCAAAGTGCGGCGCTGCTACAACAAGTTCACTTGGTGGAGCAGTTCGAGTTTGCGATAAGTGCGAAGCACAACATCATCCGCGCACAGATAGCGCCGTAATTGTTTTGGTGCGCGATACCGATGATCGCATCTTGCTTGGCCGCCAAGCAGTTTGGCCAGTAGGTCGCTTCTCGACATTTGCTGGATTTTTAGAACCAGGTGAAACTTTTGAGCAATGTGTATCGCGCGAAGTATTTGAAGAAAGCGGCGTCACGGTTTCACAGATTCATTATCTAGGTTCGCAACCTTGGCCATTTCCAGCCAGCATCATGATTTCATTTGAAGCGCTAATTGATGATCCAGCAGCTGCTCGACCTGACGGCGAGGAAATTGTTGAAGTACGTTGGTATTCGCGTACAGAGCTAAGAAGTGCAATGGAAGATGGCACGCTGTTGTTACCACCAATGAT
Source organism: Candidatus Planktophila sp. (assembly GCA_964201645.1). Classification (GTDB taxonomy): domain Bacteria; phylum Actinomycetota; class Actinomycetes; order Nanopelagicales; family Nanopelagicaceae; genus Planktophila. The sequence continues at coordinate 11,678 of CAXNEB010000035.1, forward strand.
CAGCGTCGCACGCAAAATGATCGAACGTTGGTTTGCCGCCGAACATGGTGATTTTTCTGGGCATCCCTTGTCTGGTGGCGAGAGCTGGCGATGAGT
>CAXNEB010000036.1:0-11764 GCA_964201645.1 Candidatus Planktophila sp.
TATGTGAACGGTAAAACACTTTCGAGCCCCCCACCGGAATCGAACCGGTGACCTTTTCCTTACCATGGAAACGCTCTACCGACTGAGCTAGGGGGGCGTTGATCAGTCCCTGAGCGTACAGGCTCAAACGGTAAATCGAAAAATGGTGCAGTTACACCATATTTATAGCGCTGGATCTAGCGCAATCTTGCCCGTGGTTTGGCGAGCGAGCATTGCCCGGTGAGCATCGCCTGCTTTAGAAAGCGGGAAGGTGGCACCGATTACCGGGTGCAATTTTCCGGCAACAACTAATTGGAAGAGTTCGTTGATTACATCGTTCATCAACTCTTTTTTGCCGAAACAATGTGAGAGCCAGAAACCAGTAATCGTTTTACTGCCACCCATTAATACCGCTGGGTTAATTGAAGAAGGTGGTGTGCGCGAAGCCATGCCGTAAGTAATCAATCGACCAAAAGGTGCCAATACAGCCAAGCTAGCGTCGAAAGTTTTCCCGCCCACCATCTCGAGAATCAAATCAACGGGTTTGCCATCGTTAGCCGCCAACATGGCTGCGGCTAAATCTTCGACGTTGGCATCGATTGTTACATCGGCACCCAGTTTTTTAGCCAGCGCTGCTTTTTCGGAAGATGAAGTAACTGCAATTACTTTAGTGCCCCAAAGTTTCGCTAACTGAATTGCAATTGTTCCCACACCACCGGCTGCAGCGTGTACGACTACGCTCTCGCCAGCTTTAACATGTCCAACTGTTTTTAAAATATGCCAAGCAGTACTGCCTTGCACCAACATGCAAAGTGCTTGTTGATCAGAAACTCCGGTCGGAACTTCAATCATGGCGCGTGGATGCACCGCGGCTAATTGCGCATATCCCCCGGCACCAACTGGCGCTAATACTCGGCGACCATCTGCCGTTGTTCCAACAACTTCAATACCAGGTACCAATGGCAACTCTTGTTTTGAAAGATAGCTATTTTCAGTTTGATGAGTATCGGCATAGTTGATTCCGATGGCAGTTACCGTAATTAACTCTTCGCTGCCCTTAATAATTGGATCAGCTAACTCGAGGTACTCCATTACTTCTGGGCCGCCGAATTTGGTAATTTGAATTGCTTTCATTTAATTACTCCCCCACCGCAGCGTTTAGTTCAGCAACAATAATTTTATTCATTTGCAACATTGCATCCATGGCCGCCTTTGCTTTAACTGGGTCCGGGTTAGAAAGTACTTCGCCCAGTCGCTTGGGCACTATCTGCCAAGACAAGCCCCACTTATCCTTTAGCCAACCGCAGCGACTTTCTACTCCGCCATCAGCTGTTAGCGCATCCCAATACTTATCTACTTCGGCTTGATCCGCGCATTCCACAAAGAGTGAAATCGCTGGCGTGAATTCATAATGTGGCCCGCCATTTAGGGCGAAAAATTCGCGACCAGCCACAGTAAAAGTTAGTGAGAAAACATCGCCACTAACTGGGCTGCGATTTACCTCTTTAATCTCAGAGTTTGGAATCAGTGAGGTATAAAACTCAGCAGCTGGAAGTGCATCTTTATCGAACCAGAGAAATGGCGTTACTGAAGTCATGCGCTGAGCCTAACCCAGCCGCAAGCAGCCTGCGACTGCCTGCCGTTTGCAACTAGACACTTCCGCTGAAGGCTGATTACGCTTCGGCAGGTATTCGCAATGAATTTCCACCCCACGAAATGGAGCTAATGTGAAGAAGCAGACCAGTTTATTTTTAGCACTTGTAGTCGCGAGCGCTCTCGCGATTACCGGATGTTCAAATGCAGAAACCACCGATAGCGCAACTTCAGCATCATGCGCGAAAGCAGATTTAGCAACCGTTGCATCTGGCAAGTTAACAATTGCAACTGGTGAGCCTGCTTACTATCCATGGATTCTTGATGATGCCCCAGAAACCGGAACTGGTTTCGAAGGCGCAGTCGCATATGCAGTTGCTAAGCAACTTGGTTTTAGCAATGACGAAGTAACTTGGGTTCGCACCACATTTGATGGCGCAATCGCACCAGGTGAAAAGAACTTTGACTTTAACTTGCAGCAGTTCTCGATTACGCCAGAACGCCAGGAAGTTGTTGATTTCTCTTCTGCCTACTACACCGCACCTCAAGCAATCGTTTCTTACCAAGGCAGCAAGATCGAAGGCAAAACTTCAATCGCTGATCTAAAGAACGCAAAGCTAGGCGCTGCAGTTGGCACAACTTCACTTGATGCAATTGAAAATCAAATCGGTATCAAGCCACAGGTATTTAACGACAATGCCGCTGGTGTATCTGCACTAAAGAATGGTCAGATCGATGGTTTGGTAGTAGATCTACCAACCGCGTTCTACTTATCAGGTGTAGAAATTGATAAGGGCATCATTGTTGGTCAGCTTCCATCAACCGGATCTGGTGACCAATTCGGTCTATTGCTAGCAAAAGACAGCGCATTGACTGCTTGCGTAAGTGCAGCAGTGGATGCGATTACTGCTGACGGAACCCTCGCTGCAATCACTGAAAAGTGGCTTGCAACTGAGACAGGCTCAGCAGTTCTAAAGCCATAAGTTCAATCCATTTACGAGTAGTTTGGCGACCATGTTGAACGGTCCAGACCAGCAAGCATGGTCGCCAAGCTCTCGTGAACTTGAGCGTCGGAATGCGCGGCGCCAGATTTCTCGTAAGCAGTTCACGATTGCCGGCATCTCTAGTGTTTTAGTCCTAGGCGCTTTATACGCCTTGATTATTACCTCGCCCGGTTGGCAGGTTGTTAAAGAGACTTTCTTTGATCTTGATTACGGCCGCGAAGTTTTGCCGACAGTTTTGCGAGGCTTAGTTGTAAACATTCAACTTTCCTTCATTGGTGGCTTCTTTATCGCAGTAATCGCACTCTCATTAGCGCTAATTCGCACGACTAAATCAGCTGCTTTAACCCCATTTAGATTCCTAGCAACTGCCTACGTTGATATTTTCCGAGGCGCTCCACTCTTACTTATTATTTTGTTAGTTGGTTTCGGCGTCCCCGCTCTGCGGGTAGCTGGATTGACTAGCAACGTAATTGTGCTCGGAACTGTGGCAGTTGTTCTAACTTATTCTGCCTACGTTGCCGAAGTTATTCGCTCGGGCATCATGTCTATTCACCCCAGCCAACGAGCTGCGGCTAGATCACTTGGATTGACTTCTGGGCAAACAATGCGCTTTGTAGTTCTGCCCCAAGCAATCAAGCGAGGTATTCCGCCGCTCCTAAATGATTTCGTTTCACTTTTGAAAGATACCGGTTTAGTTTCAATCTTAGGCGTGACCGATGCCGTGCGAGCTGCGCAAATTAATGCGAGCCGCACCTTTAACTACACCCCATATGTGGTCTCGGCAATCTTGTTCTTACTAATCACAATTCCGTTGACTAGATATATCGATCGAGTAATTCGCCGTAGTAGCGCCAAGCAGAATTCTGAAGGTGCGATCTAATGAGTAATGTCTTAGAGCTGGTCAACGTTCGCAAATCATTCGATAAAGAACTAGTTTTGAATGATCTTTCCCTGACCGTCAAAGAACACACCGCAACCGTTCTAATTGGCGCATCGGGGTCAGGTAAATCAACACTATTGCGCTGCATCAATTTGCTAGAAACGATCGATGATGGCCAAATTTTCCTTGATGGACAAGAAATATCTGACCCGCTAATTAGCGTTGATGAAGTAAGACGCAAACTAGGTATGGTCTTTCAATCATTTAACTTATTCCCACATAAAACTGTTCTCGAGAACATCACTCTGTCGCCCATAAAAGTCCATGGAATTGCACCAGATCAAGCTCGTGACCAAGCGATGGTGCTACTTAAGCGCTTTGATTTAGCCGATAAAGCCGATCAATACCCTGATCGTTTAAGTGGTGGCCAGCAACAACGAGTGGCAATTATTCGCTCGCTTGCTGTAAATCCTCGAGTTCTATTGCTCGATGAAATTACTTCAGCGCTTGATCCTGTTTTAGTTAACGAAGTTTTGAGTATTGTGCGCGACTTAAAGCAAGATGGCATGACCATGGTTTTAGCAACTCACGAAATGGGCTTTGCTACCCAGGTGGCTGATGAAGTTTGTTTTCTGGAATCGGGTCTGATTCTCGAACGTGGTAGCGCTGAAGCTGTTCTAAAGAATCCGCAGAATGCGAAGACTAAAGATTTCTTAAAGCGAGTCCACGAAGCTGGCAGACTTTAGCACCATCGCTCTTCCTGCTTCGAGTCTGGCCACCGGAACTCTAAATGGTGAACAAGAAACATAATCTAGGCCGACGGCATTAAAGAATTGAATCGAACGACCATCGCCACCGTGCTCACCACAAACACCTAATTTAAAATCAGGGCGAAGTTTACGGGCTTGCTCTGCCGCGGTCTTAACAAGTATGCCAACGCCATCTTGATCAAGTGATTCAAATGGATTAAATGGCACTAGCTCTAAATCTAAGTAGAGCGGTAAGAAGGTTGATTCGACATCATCTCGACTAAACGCCCAAGTTAATTGAGTTAAGTCATTAGTTCCAAAACTAAAGAAGTCTGCATAGATACCAAGACGAGATGCAGTTATTGCTGCACGTGGGGTTTCAATCATCGTGCCGATTGGAAATTCCACATCAACGCCAGTGCCTTTAAATGCTCGCTTGATTTCAGCTTCTAAAGTTTCGCGCAGATGCAATAACTCACGTTGCGTTGCAACTAGCGGAATCATCACTTCAGGTTTCGGATCATGACCTAATTTCTTAACTTCAAGATAGGCATAAACCAATGCACGCACCTGCATTTTGTAGAGTTCTGGAATCAAAATACCGAGACGCACACCGCGTAGGCCCAGCATCGGATTAGCCTCATGCATACGCTTAACTGCCGCGAAAATAGCTGCTTCGCGAGCTGGAACTTCTTCACCAATGGCTTCAAGGGTTGCCATGTGGGCTGAGAGTTCGGCAAGTGGTGGCAAGAATTCATGTAGCGGTGGGTCAAGCAATCGAACTGTTACCGGTAATCCGGACATTGCCATCATGATTCCCACGAAATCTGCCCGTTGCAGTGGCTCCATTTCGGCAATAACTGCGCGCTGAATTTCATCATTTTCAGCTAGTACTAAACGTTCGACATAAGAACGACGCGGGCCGAGGAACATATGTTCGGTGCGACAAAGACCAACTCCTTCGGCACCGAGAATACGTGCTCGAATTGCATCTTCTGGAGTGTCCGCATTGGTGCGCACTTCTAAGTGACGACAACTATCGGCGTAGCTAAGTAAGCGATCAACTGCTTTAACTACTGGCGATGCTTCATCGCTACTTGAAGATAACAACCCTTCTAGATATGAAGTTACTGGCGATGCGATAACTGGGATTCTGCCCAAGTAAACGGCGCCGGTTGCGCCGTCAATTGAAATGATTTCCCCGGCGTAAACACTTTGACTGCCGACTGTAAAGAAGCCACCTGATTCATCAACTGAAATTGCTTCAGTTCCACAAACAGCAGTTTTTCCCATGCCGCGTGCAACAACGGCTGCGTGTGAAGTTTTACCACCACGGCTAGTCAGAATTCCTTCAGCTGCAACCATGCCCACTAAATCATCAGGGCTAGTTTCGCGGCGAACCAAAATTACTTTGTGGCCATCTTTAGCTAAATCAAATGCCTTCTTCGAATCAAAGACCACTTCGCCAACGGCTGCGCCAGGAGATGCTGGGATACCGCGCGCAATTTCTTTAACGCTGCTATTTAAATCAAATTGCGGAAACATCAACTGCGCTAATTGATCACCGGTGACTCGTCGCAGCGCTTCATCCATATCGATAAGTCCTTCATCGACAAGTGCTAACGCGATTCGAAATGCTGCCTCTGCTGTGCGCTTGCCAACTCTCGTTTGCAGAATCCAGAGTTTGCCCTTTTCGACAGTGAATTCGATATCGCAGAGATCCTTGTAATGGTTCTCCAATAGCGCCATAACGCGCTCAAGTTCAGCGTGGACATCAGGCAAAAGAGCCCCAAATTCAACTAACGAGATCGTGTTACGAATGCCTGCAACTACATCTTCGCCTTGTGCTCTCTCTAGGTAATCGCCGTAGCTACCGACTTCACCGGTCGAAGGATTTCGCGTAAATGCCACACCAGTACCAGAATCTTGGCTTAAATTTCCAAAGACCATCGATTGAATATTTACCGCAGTTCCTAAATCAGATGAGATACGTTCACGGCGGCGATAGACATTGGCCCGCTCTGAATTCCAAGAATGAAAAACAGCTTCGATTGAACGCTGCAAATGCACGCGCGGATCAGTTGGGAAAACTTCGCCAGTAAAAATCTCACAGCTCTTTATGTATCCAGCCGCCATTGCTTTTAAGCCAACGGCATCTAACTCTGAAATTGCCTTGACACCAAACTGAGCCAAAATAACTTCTTGCACTTTATGGAACTCGGCTTGCGGCACTTCGCAAACGATTCGGCTATACATATCAATAAAGCGTCGGTAACAATCCCAGGCAAATTGTTCATTGCCAGTTTCGATGGCTAGTTGCTCTGCAACTGCTGGAGTCATGCCCACGTTTAAAACAGTTTCCATCATGCCGGGCATTGAAAATTTTGCACCAGAACGAACTGAAAGGATTAGTGGTTTAAGCGGATTGCCAAATTCTTTATCTAGTTCTTTTTCAAGCGCAGACATCGCAGCTTCTAATTCAGCCGGTAGCGTTGCAGGTGAATGGCCACTCTTTAAAAACTCTTGACAGGCTTTAGTTGTAATCGTAAATCCGGGCGGAACCGGTAACCCAATTTTCACCATCTCGGCTAGGTTCGCACCTTTGCCACCAAGTAAATCTGATTGCGTGCGATCGCCGAAAGTGAATGGAAAAATAAAGGTCTCAGCCATGTTGCTCTCCCCGTTGAGAACCTAAAGCGCCATTGCCCTAGTTAATAATTAGGTTAGCCCTAAAAGCCCAATTGGTGGGTAGCAATATTCACGATTCGGAACAGTTGCCCTGTCTGCTCAATCACAGTTTGACCTGGAGGAGCGCGAAAAGCGCTCCTGTTCCACATGGCGGATCGTCGTTTAACTGCTTACTTTTTACCGCCGAATAACTTGGCAAAGAAACCGGGTTCAACCGGATCATTAGCGTGGCCCTGGCAACGATCTTTTTTAGCTACGCCTTGTAGGGCTTGTTCAATGTGGTTTCCACAACCGCTCCAGGTTGGTTTTCCGCACTTACGACAAGAAGTTCTGCTGCACATAGTTTTCTTCTTTCTGAATTGGGTTTGGTTATTAGAGGGTGACTTTGATTTTTGTTGCAGCTGGTGAGTTACTCCAAGTTAAGTAACCGCCATCAAGGTTTACAGCGTTAAAGCCAAGTTCTTTTAACAAGAGCGATGCAGTATGACCGCGTTGGCCAACTTGGCAATTAACTAGCAAATTGTGGTTTGTAATCTCAGATTTACGTTCGCGAATTTCGTCAACCGGAATATTGATTGCACCCGGAATATTCCCACGACCATATTCACCTGCTGTGCGCACATCAATTAATTGGTAGCCGCGTGTGACATAGTCATCGATTTGGTTCCACTGCGAAGATTCGATGAGCCCAGAGATCATATTCTCGGCGATGTAGCCCAACATGTTTACAGGGTCTTTGGCTGAACCAAATGGTGGTGCGTAAGCTAATTCAAGATCAGCAAGTTCAGGCGCGGTTATGCCACCACGCATTGCAGTAGCAATCACATCAATGCGCTTATCGACGCCTTCAATACCAACGCCTTGGGCTCCCAATATCTCACCTGTTGTTGGCTCGAAAATCAACTTCAAGGTCATCTGCTTCGCATCTGGGTAGTAACCAGCATGTGAATTTGGATGAGTATGAATAATGAGATGCGGGCGATCGGCTGCCACTAAACGTTTCTCGTTCCAGCCAGTTGTGGCAATCATTAAGTCAAAGACTTTTACAATTGCAGTACCTATTGTGGTTACTGGGCGGACTATTCGACCATTTATATGGTCTGCGACAATGCGACCGTGACGATTAGCAATGTTTGCCAGCGGCACCAAAGTCGCTGTGCCATCTAGCGAATCAGTCTTTTCGGCTGCATCACCGACTGCGTAAATATCAAGATCACTCGTGCGATTAAAGTCATCTACTTCAATGCCGTTGCGAGTTCCGACTTTAATTCCGGCAGCTTTAGCTAAGGAAATCTCTGGTCGCACACCAATTGCCAAAATAACTAGTTCGGCCGGCACTTCACTGCCATCACCGAGAGTCACGGAGTGGGTTCCTATTGCTGAAGCCGAGACGCCAAGTTGTAGATCAACGCCATGAGCGATCATCTCCTTTGCAACCAGTGTCGCCATCTCTGGATCAAGAGGTGCAAGTACTTGATCGGATGCTTCGATCACAGCAGTCTTGATACCGCGATGAATTAGATTCTCGGCTATTTCAACGCCAATAAATCCACCACCAATAACAACTGCTGTCGCTGGCTTCTGATCAACTCGAGCAACAATGCGCTCGACATCTTCAACTGTACGTAAAGTTAGCGCACGTTCAACACCAGGAATTGGCGGAACAATTGGTGAAGCTCCTGGGCTAAGAATTAACTTGTCATAGTTGAGTTCATAACTCTCACCAGATAGCAGGTTAGTGACGGCCACGGTTTTTTCAGTACGTGAAATCGAAGTTACTTCGGATGAAACTCGCACATCTAATCGGAATCGAGCATGCAAACTTGCCGGGGTCTGCAGAAGCAGGTCACGTTCTTCTTCAATAATTCCACCTACGTAATAAGGCAGTCCGCAGTTGGCATATGAAACATAACCGCTCTTTTCAACCACAATGATTTCGGCATCGGCATCTAAACGGCGCAATCTAGTAGCGGCAGACATGCCGCCTGCAACCCCGCCAATTACAACTATGCGAGTCATGAGGTCACCACTGGCAAACCTTTAGTGTTCCAGTCGGCGATACCGTTTTCTAAATTAAAGAGTGAATCAAATCCGGCACTAGCCATCTTGTCCACTGCGATTTGTGAACGTCGACCACTTTGGCAATAAACAGCATAAGTTTTAGACTTATCTAGGTTTGCAATCTCGGCCTCAAAGGTATTGCCCTCGACATCGATGTTTATTGCACCATCGATATGGCCGGCCATGAATTCACCAGCGGTTCGAACATCAAGGGTCACTACATCTGTTTCAACAATTTTGTCAGCAAATCTCGCTGAGTCTAAGTTGCTAGCGGATGGCGATGTTGAGCACCCAGTTAAAATTAGTGCCGAAGCAATAATTACTGTCATTACTTTCTTCATTGTGATTCCTTAAGCTAGGGTCAAGAAGAGTTTTTGCAGACGTTCGGTAACAGCATCCTGATTTGTTTTACCTTCAATTAGACACTCTTTTAAGCTGGCAGAAATCAAAGTAAATGCCGCGGTGTTTACTGCCTTTGATACCGCCGACATTTGAATAACAATCTCATCGCAATTGCGACCTTCTTCTAGCATCCGCGCAACAGCGCCGAGTTGGCCCTGGGCGCGCTTGATGCGCTTTGAGATGGCATCGACTTGATCTTGGTCGGCCAGAACATGAGTTGCTTTCTTAGTTGCCATTAGCAGCTGCAGCGATCTGCTTCTGCAACGCCGGCTAACGCTTCTTCTACATGCTCGCCACAACCAGACCAGGTAGCTTTATTACAAATGTGACAATTTACTCTTGAACACATATAAATCTCCTTCGATTTAGTAGATAAGGAGAATTTACCTATACCCCTAGGGGTATGTCAAATTAGCGGACTTTAATCGACCAGCCTCCGAGAATCAGAATCGGAACCGCTGCAAACAAGCAGAGCCAGCCGTAGCCCAAAGTTCCAATAACTACGCCGGCCATTGCACCACCGCCAGCACCCATTAGATTCATTAACAAATCACTGGCACCTTGAGATGATGGCCGCAGTTCAGTTTCTACGGCTTCAGATAGCAGAGCTGATCCGGCGATTAAGGTGTGAGACCAGCCCAGGCCAAGTAGGAATAGCCCGAAACCAAGTTGAATTGAGTTATGCGGATCTGCCAGGCCTGAAATCAGGCAAGCTGTCAGCAAAATAATTACACCCAGTTGAATTACCCGACGGCGACCCATCCGATCACTCAGGCTGCCCACAATGGGTGAAAATGCATACATGCCAACGATGTGAATGCTAATCACCAAACCAATAACGGTTAAAGTCACATCTACATGTGCCATGTGAATTGGCGTCATGACCATCACTGAAACCATTGCAACATGACCAAATGCAATTGCAGCTATTGCAAATAGTGCAGTTGGATTCACTCTGATTAATTTGAAAGTCTTGCGAGCAGATAGAAGTTCGTGCCGTTCCTCAGTTTTAGCTAATAACTTTGCGGCAGTTAAATATGGGTCTGGCTTTAGAAACAGCCAAATTACTAGCGCACCCAAACCTAAAGTAATCAGCGCCAAAATATATGGCCCAACTAATTTAGGTAATCCCAGAGATTCAGCTAGCGCACCTGATGGCCCCATTAAATTTGGCCCAGTAACTGCGCCAACTGTCGAACCCCAAACCACGTATGAGAGTTGGCGAGACCTATTTGAATCATCTGCTAAATCAGTTGCGGCAAACCTGGCTTGGTAACCAGATGCTGATGCAGCTCCAACTAAGAAAGTTCCAAAGAGCATTGCAATTAAAATTCGTTGTGAGCCACCAAAGATCGCAAAAGCTGCGCCAATCAAACCAACTGTGTAGCCAACTGAAAGTCCTAAGCGGCGACCACCACGTTGAGTTAATTTAGAGAGTGGAATCGCCATCGCGGCGGCGCCAAGTACGGCGGTGGAGCCCGCAAGACCAGCCAAAGTCTCCGAATTTGAAATTGAAGAGACCAATAATGAGCCAGCCGCCACAGTGCCTGCAACGCCTACCCCGCTAAGAATCTGGGTAGTTGCCAAGACTTTGATCGTGCGCTTTTGAATGTCTTGAGTGCTCTGTGACTTCACTTAGTCAGCCTACAGCGTCTTTATCTGTTGCCAGTATTTGAGCCTGCGCTTACCCTTGGGTCACGAGGCGAGAGTTATTGAGGTTTGGGGTGGGGAAATGAAATACAAATCAGTAAAAGGTTTGCTTAAAGGTGATGAATCACTGATCCCAGTTACCTTCATCGACAAGCTCGAAGATATTCTTCATGGCTTTCTGGGCATAGTCCTATTCGTTATTTCAGTCCTTGCTGCTGGATATAGTCTGCAACGATTGATTGAGACTCGACCATTTTTCCCGGTTGGAATGATTCAAGCGATCAATGACATTCTCTTTGTAGTCATCATTCTCGAGATCATGCGCACTGTGATTGTGCGATTTACCGATGGTATTTTCCAACTAGATAACTTCTTGATTATTGGCGTTATTGCAGCAGTTCGCCACATTCTCACCGTTGGCGCATCTCTAACAATGGAGAAAGAAAAAACCACCGAGTATTTCAATCGCGCTCTGATTGAAATGGGCGTAAATACTGGAATTGTTTTGGCGCTGGTATTTGCGCTCTTCCTATCGCGCGCAGCTCGTAGGTCGGCGGCTGCTAAGTAAAGCTGTTGGTGGCGGGTGAAGGATTTGAACCTTCGAAGGCAGAGCCGGGGGATTTACAGTCCCCTCCCATTGGCCGCTCGGGCAACCCGCCAAGGTCGAACAAGTACTGCGGCAAATTATGGATACTACGAGGGGAAAGGATACCTTAGGCAAGTAGGCTCAATTACCGCCTGAAAACCGCTTTGAAAGG
>CAXNEB010000037.1:0-11461 GCA_964201645.1 Candidatus Planktophila sp.
GCTTTCTTGGCAAGAGTTATCTGATGGTCGCGCACTTCCGGTATTTGGTTAAGTTAGAACTAGGAGCTAAAAATGGATTTCAACTTAAACGATGAGCAATTAGCATTTAAAAAAGTGCTACGCGAGTTTGTCGAGAAAGAAATCAAGCCCGTTGCTAACCAGTATGAAAAAGAAGGCATCTATCCAACTGAGATAGTTGCGACCATGGCTGAGATGGGTCTCTTTGGAATGACAATTCCAGAAGAGTACGGCGGTTTAAATGTTGACATGGTTTCATTCGCTTTAGTATTTGAAGAAATTGCTCGTGGCTGGATGGGCGTAGCAGGAATTCTTGGTAGCCACTCACTTTCTTGTTGGATGATTGCGCACCACGGAACTCAAGAACAGAAAGATAAGTACTTGCCAGATCTAGCAACTGGCAAGCGCCGAACCGGTATCGGATTAACTGAGCCAGATGCTGGCACTGATCTGCAGGGTATTCGTACTACTGCTCGCCTTGAAGGCGACGAATATGTAATCAATGGTTCTAAAACCTGGATTACAAATGCTCGTTATGCCGACCCGCTACCAGTTTTAGTTAAGACTGATCCAAATGCATCACCTGCACATAAGGGAATGAGCGTAATTTTAGTTGAAGCTGGCACACCAGGTTTTGAAGTCTTGAAAGACATTGGAAAACTTGGCTACAAGGGCACTGAATCTTGCGAAGTAGTTCTTAATAATGTGCGAGTACCTAAAGAGAACCTCCTTGGCGGCGTCGAAGGTCGCGGAATGCAGCAAGTATTAAGTGGCTTAGAGACCGGTCGCGTAAATATTGCAGCACGCTCTGTAGGTATTGCACAAGCATCTTATGAAGCAGCGATCAATTACTCAAAAGAACGTAAAGCATTCGGTCAGCCAATTAGTGAATTCCAAGCAATTCAATTGAAGTTGGCTGAGATTGCAACAAACTTACAAGCAGCGCGCTTAATGACTTACTGGGCAGCTTCAAAAGCTGATGCCGGCGAGCGCATCGATATGGAAGCAGGCATGGCTAAGTACTTTGCTAGCGAAGTTGCCATCATGGCATCCCTTGAAGCTATGCGCGTTCATGGTGGTTATGGTTATTCAACCGAGTATGTAGTTGAACGCCTTTACCGTGACGCACCACTTATGTCGATTGGCGAAGGCACCAATGACATCATGAAGATGGTTATCGCAAAGTCACTACTAAGTGGAAAGACCCAAATCGGATAATGAGCGCTCGCAGCCATCTTTACGTTCCAGCCAATGATTTAGAGCGTTTAACTAAAGCACTTGGACGTGGCGCAGATGCGCTTATTGTTGATCTCGAAGATGGCGTTTCGCCAACAGATAAAGATTTAGCTCGTCAGAACTTGGCTGCATTTCTCAAGGACTTTAATTCAGAGGTAGAAATTTGGGTCCGAGTTAATCCTGAAAAAGGTGCGCTAGAAGCTGATTTAGCCGCAGCAGTTCACAAAAATTGTCGCGGAATAGTTCTGGCAAAAGCTACAACTTTGGCCGAGATTCAAAATCTAGATTCCCTATTAACTGGGCTAGAAAAGTCTCGAGGCATTTCAACTTCGCTAGAAGTATCGGCGCTAATTGAATCGGCTGCCGGCGTATTTAATGCGCAATCAATTGCAACTGGCCCTCGAGTTACTCGCTTGCAGCTAGGTGAAGCTGATTTACGTGCAGATTTAGGCACTTCTGGAGCAGCTGGTGAAACCACCACACAATTCGCGCGCAGCATGGCGGTCTTTGCGAGTGCGGCTGCCGGTATAAATCCACCAGTTGCTGCAGTTTCAACTAACTTTAAAGACCTCGATGCATATCGCAAGAGTTCGCAAGATTTCAAAGAGTGGGGCTATTTCGGTCGCGCTTGCATTCACCCGGCTCAAATTGAAATCGCTAATGAAGTTTTCACACCTAACGCCGATGATTTAGCTGCAGCGCAAGACATTCTCGATCGCTTAGTCGCAGCTGGCGGTGGCGTTGCACTTGATGCCAAAGGTCGAATGATTGATGAAGCAATCGCCAAGATCGCTCGTCGCACCTTAGCAACCGGAAAGTAGGCAACAATGTCCGTTATTAAGAGCCAAGATCTTCGTGACATGTCTGGCGCCGTTGATGTGCCGATTCCTGATTCAACTGCTTCGGTAAAAATGCATCGCCTTCATACTTGGGATGATGGCACCAGCGTGATGATTGTTAACTTTCCTGTTGGTTGGTCGCGTCCAATTGAAGGTAGTTATGAGTGCGCCGAAGAGTTTTTTGTATTTGAAGGTGAACTTCATATGTCGGGCGATGTAATTGTTGCTGGTGACCACACTTGGGTGCCACCACAGTCACTTCGAATTGGTGCCTATACGCCAAATGGCGCAGTTGCCATCGCTTGGTTCTATGGTGCTCCTAAATGGAATCGTCGTGAAGGCAGCGAAGGCTCAGTTTCACAGATCAAAACCCAAATTGATGCAAATGCCTTTGGCGATATTCGCCCAATCGGTGCAAATGGTATTGCTGGTCAAACTGTTAAGTACCCAGCAAGTAGCTATATCGCACCTAGTCAATGCGAAGTCATTGATATTGCAAATAGAAGCTGGACGCTTTATGAAACTGGCAGCGAAGTTAAGCTGACTGATCTTTCTTTAATCCGTCTCTAAGCATCACCCAAGCGCTGAAAGTAATAATTCCGCAAATTGCAATGCCCCAAAGTCGACCAGTAACAGCGTTATCTGCCATATTTCCAATGATTTCACTGATGGTTCCGATCATGGCGATACCAATTACCGCCGATATCTGACGCACCATCGAAAGCGCAGCTAACCCTGATGCGGCTTTAGCGGGTTCGAGAGATTCCATAATTGCCGAGGTGTCACCAGCAAATAGGATTCCGGCAAATAAGCCAGAGAAGATCAGAGTAAATAAGAATATTGGCATCGGACTTTGTGCAAAGAGTGCGATAACTATGTAGTCAACACCAAGCAAGAATGCCGCTAGTAGCATTACCTTACGTAACTCGTTGGAATTTTTCACTTTGCCTAAGATGGTTGAACCAAGCGGCATCAAAACACACATTAGCAGGATTACTAAGCCACCCATACGAGGAGAAAATTCTAAAGTCTTCTGGCTAAAGAGTGCCACCAGCAAGGTGGCTGCCGGAATTGTCGCGTTATAAATAAAGCAAGCAATTAACACGCCTCGTACTCGGCGAGACTTAAACCAGGCCGGATCAATTAGTGGGTAGGCAACCCGACTTTCAATTCGATAGAAAGTCCAGTACAGGAACATACCTAGTAAAATCAGCACGGTATCTAATACTGGATGTGGAACAGCTCGGCCTAAATCAATTACGCCAGCTGAGAACAATAAGGTTGCCGCGCTAATCGTAAAAATGCCGCGCACATCGATTGGGTTTATATTTCTATGAGTCTCACTTTCGTGCAGCAGAAAAGTAAGTGAAAGACCGATTAGCGATATAACTGGTTGGCAGTAGAAGAGTGCATGCCAACCATAAGCTTGAGTTAGAAACCCGCCAAATAATGGGCCAAGCACTAATCCGGCTGAGCTAAAACTAATCCAGAGACCAACGGCCTTATTGCGCGAATTTGGATCAACATTGGCATTTAAGATAGCGGCGCCATTTGGCAACATAAATGCCAAACCAAAACCCTGGAAAATTCGACAAGCGAGCAACATGGGAAAAGAAGTGGCGAAAGATGCCAGCAAAGCGCCGGTTCCAAAAATAATCATTCCAATGCGAAATGCCTTAAGCGCACCCCATTTATCGCCGAAAGCACCAGCAAAAGGCAAGATCGTTCCTGTCGCAATGCTTAAGGCACTTAAAATCCATTGCAAAGCGCTGGTTTCGGCGTTGAAGTCAGCTTGAATTGAAGGAATTGCCGTAGTAACTGCAGTGTTATCAAACATCACGGCGCCGAGACCCATTGCGGCAATTAGCGCAACTACTCGCGGATCTTGATAAACCCGGCGGCTCATGCGCTCTTAGTTGATAAAAGTTTCATTAAGGCAGATAGGTCGCCTTGGTTTTCAAAGTTAACATACTTTGAGACTTGTAAAACTGCATCAGCTGCCAGATAGCGAGAAGCGTTCAGGCTAAATTTCTGCATTAATTGCGCTCTGGTAAGTGGTGCTTCTTTACTTCCCAAACTGGCAGCAACTCGATGAGTATGCGTTTGACCGTCCTTGGTTTTAACGGTTAGAACAGCGGCGAAAGCATTTGGAAAAATTTGAGTTGCTTGATCATCAGCAACCACATTTACTTTAGCTGCAAGTTCTAGGCGCTCTGGTTGATCCCAAGTGCTTTCCGAAAAATCATCAAGATAAACACCTAACCCACCACCACCCAGAAAAGCAGTAGCCAAGGTGTAGGGAGCTGAGAATTTTCCATGGTAACCAGATTTTGGATGAATCTTCTCTTCTCGCGGCTCACCTATAGTTCGAATAACTGGAGCTGCCACACCTAACTCAATACTCACTACATCGGCTGCTTGAATTCCGGTAGCACGAATAGCAAGTGCGCAATCAATTCCTGGGTGAGTGAAATGATTTGTTGGATATGGTTTGTAAGCAGTTTTTAATAACTCCCAACGGTCACCTAATCCATCAAGGAGCGCGTTCGCATCGTATTGCCCATCGAGGTATGCATTAAAGAAACCGAAGCGACCTTCGAGAACTGTTGGGGGACCAGTGATTCCTTCGCGCGCCATGCTGGCAGCAACTACGCCACCATGTGCTGCCCAACCACAATGAATTCGCTTAACTGTTCCGCCAGTGCGGTTAGCTTCGATAATTCCAGCGCCCATGCTGGCCGCAATACCCATGGCATCAGCTATTTTCGCGGCATCTAGGCCATACAAAATCGCTGCTGTCACTGAAGCACCGATAGTTCCGCAGATTGAAGTCGCGTGGAAACCTTTCTCAAAGAAGATCGAATTTCCCGCACTTGGAATATAGGAAGCCATGCCTAGGCGATTAGTTATTTCGATTCCAATGGCAACCGAACGCAAAATCTGATCAGGGGTCGCGTTTACTTCTTCAGCCACCGCAAGAGCGGTAGGAACAATTGAAGCTGACGGATGAAGCACTGACGGTAAATGGGTATCGTCGAAATCTAAAATATGCGCCAAGGTGCCATTAATTAGTGCAGCACTTGCCGAAGGCAATTTAAGTTCTGAACCAATCACACTTGAAGTTGGTGTGCCGCCCCATGCTGCAACAACTCGCTCTACGGCGCGATCAGGATCTGATTCGTGCAGAGATTCGGCGCGACCAGCCAAACTATTTCCGAGTACATCTAGAATTCTTTCGCGCGCATCTGCAGCAATTGCAGGGGATAGCACTTTGGTGTCAGCAGCGAACTCAGCTAGAAGCTGAACATGTGTTTTTTCGCTGCTCATAAGATTTGTTAAACCAATACAGCTAGTGGACGAGTTGGTGAACCTGTAGCACCTTTTAGATTCAATGGTGTCAACACAAATAGGAATTCGCTGACACCGGTATCGGCAAGTTCATCTAGTTTCATAGTTTCAATAATGTGAATTCCAGTTTCGACCAAGAAGACTCGATGCACTGGAAGTTCGCGGTGACCGGCACCAGCTGGGATATGTTCAAATGCAATTGTCTCGCCGCCGCATGCTCTCGGTTTTTTAGCAGCTAGCCATTTAGCGCCGGCTTCTCCAATGCCCGGCGTGCCAAGTGATTGACCCTGGAACAGATCTTTGTTTTCCCAATTCTTGGACCACCCTGTGCCAATTAAAACAACATCGCCCTCAGTAATTTCAACGCCAGCTAATCTCTGGGCAGCTTCGAGGTCCGCAACTGAAATCTCGTAATCAGGCCCTAAAACCTCTTTATTAAGCGCTTTAGCCACATTTAGGAAAATGCCACGGCATAAGAATGGTTTAACAGTTTCGATTCCATGCTTACTAAATCCCATATGGCTCATTACTGATTGAGCATCAATTCCGCCAAATATTTTTCCTTGGAAAGAAACATGTGCGAGAGCATCGATATGGGTACCAGCATGAGTGCCAGTAACAATGATGTCGTTAGCAGCTGAACCACCTGCGGCTGAAATTACATCGCCATGTCGGCGATCAAGCACCATACGATAGGGAGTGTGATTTGGTGATTGCGGCATTCCACGAAACATAGGCTGCGAAAGATCAATTACTTTTGCGTTCGCTAGTTGGTCCCAGATCTTGGTCATTTTACTTTCCCTCGGTAGGTGAGTTTTGCGAAACTATGCCGGCAGCTTCGAGTTCAGAAATTTTACTTTCTGATAAACCTAGTGTCTGAGCCAAAATCTCATGCGTATCTTGCCCTTTGGCACGACCAGTCCAGTTGATTTCACCTGGCGTTTCGCTTAATCGATAAAGAACATTCTGCATTCGGACTGGACCCAATTTCGGATCTTCCACGGTAGTAATTGTGTCTAGAGCTTGGAATTGCTTATCGGCCATGATGTCGCGAATGTCGTAAATTTGAGCAACGGCGGCTTCGGCTTCTTCAAATGCTCGCACAACTTCGGCCGTATCTCGCTCGGCAATCCAGGTTGAAACATAGCCATCGAGTAAATCAGCGTGTTTGGCTCGCTCTCCGCCAGAGGCAAACCATGGCTCGGATATAACTTCAGGATGGCCAACTAAGTGCATGACGCGTTCTGCAATTGATTGCGCCGAAGTTGAAATTGCGACCCACTTACCATCTTTAGTTTTATAAGTATTACGAGGTGCGTTATTAACCGAACGATTTCCAGAGCGAGGCTGCACGATGCCCAGTTGGTCATAAACAGTTGGCTGTGGTCCCAAGATGGCCAAGATCGGTTCGATGATTGCTAAATCAATTACTTGGCCTTTGGCAAAAGCTTCGCTCTCTGGATTCTTTTGGGCTGCCAAAGCAGTTAAAACCGCTTGCGAAGTAGCCAGAGCTGCAATGCCATCGGCTAAACCAAATGGTGGCAACGTTGGTGGGCCATCAACTTCACCGGTCATGGCGGCAAACCCACTCATTGATTCGGCCAAGGTGCCAAAGCCGGCACGGTGCGAATAAGGGCCGAACTGACCAAACCCGGTTACGCGAGCGATGATTAACTTTGGATTAATTGCCAATAAAACATCAGGGCCGATACCCCAGCGCTCTAGCGTGCCCGGGCGAAAGTTTTCAATAAAAACATCTGATTGCTTAATTAATTCTTTCAGAATCTCACTACCTGCTGGCTTACCTAAATCAAGAGCTAGCGTTTTCTTATTACGAGCCAACATGGTCCACCAAAGTGGAACCCCGTCTTTGGAATGTCCATGCAAACGAACTGGATCACCTTTTGTTGGATGTTCAATCTTGATTACGTCGGCACCAAAATCTGCCAACATCGTGGCAGCCATCGGCCCCGCAAACAAAGTTGCGGCATCAAGTACGCGTATACCTTTTAATGCGCTCAAGCTCGGAACTGATACTTTCCGATTGCAGTTCCGACAATCTTGCCATTTTCTAGAACATGATTACCGCGGACAAATGTGTCAGTTACTTTGGCAGTTAAAGTGAAACCTTCGAATGGTGTGTATTCCTGGGTTGATAGAGATTCAGCAGCGCGCACTGTGTAACTTACATTTTCATCAACAAGTGCGATATCGGCTTCAAAACCAACTGCGAGTGAACCTTTTTTCTTCAGGCCGTAACGTTGCGCTGGCGTAAATGAAGTTAACTTAGCAATATCAGGGCGAGTTAAACCGCGTTGCAGTCCTTCGGTAACCATGCCAGGTAGCAGATACTCAGCGCCACCAAAACCTGACTTCGCTAAGAAGACATCTTCTTTCGGATTGCCAAATTTAAGTTCTTCTTTACAACAAGCATGATCACTTACTACCCAATCAAGATTGCCAGCCTTTAGATGGGTCCAAAGTGACTCAACATCTGCGCGTGGGCGAAGTGGTGGATTCACCTTGCCGCCAATGCCTTTTGAGTTCTCAATGTCAGCAAGTAAGTGACCCACAGTGACTTCACGGCGGAAATTGATATGTGGAAAAGTACTCTGCATCAACATGGCAGCTTCAATAGCCTTACGTGAAGTTAAATGAAGCAAGTTAATATTTGGCAGTTCAGTTTCATATGCCAGGTAAGAAGCACTTGTGATTGCTAGACCTTCAGAGTGTGGCGGGCGAGATTGATGGTATGCCTCAAGGCCGCTGTATTTTCCTTCTTCTTCGACAATCTTGGTATACGCACTCATAATTTCAGCGGTCTCGCAATGTAGACCGAGTGAGATGGCATCTGCCTTATCGCCAAACTTTTTGCGTGCTGCTTGAACTCCACGCATTACAAACTCAAAGTGCGCGATGTCGTATCGCTCATCTGGGGGAGTCATTAAGAAAGATGACTGGTCATTAGAGCGACCATGTAAACCGTGGCTGCCATAGAACATGAAGATCTTGAATGAGCTAACACCGAATTGCGAAATGATTTCAGGAATCTCAGTTATGTGTTGCTTAGTCATCGGAGCTAAGTGGAATCCGTAATCAATGTGCGCGCGGTTCTCGCTGAGTGCAAGAACTTCGGGGAAGAAATCTAAATAACTGCCACCCTTATTTAAGTAGTACTGACCCGTGCGCATATAGGTAATTGCTGTTGTCACGCCGCCTTGGGCAGATGCTTTACTTTCAGAAACTGTGTCTTGATCAAGGGTGTTATAGATACCCCAATGCTGGTGTGCATCAACAGCGCCTGGATACGCAACGCGACCCGTGCCATCAACAACTTTTTTAGCGCTACTTTCATCTAACCCAGCGGCAATTGCTGTAACGATTCCATCGGTAACTGCAATATCGAGCGGTGTTGCTGATTCGCCATCGTGGTTGACTACTTTTACATTCTTAATTAGTAGGTCATATGTCGCCATCGCCGCACCTTTCGCCAAATTCGGTCGTTCCGCCTAGTGAAACCTTGTTACGTCACAATACCTGAAATGTGTGGTGTTGAACAAGAGTTTCCCCTTCCCAATTCCATTTTATGGTGTTACGTTCTGCGGAACGCGATTCCATTTTCGAAATAGGAGAGGTGTTCATAATGATTTATCTCGTTTACAAAATGCTTCTCTCGGAAAAGTCACGCCGAAATATGAAAGAGTTTTGGAATTGGTTAGAAGATCGTGAGAAGTGGTTTTACCAAGAATTACCTATGGTCAAAGGCGTTCGCTGGTATTACAGCGTAATCGGAGACAGCTACACCATTGAATCTTGGTCAGCCTTTGAAGATGAAGCCGGCTTCGGTGAATATCGCAAAGCGTTGGGAACATTGAAAAAAGATGAAGAATGGGAAACCGAACGCGTTTCTCAAGATGATTGGTGGGAGTTCATTTCCACTCGCTTAGTTACAGATCCACCTGTAGAAATAGGATTTGAAAGAGGTTTAAGTAATGGCCGTTGAAAGCAAATCACAGCGAATCGCCACAGTTGAACGTGCCGCAGATGTGCTGCTTCTATTTTCACAATGTGGCGAGCCTGATCTAGGCATCACTGAAATTGCACGCAACCTAGGTTTATCTAAAGCTGCCGTGCACCGCATACTGGCATCCCTACGTAGCCGTGGCTTTATTGATTTAATTGAAGAATCTCGCCGGTACACGTTAGGCACATCTTCACTTGCTCTTGGTTTAACTTGTTTAGCGCAATTAGATATTCGTTCCCTTGCAGCCCCTGAACTTGCTGCCTTGTCACGAGCTACTCATGAAACCGCAACTCTTTCAATTAGATCAGGTTTTGAACGCCTTTATGTTGATCAAGTAATTCCAAACCGAGAAATTGTTATGTCAGTTGCTATGGGAATTACTCATCCATTACATGCTGGCAGCTCATCAAAAGCTTTCTTAGCTTGGATGCCAGAGACTGAAATTTTGCAATATCTAAAGCGCAAGTTAAAGCCGATAACAGCTGTAACACCAACTGATCCGGCCAAGATTATTTATGAACTGCGCCAGATTAGAACTCGTGGATATTCACAATCTGTCGGTGAAAGGCAAGCGGGTTCAGCTTCAGTTGCAGCGCCAATCTTTGATCGTTCAGGTACGCCGATTGCGGTAATTAGTGTTTGCGGACCAGCAGATCGCTTTAAATCAGAGCTGTCACAATGCGTACCGTTGTTACTTGATTCAGCCGCACGCTTATCAAAGCGCATGGGCTATATCCCAAAGAAGAAAGTTTGAGTTAAATGAAAATTGGATTAGCTATGGGAGTTGTCGGTATTCCGCTTCCGGAGTATCGCGACATTGCACAAAGCGCTGAAGCGGCTGGTGCATATGCACTTTGCGTGGGCGAGGCTGCATATGAAAGTATTGCTTCAGCTACTTATTTCGGCACAGTTACAACAAAGCCAAAAATCATTACCGCAATCACTACTTGGGTTAGACCGCCAGTAAATACCGCTCTTGGTGCCACCACAATTGATGCCATCACCGACGGCCGATTTGAATTAGGCCTTGGAACAATGCCTGATAACTGGAATCGAGAGTATTATCAAATTGATCCAGCTCGACCGGTCGTGCGCATGCGGGAGTATGTTGCAGCGATTCGTGAAAGTTGGCTAGCCCATAGTGGCGCTAAAGCAAACTTCACTGGTGAGTTTTATCAAATAAACGGATACCAACGTTTAGTTAAACCTTTACGCGATTCGATCCCAATTCATTTAGCTGCGACTCGTCCAGGCATGGCGAAATTAGCTGGTGAAATTGCTGATGGCGTAAGCGTTAATTGGTTACATACTTATGAGTGGCTACATGAAAGTCTTGAGCCAGCTCTCGCTGCCGGTTCGCAAATTTCAGGTAATAACTGCCAGCGAAGTGCGATGGTGCGCGTTCTGATTGAACCCGATTCAAAAAAAGCTAGAGAAGTGCTTAAGCCTTCCTTTAATATGTATCGTAATGTTCCTTACTTCCATGAAATTACCGCAACTGCTGGCTTTACGACTACGCCAACTTCAGATTTGCCCGATGAGTTAGTCGATGCCATGACTGTTCACGGATCAATTGAGCAAGTAACTGAAATCATTGGCCAGCGATACGGCGGATGGGCAGATTGGTTAGAGCTAATTCCACCAGGGGCAACAAGTGGCGATGTCTTAAGAACATCGTATGACGGGCTTTTTGAACTATTGCCTAAACTAAAAGGCATCTAAAGCCATTATTTAGCAATACTTTCTGAATCAGTTCCAACTAGCGGAACATGATTACGAATTGTAATACTCATATACAGCGCATATTTCTTGCGTTTTATTGGCTAAACCCTTGACCTTGCAGGTGTGATTGCTTACTGTAATGGAACGGTGTTTCGGTGAGCGATACACATCCACAGTTAGTGATGGAGGAAATGTGTTTAAAAAGAAAGTAATCATTGCTGCAGTTGCAGCAACTGCATTATTTGGCACAGCTGTAACAGCAACTGCTGCAGAT
>CAXNEB010000038.1:0-11026 GCA_964201645.1 Candidatus Planktophila sp.
ATTCTGTGGATCGCCGATGAAGTTATGTCAGGCTTTGGTCGCACCGGTAAATGGTTTGCCTACCAACACAGCCAAGTTGTGCCAGATCTAATTACCTTTGCTAAAGGCGTTACATCCGGGTACATCCAACTTGGTGGCGTTGTGATTAGTGAGCCAGTCTCAAAAACTTTTGATGAACGGGTATTTGCTGGTGGCCTTACCTATATGGGTCATCCATTAGCGTGTGCGACAGCGGTTGCAACTATCGATGTCATGAAGGAAGAGAAGATGTTAGAAAACGCCACCATGATTGGCGAAAAGGTCTTAGGACCAGGGTTACTTGAATTAGCTAAGAAACATAAGGTTATTGGCGATATTCGTGGCGCTGGCGTTTTTTGGGGCGTTGATTTAGTTAGTAATCGCGCCACCCACGAACCCCTTGCGCCATATGGTGCATCGAGTGCGGCAATGAATGAATTAGTGGCTGCTTGTAAAAAGAATGGCTTGATGCCGTTTAACAACTTCAACCGTATTCATTTATGCCCACCTTGCAACATTTCAGTTGAAGACGCGCAACTCGGTCTTGAGATTTTAGATAAATCTCTAACCGAAATCGCCAAGTACTACACCGGCTCTTAATTCAATGAGGGTTTGAGGTTCTTTCGAGCCTTATTTTACAGCGCCGGTAGAGATTCCTGAGATAAATTGCTTCTGCAGTATTAGGTAGAAAACAATGATCGGTAGAACTGCAAGGAGCAAGCCCGCCATTGCCTGGCCATACTCTGTTGAATATTGACCATAGAAAAGATAGGTAGATAACGGCAGCGTCTGACTTTCTTGGGTTAGCACCAAGCGCGGCAATAAGAAGTCATTCCAGATCCACAGTGCGTTCACGATAGCCACAGTTGCCGTGACCGGGCGAAGCATGGGGAACATAATCTTCCAGAAGAGCACTAAATCATTGGCGCCATCCATAGCGGCAGCTTCATCGATCTCAGTTGGAATTTTTGAGATAAAGCCGTGATATAAAAATGTAGAAAGTGCCACGCCAAAACCAATGTAGAAAAAGACGAGAGCAGCTCGATTGTTAAGCGAAACAAATTGAGCAAAGATTGACATGAACGGAATCATTAAGGCTTGAAATGGCACAATCATTGATGCGACCAAGATCAAGAAAACAGTCTTGGTGAACTTAGTTTTAGTTCTCGCTAGATAGTAGGCAAGCATTGAAGAGAAAATAATCAAGGCAGAGACGCTGAAAACAGTAATTATTATGGAGTTCGTAAGCGACCTAAAGAAATTCATTTTCAGCATAGCTTGCTCAAAATTGTCCCAAGATATTGACTTAGGCCATGCGAGCGGGTTGGCCAAAATATCCATCTTCGGCTTTAGCGCATTGATGAAAACCAAAACAAATGGCAGGAAATAGGCAACTGATAAAACTAAACCTGAAGCGAAAATTGATTTTCTAGCGATTGAACTTCCGCCGGCAAATTTTGAAGTTTTCAACTCTGTACCTCCATGCGCTTACTGACTGAAACCTGAACCAGGGCTGCAATAGCCACCATTGCGAACATGATCACAGCTTTTGATTGACCAGTACCGAAGTTTCCAAAGGCAAAAGCATCTTGGAAGATATGCAAGGAGATGAGCTCGGTGGTTCGGTATGGTCCGCCACCAGTTAGTGCAACGTTTACGTCATAGGCCATAAAGCCGCCGCGAAGCGTTAAAAAGAGCGAAATAGTGAAGGCTTGAGCCATCAAAGGCACTTTGATTGCAAGCAGCGTGCGAAGGGCTGACGCGCCATCTACGCGAGCAGCTTCGATTACATCTTGCTCAATACTAATTAGGCCAGTTATGTAGATGATCATCATGTAGCCGGAAGACTGCCAAACGGTAACGATGATTAGCGCCCAGAAGGCGGTATTAGTTTCATTCAACCATGAGCTCTGGAGTATGGACCAGCCAAATTTGCTAGAAATTGAAACTAGAGCGGTATTAAAGATGAATTGCCAGATAACTCCAAGGACCACGCCGCCAATTAGGTTCGGTACGAAGAAGAAGGTTCGGAAAATATTTTTACTTTTCAATTTCGCAGTTACAAGTAGTGCCAAGCCAAATGCCACAACATTGACGGCAACAAGTGAGACCAATACAAATTTAAGAGTGAAAGTTAAAGTTGTCCAAAATTCTGGATCCTGAAATGACTTCGCGTAGTTGCCTACCCCGATGAATTTTTCATATCCAAAGCCGTCCCAG
This sequence comes from Candidatus Planktophila sp., assembly GCA_964201645.1. Lineage (GTDB taxonomy): Bacteria > Actinomycetota > Actinomycetes > Nanopelagicales > Nanopelagicaceae > Planktophila. Next base: position 2,239 of record CAXNEB010000038.1, read on the forward strand.
TCGGTAAATGTCAGGAATAAGCCTTGACCGAAAGGCACCGCGAGAACAATAAAGAAGATCGACAGTGGAAGTGCGGCAAATATGCCGAACTTCTTTAGTGACTTCTTGGTTTTCATACGACCAGCCTTAAATTTTATGTTTCAGAGGATAAATATTAGCGAGGTCACCCTGGTAATGAAACCCAGGGTGACCTCGACTAAGTATTTCTAACTTAGGAAGCTAGTAAAGAATTACTTCTCTTCTCCACGCCATGTCTTAACTGAGCCCTTCCAAGCGGCTTCTAGTTCATCAGCGTATTGCTTGCCAGTGATCTTTCCAGCCATCAACTTCTGGCCAGAAGCACCGTACTTATCTTGTCCACCTGCTGGGTAATAGGTGTTAACCCATTCCAGTGTCTTGCCGGCAGTTACATAAGTAGAGATTTCCCGTGCCATGTTTGTCTTAGGCTGAATGGTGAAGCCCTTGTAAACAGGAATGAAGTTCATTCCACCGTCTTCAACCGGACCAGCAACGCGCTTTTGGCCAGCAGGTGTTGTGTACAACCAGGTTAGGAAGTCAACTGCACCACGTCGTTGAGCAGAAGTTGATTGAACGTTATCAACCATGAAGTAACCAGGAACACCTACAGAAATTGAGTTATTTCCGTAAGCCTTTGCATCATCACTGATTGGCAAAGGAATAATTCCAAAGTTTGACTTTGGTGAAGCTGTTAGCAAGTTTGGCTCTGCCCAGTTACCCATGAACCAGAATGCAGCTTTTCCAGCAGCAAGATCTGCTACTGACAAGTCGTATTCGGTATCAGTGGTGTTTGGCTTTGCTTGGTTGTACTTATTTAATAGATCGAAAGTAGCCAAGTAGTTCTTGAATACTGGATCTGCTGAAAGGTCCTTTGTTCCATCTGCCATTGCGTCAAGAACTTTTAGGCGACCTTCGCGTGTTGAAGATGCGTTAGCGAAGTACTTGTTTGTGAAGTGTGCACCTAGTGACCACCAAATGCTTGAGAAGCGAACTGCGCCAGTTCCTGATGCTTCAACCTTCTTGAATGCTGCTTCAAGCTCAGAGCGTGTTGTGATCTTCTTTGGATCTACGCCAGCTTTCGCAAGAATTTCCTTGTTGTATAGCAAACCAAATGCTTCAGCAGTTGATGGAACACCAACTTGCTTTCCACCAATGTTTGCTGCAGCTAGAAGAGACTTTGATACAAGGCCTGTTAATCTCTGGCCTCTCCAGTCCATAACTTTATCTGCCATGTCAGGAATCTCTTGAAGTGCGTACATGATGGTTGGAGCATTCTTAGCTGCATACATCGGTGTTACGTTTTGTAGGAATGTTAGTTTGCGATCACCAGGGATCGACTTAACGAGATAGCACTTCTTGTTTGACTTGTTATATTCATCAACGGCTGCAAGGAACTGATCTTGAATTTCAGGCTTGATAGTTCCAAGCATCGTTACTTGTGTAGGCTTCTTACAGACAGACGCTGTTGCGGAAGGCAATGCAACTGTTACCGAAAATGCCATAACTGAAGCAAGGAGCCATGCTCCCAGTTTCACTTTCTTCGACATGAAGTTTCCTTTCGAAAAGGGTTGGCAAGGCACGTTTGGTGCTTTGCAGGTAGCGCAAAAAGTACTAGGCGGCCTGAGCCATTTAAAGAAAAAATTGACTAATTCAGGTAACGCTTTGCCTAAGATTTTGACAACTATTTACAGTTTTTTACAGTCCTTTGCACGAGTGCTCAGGCTCAAATAGTTACAAAACTATATTTTTGAGGGATACGGGCTTTAGTTCTCGGGTCATTCCCAGAGCCGGAAAAACAGCCAAACTGATACTGCGTATGCCATCGGCTGAAAACAGTTCAATCGAGGACAAATCGACCATCACCTTTAAGTGGATTTTGTCACCTTTGGGTACATACGGAGCTTCGTATTCATTTATAAAGATAACTTTTCGATCAACGTTATAACCAACTTTGGCAAAACCGGTTAACTCGACCGATCCAGATTCTGGAATAGTTTCGAAGATCTCATAAGTTTCTTTGCAGATAGGTTGCTGAGTTAACACGAGTTCGCCCTGATAGCGAGTCAACCCCAGCAGTCGCGGCACTGTCATCTGACATGTCCATGAAGTCTCTGGATGATTTTTCACATCTAACCAATTAGCCATCCAGCCAATAAAGATTCGGCGGCCATTTGGTTCACCATTAAATGTCACGCCAGCATAATTATCTTTTCCATAATCTAGCCAGCGAGGTTCGCTCGTCGAATATCGAGGCGTAAAAATCTGGCCATCAAAATCACCCACGAAGTATTGAGTCCCGGATCCGTAAAGGCCGCCTGGGTTTAAGGAAACTAACAGAACCCAAACTTCTTCGCCATCTATTTCTAGCGGAAATAATTCAGGGCATTCCCAAATGCCATCAATTGCAGCAGCCGGACCAAAATTGCTCAAGTGCTGCCAATTCACTAAATCGAAAGACTTATAGAATGAGATTTGTCGATCGATTGGCTGAGCAACACACATAATCCAGTGATCCTGATATTTAAACACCTTGGGATCTCGAAAGTCTTTCTTTCCTTCATCTAAGACCGGGTTGTTTTCATATTTCGTGAAAGTACGCCCGCCATCGGAACTTCGCGCAATACATTGCGCTTGGTGGGTTTCTGTGTGGCGAGTGTAAAAGGCCACTATTTCATCGCCAACGCTGACTGCGCTGCCAGAGAAAATCGCACCATCTTCACCTTCAGGAATTGCGACTGGCAACTCGGTCCAATTTAACAAATCTGTTGATACTGCATGCCCCCAGGACATGTGTCCCCACTTTTTTCCAGCTGGATTATGTTGGAAAAATAGGTGATATTCACCGTTATGCCAGAGCAATCCGTTTGGATCATTCATCCAATTTTCTGCCGGAGTGAAATGAAATTTAGGGCGGTATTCGTTATCTAAAGACACCGGCGAATCATAAGTGATCATTTGAATGATTTTAAGGTAAGAAAGTTTCATTAGGTAACTCTTTGATTACGGATTTTACAGAAAAGAGTTACAAAACAATTTGCCAGAGCAACAACTTAAAGCTTGATCGAATCTCCCAGTTTTCCTAAGAAGTAATTCGATAATTGATTGGCCGCTCCGCCATCACCAGTATGTTGTCTTTCAAATGAAGTAGTGCCATCTTTGCCGCAAATAGCGCGAATCTTTTCAGCCCCACCAGGATGCTTACTGATCCACTTAGTTAAATCAAATACATTTCCGTAAACGATGCTCCAGCAACTTGCACTTGAATCACGCTTGCTTACTTCTTCTAGAGTTAGTTTCGTTAGGCCACTACTAGAACTTGGAGTAGCAGACTTTGATGGTGAAACACTTTGTGTTGCGCTCTGCGATGGCGCTGGGGTTGCACTTACTGATGGCTTTACTGATGCCTTAGGAGTTGTCTTGATGACAGTGCCTTTATTCCAGACAAGTTTATTGCCCTTCTTCACGCAGAAATGTTTAATGCCGCCCGTGGTCTTAGTAGTTCCCACTTTGGTGCATTTGGTACCAGCAATAGTTGCGGCTTGCGAAGGCATTGTGAAAGCAGCCAGAAATACTGCAGTCAGAAGAACGCTGGAATATGCCTTGAATTTCATGGGCTAAAAATAGCGCAGGAGTCTTTAGCCCGCATATTCTTGCACCTGTGAGAACTCTGTTAATTAATGGCTCCATCTGGGCAGGTTTCGGCCAGCAAACCGATGCGCTGTTGATCGAAAATGGCCGTGTTTTAGCTCTTGGCTCAGATGCGCTTTCAGGTAACTCTGATCAAACTATTGACCTGGCAGGCGCATTTGTAATGCCCGCTTTTGCTGACGGACATGCCCACCCACTATTTGCGGGGCGCGAATCTCAAGGGCCAAAAGTAAATGGGTTGCAATCTGTGGCCGAGATTGCGGCTGAGGTAAAAAGATTTGCAGATGCTAATCCGAATTCGAAGTGGATCATCGGCGGTGCCTACGAGGCCGCAATCATTGAACGTGGTGATTTTGATGCCCATTGGCTCGATGAAGCAGTAAGCAATCGCCCAGTGGTTTTATATGCCGTCGACCATCACACGATTTGGGTTAATAGCAAAGCACTTGAAGTTGCCGGCATAACTTCACTGACCAAAGATCCCGCTGGTGGAACCATTGCTAGACGCGATGATGGATCGCCTAAAGGTACGTTGCGTGAACCTGCGGCGATGAATTTAATTTCTAAACTCGCACCAGAGCGAACTATGCAGGATGAACTAGCTGCAATCACTTGGGCAAGTGATCAGAATTTAGCCGCCGGCGTAACTTGTTCAATGGATGCCTGGGTGGAAGATGGCATGGCTGAGATCTACATTGAGGCAGCTAAGTCAGGCCTCCTAAAAATAGATATGAATTTAACTTTTCTGGCTCAGCCAAGCAAATGGCAGAGTCGAATCGGTTATTTCAATCAGATACGTGAACTTGTTCAAGCACTACCTGCAAATTCTGGTCTTACTGCTAAATCAGTTAAATTTATTTGTGATGGTGCGCTATCTGCAGGCACTGCTGCGATTCTTGAGCCATACCTAGATGACCCAGCAAGTAAAGGACTATTGATCTGGAGTGATGCCGAGATAATTGAGGCAGCAACAACTTTTGATAAACAAGGTTTGCAGTTACATATTCACGCTATTGGTGATGCTGCTGTGCGGCAGGCACTAGATGCGATCGAAGCTGTTACTACGACTAATCCAAGTTGGGACCGTCGCCCAGTAATTACCCATGCGCAATTGATTGATCCCGTTGATTTACCTAGGTTTGCCAACCTCGGTGTAATTGCTAATTTTCAACCACTTTGGACTTACTTAGATCCGATGAATAAAGAGTTAATTTTGCCGCGTATCGGTGAGGTTAGAAATAATCAGCAATACCAATTACGCAAAGTGATTGATTCAGGTGCTCGCGTTAGTTTTGGTAGCGATTGGCCGATCACAGATTTCACACCACTAGTGGCTTTGGCTGTGCCAGTTCATCGTCAATCCCCCGATCATCAACCACCGCAAGGTTGGAGCATTGAGCAAGCAATAACTATTGAAGAAGCAATGCACTTTTATACCGCAGCTGTTGCTCACCAATTATTTCGCGAAGCCGAATACGGCACTTTGGAAGTGGGCAAAGTGGCCGATTTTATTATTCTTGACCGCAGTCCAATTCAGAGTAAGCCGCACGAGGTGCGAGATATAAAAGTCTTAGCTACTTACCGCAAAGGCGAGAAAGTACTACTTAGCTAAATTCCAAAGTGCAAGAACAGCAAGTGCTGCTTCTTCGCCCTTGTTGCCAATTCCGAGGCCCACATTTGAGCGCTCGACTGCTTGCTTTAAGTTATCGCACATCAATACGCCAAAACCAACTGGCTTTGATTTCTCTAGCGACACTTGCATGACGCCGGAGGTAACGCCTTGGCAGATGTAGTCAAAGTGCGCGGTATCGCCGCGCATAACTAAACCAAGAACCACTGCGCCATCAAAACCTTGATCAAGCTTTAGTTGGGCGGCAAGTGGCAGTTCGAAGGAACCAGATACTGTGAAGGTTTCATACTCGACTTGAGCTGCTTTGAAAATCAGCTCGGCACCAGCGGCTAAGTTGTCGCAGATTTCCGGGTGCCATTGCGCTGAAATAATGGCTACTTTCTTGCCTTTTAGCGCCTTTAGATTAAGTGATTCCAAAGTTGGTGATGTTCCGGCCATTAGATCTCCCCTAACATGTGCTTCATTTTATCCTTCTTGGTTAGCAAATAAGAGCGATTGAACTGATTAACAGCCGGTGCTACTGCAACTACTTGTACGGTTCTGCCGCTATTTACAATCGCATCAACTTTTGCTTGGTTATTTGTTATCAACTCGACATCCTTGATTGCTAATTGATCCAAGATTGAGATTAAATCTTGCCAGTTACGTGAATCATTCTCGTGGCCTAATTCAAGATTCGCTGAGATGGTATCTGCACCTGCATCTTGTAATTGATAGGCCTTGATCTTTTCACTTAAACCGATGCCACGACCTTCTTGGCCGCGCAGATAGATGATGTAGCCAGAACCTTTTTGGGCAATCAAGTCAAATGAACGCTTTAACTGTTCGCCACAATCACAACGAAGTGAACCAAAGGCATCACCAGTTAAGCATTCCGAATGCGCCCTGATCAGAGTTTGATCTGCATGATTAGCTACATTGCCGAATTTTAAAACTGCGTGATCAACACCGGCATCGCCTTTAATTGTGGCAATCTGCCAACTACCAGTCTCGTGCGGCAACTGTGCCCATTTAAGTTCTTCCGACTCAGCTGCATCGCTAGACAAGTTTGCAATCGCAAACTTAGTCAGATCCTCGATGGTAATAACTGGAATCTTGAATTCGGCTGCAAAATCAAAAAGCTGCTGGCCCTTCATCACTGTGCCATCGTCATTTACCAACTCAGATAGAACACCTGACTCACCAAGGTTTGCTAGTTGGCAAAGTGCTAATCCTGCTTCGGTATGACCGCTACGACCAGCCAAGCCTGCTGGGTGGGCAATTAATGGGAAAACATGACCTGGGCGAATGAAATCTGTCGCCTTACTGCTACTTGCGGCCAACATACGAACTGTGTTGGCACGTTCGGCGGCGCTAATACCTGTTGTTAATCCAGCTTTAGCATCGATCGAAATAGTAAAAGCAGTACGACGAAGATCTTCATTCTCTCGAACCATCATCGGTAAATTCAAATCTTTGGCTCGCTGGGCGCTTATTGCCGAGCAGATGATTCCGGAAGTATGGCGAATCAAAAATGCCATGTCCTGGTCAGTAATTTTTTCGCCCGAGATAATCAAATCTCCCTCGTTTTCGCGATTCTCATCATCAATCACGATCAAGAATTTGCCTTCGGCAAAGATCTCTACCGCTTGGGCGATGTTCTTAAGGGTTCTATCCATTTTGATTATCTCTTTTAGTTAGTCGTTCAACATATTTGGCTAGAACATCAACTTCAATATTTACTAAATCGCCAGGTTTCTTAAATGACAAATTTGTCTTAGCCAGAGTCTCTGGAATCAGCCAGACGGTAATTTGATTTAAATCATCAGCAACTGAACCCACGGTCAGTGAAACGCCGTCGATGCAGATTGATCCTTGCGGCACTACATATTTCATCAGCTCACTCGGAAATTGGATATCCATCTGGAGCCACTTATCGCCAGGGTTCAGTAGCGCGATTGAGCCAGTACCATCGATGTGACCTTGCACGATATGGCCACCGAGACGTGAGCTAACGAGTGCTGCTCGTTCAAGATTTACCGCATCACCCGCTTGCAGATTCTGGAGTGAAGTTAATCTAAGGGTTTGTGACATTACATCGACCGAGAACGACTCGCTACCAAGCTTGGTAACAGTAAGACAAGTGCCGTTAACTGATACTGAATCGCCGATACTTAATTGATCGGCAAATGGCACAGAATCAAAGGTGATTACGGCTGAGTCAGCTGCCATTTCGATGCTTGCTACGTTGCCTAAGCTTTCAACTAAACCGGTAAACATCTAGATCCCCATCTCTTTGGTCAAAGTGATCTTTAAATCATTTCCGAATTGAGCGACATCTCTGATTAAAAAGTCCATTTTTTCCTTGATATTGGCGGCTCCCAGGTCGCCGACAAAAGATTGGCCAGAACCAAGCAAGCTGGCAGCCTGGAAAATAACTAACTCGTCAATCAGCCCAGCTTTAAGTAGCGCAGTGCCTAATTCACTGCCTGATTCAACAAATACTTGGTTAAAGTCGCGTTCAGCGCAAAGCTTTAAGAGTTCAGAAAAATCATGACTGCGGACAAAAATTGTTTCGGCTGCATCATTATGAAGATTGAAGTCACTTGGGATCTCACGTAAACCCATCACGATTCTGACCGGATTACTCTTGCTCATTCTCTCTTGATCGCGCGGAATCAAATTTGGATTATCAGCAAGCGCTGTTGCGGTGCCAACCAAGATCGCGTTGCTTTCAGAACGTAGCTGGCTAACTTCGGCGCGTGACTCTGGGCCAGTAATCCACTTTGAACTGCCATCAATTGCAGCAGTTCGGCCATCTAGCGTTGTCGCAATTTTCCAGATGAAATATGGGCGGTTGTTCTTAATTTTATGTAGCCAAGCTCGGTTGCTATGCGCGATCTCGGTAACTTCAGAGTTTAATTTAACTTCGATACCGGCAGCTTCAAGCGCCTTAGCGCCACCACTTGCTAATGCATTTGGGTCGCGTACTGCATAAACAACTTTGGCAATACCGGCTTTAATGATTACTTCGGTGCATGGCCCAGTTTTTCCATGGTGGCTACAAGGCTCGAGAGTGACAAATAGCGTTGCACCTTTTGCTGATTGACCGGCTTGCTCAAGCGCAACAACTTCGGCATGTGGCCCGCTTTTGTGAAAACCTTCGCCAATAATTTTGCTGGCCGAGTCGACGACTACAGCGCCAACTATGGGATTTGATCCAGTTATACCTAAGCCAAGGCAGGCTAATTCATGAGCTCGCTTGAGCATTGAAATATCTAACTCGCTAATGTCGCACCTCCCTAAGAAATCTTTAGTAGCGATTTCCGGGGTGCTCAATGCGCAAACAGAGTTTTGCCCCTGTATGCCAAACCTAGGCAGGCATGGGTAGCCCACCTAAATAATGTTTCCTCTCATCCGGACTTTAACCGTCGGTCTTGGAATTACACCAAGTCCACCGAGCGCTGGATGCGTTCGGGTCGCAGACTTTCACTGCCGGTTCGGAATTACACC
>CAXNEB010000039.1:0-10397 GCA_964201645.1 Candidatus Planktophila sp.
GATCTGGCACAACTTGGCTGTGTTGGTAGGCAAACCATTTACCGGTGCGACCAAAGCCTGACATAACTTCATCGGCGATCCACAGAATATTGTATTTATCGCAGAGCGCACGAACACCTTCGAGATAACCTTTAGGCGGCATCAAGACACCCGCGGTACCTGGGACTGATTCGAGCAAGACAGCTGCGATCGTATTTGGACCTTCAAAGATAATTGTTTGTTCTAGGTGCTCTAACGCACGCTTGCATTCTTCAGCTTCATCTTTTGCCCAGAAAGCTGTGCGATATAGATACGGTCCCCAGAAGTGCACATGTCCGAAAGCGAACTCATTTGGAAATCTACGTGGATCGCCAGTTGCATTTATCGCAGCACCGGTGTTGCCGTGATACGAACGGTAGGTCGAAAGCACTTTATGTTTGTGGGTATGCATACGAGCCATGCGAATCGCATTTTCAACCGCATCAGCGCCAGCGTTAGTAAAGAAAACTTTGGCAAAGTTAGATCCGGCAAGTTCGACAATTCGCTGAGCCGCTTCATTACGAGCTTCATTTGCATGCTGTGGCGCAATAGTTGTTAAAACTTCAGCCTGGGCCTGAATTGCCTTAATGACCTTTGGGTGTTGATGACCGATGTTGGTAAAGACAAGTTGTGAAGAAAAATCTAAATAAACTTTGCCGGCATGATCCCAAAAGCGAGAACCAGAACCGCTAGCAATAGGCATTGGGCTGATTGCGCCTTGAGCCGACCAAGAATGAAAGACATATTTATGGTCAGCAGCACTTACTGCAGCTTGCTTTTCAGGATCATTAATCGGAGTCGTCATTACTTTGGCCTTTTAGCTAGTAGGTAGCGCCATCTTAATGCTCTGAAGTAGATTGTGACTATGAATCAGATTACGCATTGGATCAATGGCGCGTTAGATACTTCAAAACCAGAGCGAAGCGGGGATGTATATAACCCAGCCACTGGCAAAGTCTCAAAGACTGTCGCTTTTGGAAATGCCGCAACAGTTGATTCAGCCGTAACTGCTGCCACTAACGCCTTCGTTGAATGGCGCCATAGCTCACTTACCAAGAGGTCACAAGTTTTATTTGCATTCCGCGAGTTAGTACTGCAAAACAAGGAAAAGATTGCCGCCCTGATTACTGATGAGCATGGCAAAGTATTAAGCGACGCAGCTGGTGAAGTAACGCGCGGCCTTGAAGTTGTTGAATTCGCTTGCGGAATTCCACATCTATTAAAGGGCGGGTACTCCGAAGAAGTTTCAACTGGCGTAGATGTTTATTCGATCCGCCAAGCACTTGGCCCAGTTGCAATTATTTCGCCTTTTAATTTTCCAGCCATGGTTCCAATGTGGTTCTTCCCAGTGGCAATCGCTTGCGGTAACACCGTAATTGTTAAACCTTCTGAAAAAGATCCAAGTGCTGCGATGTTTATGGCTCAACTTTGGAAAGACGCTGGACTGCCAGATGGCGTATTTAACGTTGTTCATGGCGATAAAGAAGTTGTAGACGCCCTGTTAGTGCACAAAGGAATCAAATCGATTTCATTCGTTGGTTCTACTCCTATCGCGCGCTATGTATATGAAACTGGCACAAAATCTGGCAAGCGCGTTCAAGCACTCGGTGGCGCGAAAAATCACATGGTGGTTCTGCCTGATGCTGATTTAGAGCTTGCGGCCGATGCCGCGATTAACGCAGGCTTTGGTTCGGCCGGCGAACGCTGCATGGCTATCTCAGCAATTGTTGCAGTCGAACCAATTGCTAGCGCACTGGTTGCACGAATTAAATCGCGAATGGCAAACATTAAAACTGGTGATGGCACCCAAGGTTCTGACATGGGCCCACTTGTTAGCGCTGTTCACCGCGACAAAGTTGCTTCATATATCGAAGCCGGCGCAAAAGCGGGTGCAACCCTTGTCGTTGATGGCCGCGACTTAAAGGTCGCTGGCGATGGCTTTTTTCTTGGGCCAACGCTGCTTGATAACGTCACACCTGAAATGTCGGTCTATACCGATGAAATATTTGGCCCAGTCTTGAGCATTCTGCGAGTTAATACCTATGATGAAGCGCTAGCCCTGGTTAACAGCCATGAGTATGGCAACGGCACCGCAATCTTTACTAACGATGGTGGCGCTGCTCGTAGATTCCAAAACGAAGTTGAAGTTGGCATGGTTGGTATTAACGTACCGATTCCTGTACCAATGGCTTACTACTCATTTGGTGGTTGGAAGAACTCATTATTCGGTGACTCACATGCACATGGCACCGAAGGTGTTCACTTCTTTACCCGCGGCAAAGTAATTACCAGTCGCTGGCTCGACCCCAGCCATGGCGGAATTAACCTAGGTTTCCCGCAAAACGACTAATTGGGATAGTCAAGCGCGCGATGCGCCTGTACCGTTTTCCTATGAAGAAGTTTCTTGCGCTAGTAACGGCACTCGTTTTTCTGGGTTCCGGTTTCGCCGCTGCGCATCAACCAGTAGTACTTCTTAATTCAGATACAACTGCTGCCAAAGGCCCATTGTTAGTTGACGGAACAGTCTCATTTGCAGTTCGAGCAGCATTCACCAAGGCCGGTCAGAAAAAGGCATTTCGTGCGCAGTTTAAAGAGGGTGATGCCCTCGAAGTTCAATATTTAATTGTTGATAAGAAGCCTGAAAATTCCTTAAAGAGTTCACGACTGCCTACAGTTGTAATCACTGGCCCTGAGGGTTTCAAGATTACGATGAAGATTAATGAGCGAACGAAGTTTTACGAACCTTATGGCGGAACCAATTATTTGTATTTAGCTCGCAATAGCGCAGTGACTAAAGCTGGTATCTACAACTTCGTGATTACCTCTAAAGCCAAATCTGAAATTACTCTTGGAGTGGGTCAGCAAGAGATTAAAGGTGAAGTTGTTCGTGGGCCGGTTGGCAATCAGTAATTTTAGAGTTAGTAATACCGCTCAATTTCAATGCCTTTAGAAGCTAGCCTCTTTAAAACTTCTGTGTATCTAGCCTCGAATTTCTTAGGATTTCTGACGTGTTTTGACCAAGAGCCCCTAGACATTTTCTCAGAAGTTAAAATTTGTTCAAAGTAATCTCTCAACTCATTGCTCTCTGGCAAGTCCAAAAAGATATGAATTTTTTGGTAGGTTTCTTCGCGCTCTCTTTCTATTAAATCTTCTAGACGCAAAGTTAGATAATTCTGCTCAGGAATACTGCTCAGCGCCCGAAAAGATTTTTCAATTCTAGCTTGCCACCAGTCCAGTGCATCTTCCGGAGAATTTGGACCCCATCTTTCCTTAGATACTGATAACGCCACATCTCGACCGTCACGGATCATATTTATGAAAAGCGATTCAGGCAGTAATCTTGAAATACGATCGGCGTTTTGGATATTCAACGGAGTCGAGTCGACGAAATACTTAGCTGAATGCTTCTTTATCTGTGCGTTCGATAGTTCAAGGAAAAGTTCCCGTGATGCCACATAAGCGTCAGCCTGACGATTTCTTTCGAATCTGTCTAGCGCTTCATCTAATTTATCGCTAGTGATACCTTGAATTAGCCCCCTTGGTTTTCCTTTTTTACCTAGCTCATTCCACCAACGCCCATGCATCTGTTTCATAAACATATCTTGGCGAGTATCCCTGCCTATTAGAACGCGAAGATCCAGTTTTAATCTTGTGGCAAACTCACGCCGGTTAGTTTCGAAAGCTAAAGGTCTTCCAAAGTTCAGATCAAGCAGCCCGCGACGATCAGTCAAGTAGCGAATCTCTCGAGGGGAGCTGGCGTGAACATTAGGATGTCTGTGAAGTAAATTCGCAATGATTGTTGTTCCGCTTCGACCTGTCCCGCCCGTAAAAACTGTGACAAAGTCATCGCTCATTAGGAAAGAGTAATCAGATTTTTCATTGTGTTATTGAGATTTTCGTCTTCCTCATTAAATTCACTGAGAATTCACAAAACTCGAAAAACTAGCGCTTTCTGCCTATCAATTTAAACAGTAAGACACTTATTACTGCACTGACCAAAGAGGCAACAATTACCGCAAAGATTGCTAAATCCTGAGTAGCTGGCTCAGAAAAAGCTAGGTTCGCGATAAATATTGCAACCGTAAATCCAATACCAGCAGCACTTCCGGTGGCTAATACGTCAACACTTTTGGCACCTTGTGGGTACTGCCCTAGATTTATCTTTCGGGCAATAAAAACAGAGGCCAATACGCCAATCGGCTTTCCAACAACCAAGCCGGCAAAAATACCCCAAGCTATTGGTGAACCAAGTGCATCGTTAATTGAATCCATGGTGATCACTACACCAGTATTTGCGAAAGCAAAGAGGGGAACAATGACGAAACTACTCCAAGGGTGAATCTTGTGTTCAAGCCACTCAATGACCGAAACTTGATTATCTTCAGGGTCGTGTAGTTTTGGGTTAACCTTTAAAATATTTGGCGTCATTAATCCCAAAACAACCCCAGCTAAGGTTGGATGAACACCGCTTTTATACATGCAATACCAAAGCGCGATACCAAATAAAATGTAAACAAAAGTAGATCTAACGCCGAATCTATTGAGAAGATAAATCATCGCTACGGTAATTGCCGCCAAGAGGCTCCATGAAGCGCTAACTCCAGCTGAGTACACCAAGGCAATAATCAATATCGCACCAATGTCATCGATTACCGCAAGGGCAAGCAGAAATGATCGAAGTGAAGAAACGGCGTTGGTGCCTACTAATGCCAGTAAGCCAACAGCAAGTGCGATATCGGTTGCAACGGGCACGCCCCATCCATTTGCATCGACATCGCCGGCAATGGCTAAGTAAATTCCAGCGGGTAGCGCCATTCCACCTATTGCTGCAATAAATGGTGTTACTGCATTTTTAAAGGAAGATAGGTGACCTGTGGTTAGCTCACGCTTAATTTCGAGTCCGACCACAAAGAAAAAAATTGTCATCAAAACGTAATTAATTGTCTTCAAAATAGTTAGATTTAAAAGATTTACGCCAACGGAAATACGGAAATCCCATTCAAGCACCCTGAAGTAATTTTCAGATAATGGGGAATTGGCAACAATTAGCCCAAATAGCGAGGCCAGGAGGATTAAAATTCCGCTGGCAGATTCCCGGTGTAAAAAGTCTCGTAATGGCCTGATTACACGGTTCACCTTCAAAAGGTATCACTACGTCTAGGAGAGAATTGAGACTAGCCAGTTATAATTTGAAACATGACACAGAGCTCTAGACGGGTCTTTGTATTGCTCGCGGGCGCTCTACTTCTTGGCGCGGTTGTTCAAAGAACTGAAGTATTGAGCAAAAGGGAACCAGTGCTCACGCCGAAACCAGAGAGTCCTTTGCCAACTCCGAAACCAAAGAGTCCATCGGCAACCCCGAGTAAGGGAAAAGCAACGTCTTCCTCAACGCCGAAGCAAAGCAAAGAAATTACTACTCCAACACCGACAAATAGTCCTACCGATGCTTCGAGTCCTCAAGTCACACAAACCGCCACTCCTGAGGGTGTAGTCATCGCAAAAAGTGCTGACCTGATTCTGCGCCAGACAAAAGTTTTTAGTTTAAAGGATTCATTCGGTATTACGACCAGCTATTCACTGACACGTACTTCGCGTGGAGTTGTCGCCTTCGATACTAGATGTACTCATGCTGGAGCACCTTGCATTTTGAGTGATTCACTATTGCGATGTCCGGCACATGGGTCGATATTCAATCCGGAAAGCGGGGAAGTAGTACTTGGGCCAGCTGTCGAACCGCTAAAGAGTTATCGCACAATTGAAGTTAACGGCGAAGTAAGAATCGTTATTCTTTAATTTTATAACCTGTAGGACACTTCGGATTTGTTCCGGTAACTCTAATAGTCCTGCCATTCTTAACGCAGGTAATGGTCTTTCTCGCTTTTTTTGCTACGGGAGATGGGGAGGCAGCTGGAGTAATTGAAGGGGTCGGGGTGGGTGCAACAGCTACGACCGCCGCAGCTGTTGGTAATTTACTAGGGTCGTAAGCAACATTTCCCAGTGCATTTCGAACATTCATTGGAAAATTCTCTGGGAGTGGAGTCTCCGAAAGATGCTTCATGACTGAAAGAACTTCTGGTTTGAAGTTTGGAAATACCTGCGATGCACCTTCTACAGTGATTCCTGCTCGACGTGTGAGAATTTCAGTTAACAGACTTCTGTAGTCTGCAGTCACAACTAAATCGCCATCTTTGAGCACTTTGTCATCTAGCCCAGGGAACTTTCCATGAATTTTTCCACCATTGACGCCACCACCTGCAACCAAGGTGCTTGAACCCCAACCATGTTCTGTTCCAGATGATTGATTCTGGCTTACTCTTCGTCCAAACTCGGTAACAGTAACAACAGTTACTCTTGACCAGACAGCGCCAAGATCTTCTCTAAATGCCGAAATTGATCCAGCAATATCTGCCAAGCTTGAAGCTAGCCAACCATTTTCAAGTGTTCCCATGTTTGCGTGCATATCCCAGTCACCTTGATATTCAAGATCTACTGCGCGCACTCCAATGCCTGCCTTTAATAGCGCTGCCACATCTCTAAATCGTTGACCCGTTCCGGTATTTGGATAAGTCACAGCACTTCTTTGCGCACTTGCCATTGCAACTTGATCTAGGGCTTGAATAGTGGACTTGGCTTGCGCTGCCCAGATATTTGTCCATCGTGCATGTGTTTCATCGATAAATCCAGCCAAGTCTTCTGCGCGATACCCAAAAATTGAATCTAATTTAAAATTATTGATCGACTCCAGGTTAACAGGAGCCGCTTTACCACCAATTAGTTGCCTAGTAGTTGATCCAATTCCAACAGACTGCACCACTGAACCGCTGCCGGCCGCATCCAAGAAACGCGCAATCCAGCCGCTGCGCTTGTCTTTTTCACCATAGGCGGCATATGCCACATCTGAAATTTCATCAAAGTGGCTACGCGAATGGGTTGGCGCGCCAAGGGTATTTACAATGGCGAGTTCTTTAGCATCCCAAAGAGGAAGTAACTTTTTTAAAGATGGATGTAATCCAAACTCTCGATCAAGGGGCAACAAGCTTGCATTGGGAATGAAAATATCTTTTCGAATCTTTCGCATCAAGTTTTCATCTGTTGGGACAACAGCACTTAATGAATCAAAGCCACCACGAAGCACAAGAGTAATAACCACATCAGGAACTTCGTTGGTGGAAGCGGCAAAGGTGTATCTAACTCCATTTGCAGAAAGAACTGTCATGCCGCCAAATAAAGTCGCTCCGCGCAGGAACTGTCGACGAGAAAATCCCTCGCGCCCTTCAGGGCAACTATTTATTGCATCTTCTGTAATCATCGCAGACTCCAAACAGGCAACTGAAATATCAAGCGAGTAATCAGAGCGGTAATGTCAGCGTAAGAACTATTCATATCGGGATTTGGGCCAAAGACTTTGGTAACCGCATTTCGAACCGAAGCAAGATCAGCACTACCTAGCTCCTTAAAGAGCAGTAACTGAGCAACCTGATCTATCTGCTTATCTAAGTTTTTCTCACGGATAGGTAGTAGCTTTTCCATGGAAGGTTCATCCCAAGTATTACCCTTAATAAAGTGCCCATATACATTCCAACGAAGTAATTGATAATTTGCATTTACCCAGTTAGCTGCAACATCTGGATACCCATCAGGAAATGGCCACGACAAAGGTGCGTGACCCATTCGTTTTAACTCATCAGGCACTACTGCCGGATACCCAAACTCCTGAGTCATACCCTTCCATTTTTGAAGTCTTGTAAAGTTCGGCCATACATTTAAGGTTCTAGCAACTGAAACATAATCTTCGCCTGGGCGCTTCAACTTTCTACCCACCGAGTTTTTGAAATCTGGATGTTGGTAGACGGCCCTTAGAACGGTCTTTATATCGCCACCACTTGAAGTATATGTAGCAGAAATGTCTTTAATGAATTGTTGCGAGGGCACATCCTCCACGAAGCGCCGCCCAAGCTTTAGCGCAATCGTTTTCGCTGTTTCAGGATGAGCAGCTAAGTGGGTCAGAAGTGATTTGATTGCTGGCATAACTTGATCAATTGAGGTAACTGTTTTCTGCCAGCCCATAATTTTAAAGGTGCCATAGTTTTGGCGTTCCTCATGAAGCATTGTTGCGAAAGGTAAAACGTCAATTAATTTGTTCGTACCATCGATGCGATCCTTTTTTCCTCTTTGGTAATAGCGCTCAGGCCACTTCACTCGTAGTCCTGAAAATAGTTTTGACGCATCAATAATGTCAGCTTGGGT
Source organism: Candidatus Planktophila sp. (assembly GCA_964201645.1). GTDB lineage: Bacteria > Actinomycetota > Actinomycetes > Nanopelagicales > Nanopelagicaceae > Planktophila. Next base: position 8,266 of record CAXNEB010000039.1, read on the forward strand.
ATAGCCAGATTTTGGTGTAACGGTGTGTAGTTCTAGTAACTCGCGACCGTAATTCTCATTAGGAAGCCCTTTAGTACTTAGCTCGCCATCAAGATAGACAATCATTGCTGGATGAAGTGCAGTGGCTTGCAATAAATCTTCGAACTTGCCTAGAGCATGTTGACGAATTACTCGCTTATTCCAATCATTGGTATGCCAATCAAGATGGCCATCCTTTGTTTCGTCTCCAAGTGTCGTGATATTGAAATGGTCATGCCAAAACTCGACCATCATTTCAAATATTTGCCGATCGGAATGAGTTTGCTGAATAAGGGTGTAGAGATGCAGGACACGGCCAGAAAGGTGGTTTGAGTTAAATATCTGACCTTTAGCGATATCACCTTCGGATTCAGCTAAAGGCCATAAGTAGTTCATATCTTTGTGGACGATATTGAAAATATCCCACTTGGCAATATAGGAATTAACTTCAGTATCAGAAATCTTCAGATGATCTAACTGTTTTTCAAACCAGGCATCTGCGCCAATCTTGGAAACCTCTGATACGAGATCTTTTGTTGGCCCATAGGTAAATCTACGTAACAAGTGAACAATTGGATCTTTTGAAGGTGCCGTGGCACCTAAGCCCCAAACAGATTCCATGGAAAGAGACTACGCAGAAGAATTCTCGATCTCAAGGTTCACAAGAGATTTTCTTGACGTTGCGCCGATTTATAGTTCAAAACCCTGCCCGGTAGATCAATTCCATTAGTTTTTTGTTATCTTCAATTTATCGTAATCACCGTGAGCCACCATTTCAATCGTGATCCCTTCGTAGGTGACTTTATCGCCCTGGTGCAGCAAAAAATCCTGGGTTCGGCTGGCATAGCAAGAATAGTTCTCGATGGGTCTACCGCTTGGCGAAATTGCCTTGAAGTATTCGCCCTGATGACCAAGAGTTGAGTCATAGATGTATGCAAGGACACCACTTCGCTCAGTATTAGTTGTGCATGCGAATTTAGTTACTCGCCTGGACTCCATCACTAAAGCCTTCGTATCCGAAAGTGGAATGACGGCGAGTTTGATGCCTTGAGATTTGTTGTCGGTTAAAGGAACCAGAGTTACATCAAGCTTGGAGAGCTTCTCTGCTGTCCGGCAATAGACACGAGTTTCAGGCATCCATCCAATTAGGAATCTTATCCATCCACTTAAATCGCGTTCGCCTTCGGTGCTCCCTTGAATTAAATATGAGTGTAAAGGCGTTGCAGTCGACCCACCATATTTCGGAACTCCCAGGCCTACCATGTAGTGATACATCCACCAAGACCAATAGTTGCGGCCAGAGTTTGGCTCTTCATTGAAAGTGCTGGGAAGTGAGAAAAGATCTATTCGTGTACCTTCGCCCGTTACATAATTCCTGACAATATCAAAGCCAATATTTGATTTAACTCCATACTCAATTATCGTCTGTCCTGAGGGAAGTATAAATTGCACAGCTTGGATGCCAGTGAAGTCTATGAACTTATCTGATTCAGCAATCGCCCTCTGCCAGACACTGTGCTGCGCGGGTGAGTTATTCCAATTATTGTCAGACTTTGCAATAGCGTAATCACGCGAGACTCCGGGTAGGCGTATCCAATCTTTATGAACCATCCACTCAATCTTTAATTGACCTTCACTTGTATTGTCTGCCCAATCTGATGCAAAATCCATTTCCTTCTGCACGCGTGCCATAAAGTTTGCTTCGCCAGGTAGATCAGAGAAATCCAGCGGAACTAGTGCCCACTTAACTACGCCTGTTCCTCTATACAAAGGAGTGGGTGCTGGGAATCCGGACCTAGGTCCGTCGCCACCGGCGTTCTTTATTTTGCAGAGAGCTATGTCTTCACTGGGCAAACTCGGTGGGGAATAAAAGACTGAGGATCTTGTCTGCTTAATTCCCGACGTTGGCGTTGATGTTGGTGACGGCGCTGGTGTTGGTGTTGGTGATGGCTTTGGTGTCACCGTTGGTGTTGGTGTAGGTGAAACACTTGGCGGAGTCTTAACAACAACCTTTACGCCTTTGTTCCAAACAAGCTTTCCAGACTTCTTCACGCAGAAATACTTAGTCCCGCTTTGAATAATTATTTTGCCAACCTTTGGGCAGGTATCGCCTG
>CAXNEB010000040.1:0-9200 GCA_964201645.1 Candidatus Planktophila sp.
TGGCACGATGCACTTCCTTCACAAAATAAATATCTGGAGAACCGAGCCTTTGGGCGCGGTAGGTGGGTAAGTATTCCCTATTTAGGCTCAATCGGGAAATCCAGCCCGCCCAGCGCCTTCCAGCGCGGATCTATGGCTTCGTGGGCATGGTCGGCGGGCAGGGTCGCCCACTTCTCGCCGCACTCGGGGCAAAGGCCCAAGCAATCGATATCGCAGAGCGGGTTAACCGGAAGCGCTAAAACCAAGGCATCACGAATCGGAGTCTCCAGATTAAGGATGTCTCCTTCCATCATGAACTCTTCTTCGAGATCTAAATCCTCTTCGTCGTCGCGCTTTTTCTTACGCCCGCCACGATCATTCGTTGGCTCGTAGCGGTAGAGCTCTTGCATCGTGCGATTTAACTCAATTTCAATTGGATCTAGGCAACGAATGCATTCACCTTTGGCAACGGCATAAATTTGTCCCGTTGCTAAAATTCCTTCAGTTACGGATTCCAGACGCAAATCAACTTCAATTACTTCGCCAACTGGAACTGCCATTAACTCAACGCCAACGCGTTCTAGAATTTCCAGATCTAAGGTGTATTCCTTCATCTCGCCAGCGCGACGTGGTAGCTCATAAGTATTTAGCTCATAAACGCGCTCAGGACGTGACATTGCTCCGCTAACCAGCCTTAATTATTTTTCGTCAGCAAGTTGTGAAAGAACATCGCGTTCATCTGCGCCCGCTAGTTTTTCACGGCCACGAGTAACAGCGTCCATGGTCTTATTTAAAATAACTTCGAGAGTTGCAAGACGGGAATCAATGTATTTCTCAACTTCAGCACGTTCATCTTCAGCGGCTTCGCGACCTTGCGCCAAGATCCGCTTAGATTCTTCGCGCGCAGCTTTAACTATTGCAGTCTGCTCAATCATTTGGGCAACTTCTTCGCGAGCACTAACAATAAGCGCCTCGGCATTTTGGTGGCCTTCTTCAATAATTTGATCACGTTGCGCAATTATTTGTTGGGCATACTCGAGATCTTTAGGTAGCCCATCTTTAATGAGATCGAGTAGTTCAAGAAATTCACCACGATGAAGCACGAAGGATGCCGAAAGTGGAACTCCGCGGGCATCTTCTACTTGTTGAATAGCTGCATTTAAATTCTCTAGTGATTCCATATTACTTTCCTGCTTCCCGGGCTTTTAAGGCCGCATTCACAACTGGTGGAACCATGCCCGACACATCGCCGTCGTAATGAGCTAATTCTTTGATCAACGAAGACGATAAGAAGGAATGAGCTGGCGAAGTCGCCATAAACATTGATTCGACCCCTGAGCCTTGCAAATTAACTTGCGCCATTTGTAGCTCATAGTCAAAATCTGACATTGCGCGCAAGCCTTTAATGATTACATCAATATTATTTGCCTTGCAGTACTCGCCAAGTAAGCCTTTCCAAGAATCCACCTTCACATTGCCAAACTTGGCAGTTGTTTCGGCGATCATTGCCATGCGCTCTTCAACGGTGAAATAACCTTCTTTGGCTCGGTTGTTTCCGACCGCAACTACAACTTCATCAAACTGCGCACTGGCACGTCCGATGATGTCGAGATGTCCATAAGTGATGGGATCGAATGATCCTGGGCATACAGCGCGTTTCATAAGGTAAACGCTAGCAAGGTATTGCGAAGTAAGCCATTTTCACGCGTGGTTTAAATAGTAAATTGTGGCTTGTCCGTAATTCTTGCTGCGTGCCAGTTCATATCCGATCGGCCAGCTTGGCTCTTTTGAACGGCTGGTTCGCTCAACTGCAATAAGTGCATCATCACTTAAAAAATCACCAAGATGTAAATTGCTCAGCACTTCTTCGAGATCGCTATTTGAATAATCATAGGGCGGATCAATGTAAACGATCTCATACTTAATTTTCGCCGGCGCTTTCACAAACTGTTCAGCGTTCATTGCGAATAGTTGAAACTTTCCAGCCGGCTTTGCTGCGGCGACTATTTCAATATTGGCATTGATGGTGCGTTGTGCGCCGAAATCTTTTTCAACCGCGTGCACAATTGAAGCACCACGTGATTGCGCCTCTAAACCAATTGCGCCACTGCCAGCAAAGAGATCTAAGAAATTTAATCCAACAAATTCACCAAACTCAGAAGTTAGAGAGGAAAAAATTGCTTCGCGAGCCCGATCTGAAGTAGGTCTGGTTGCATCGGCAACACTGGCCAACGGGCGGCCTTTTGCAACTCCGGCAATAATTCGCATAACTAACTATCCCCGATCAATGAATTCACTTGCAGTATCTGATTCTAATTGAGCCAGCGCTTTAGCTAATTCACTTTCATAACTCAAAGCTGGGTCTTGTTCGATTAGGGCGGTAGCCTCATCGCGAGCACTTTCAATCATGGCTTCATCTCGCAGAACTCTAAGCAGTCGCAACTTTGATTTAGCGCCCGATTGCGAAGCACCCATGACATCGCCTTCGCGCCGTTGTTCTAGATCGATCCGAGAGAGTTCAAAGCCATCTTGAGTTGCTGCAACCGCATCAAGGCGTACTCGAGCGGGCGTTTCTGGTTCAGCGCCAGTGACCAATAAACATAAACCTGCTGCACTTCCGCGGCCAATGCGACCACGTAATTGATGCAACTGAGAAACACCAAATCGATCAGCATCCATAATCACCATGACCGTGGCATTTGGCACGTCAACACCTACTTCAATGACAGTAGTTGAAACCAATACATCGATTTCACCCGCTGCAAAAGCTTTCATGGTGGCATCTTTTAATTCACTGGTTTGGCGACCATGAAGGGGGGCTAATTTAAGTCCTTTGAGTGCGCCACTATGGAGTTCTGGCGCTAGTTCTTCGACGCTTGCCATGCTCTTACTTTCTTCGCCATAAAGAAAATCCAAATCAGCATCTTCTGGCGTACCGGCACTAATACGCGGGGCCACAATGTAAGCCTGATGACCCTTAGCTACATCTTCTTTAATGCGCGACCAAGCGCGTTCCAGATGTGCTGGCTTTTCTAAAACTGGAATCACGTGCGTGGAAATTGGTGATCTGCCTAGCGGTAATTCGCGCAGTGTTGAAACATCTAAGTCGCCGAACACAGTCATTGCCACAGTTCGCGGAATTGGAGTCGCTGTCATTACTAATAAGTGCGGCGGCAATTTAGCTTTTGTTTTCAAGGCATCACGCTGTTCAACGCCGAAGCGATGCTGCTCATCAACGACAATTAAACCAAGGTCATTAAATTGCACAGTTTGACTTAATAGAGCGTGTGTTCCAATCACAATTCCAGCATCACCTGAAACTGCTAGCGCTAGCGCTTCTTTACGAGCTGCGGCGCTTTGAGAACCAGTTATCAAAGTTATTTGCGTAGCATTTTCAGCACTTCCTAATTGGCCACCAAGAGCTAATGGACCTAATAGTTTTTCAATAGTTCGTAAATGTTGTGCCGCCAATACTTCAGTCGGAGCAAGCAGAGCTGCTTGTCCCCCGCTATCAACCACGGCCAGCATTGCTCGAAGGGCAACAATTGTTTTACCCGAACCAACTTCGCCTTGTAGCAAGCGATGCATTGGGTGCCCAGCAGCTAAATCTTCTTCAATCTCTTTGGCCACGGCTAACTGACCACCGGTTAAATTAAATGACAGTGACTTATCAAAAGCTTCGAGTAGACCACCAGTGCGAATTGGACGCGCAGTTGCGATTAGCGCACGCGCTGCAGCCCGACGTTTAACCAGTAATAACTGCAGCAAGAATGCTTCATCAAAAGTTAAACGCTCGCGTGCTAAATCAGCTAAATCCAAATCGGTTGGCTTATGCAGGTTTATTAGCGCCTCGCGCAGCGTTGGGTAACCCATGCGTTCGCGCAAATAGTTCGGTAGCGGATCAGGCACGTCATCTAATGAATCAATCGCAAGCTCAATGCATTTAGCAATTTTCCAGGAAGGTAACTTTGCAGTGGCGGCATAAATCGGGAGAAACTTGCCGGCGAATTGTGCAACCGCGTTATCAACATCGCTGCCATCAGGAACCATCTCGTAATCCGGATGCGTTAATTGGCGCTTTCCATTAAAGACCCCGATCTTGCCCGCAAATAAACCTTGTCGACCCGGTTTTAACTCTTTCTCGCGCCAAGCTTGATTAAAGAAAGTTAGCGAGAGTTTGGCGCTGCCATCTGTAACTATTACTTCGAGAATTCCGCCTTTACGTCCACGCATTGGCCGATTGCTGGCAGAGAGTACTTCAGCCAAAATGGTGACCTCATCGCCAGCATTTAATAGCGCGATATCGGTGAGCTCGCCGCGCACCACATAGCGACGCGGGTAGTGACGCAGCAGATCATCGATGCTGACGATTCCAAAATTATCGGTCAGGACTTTTGCGGTGCGATCTCCGATCACATCGCGCGCTTTATTCTCTAGTCCAGCCACCGTCGTATTCTCTCGCTTTTTCGCTATGACATGCCTTTTCGCAAGCGTGATTCGCCTTTAGAGGGGGTGGCAAGGTAACCTTTGCTCCTGCCTGAAGCGGCCTAGCTGTTTTGGCGCATTATCCAATTGATTAGCTAATAAGGAGCACGACCATGGCAGCAAACTGCGATATCTGTGGCAAAGGCCCAAGCTTTGGAAACAAAGTTTCACACTCACAGGTAAAGACTCGTCGTCGCTGGAATCCAAATATTCAGCGCGTGCGCACCCTAGTAGCGGGCGCAACTAAGCGTCAGAACGTATGTACTTCTTGCCTAAAGGCCGGCAAAGTAACTCGCTAACTTAACTTTTTAATCGAAATGGCGCCAGGTATCTGGCGCTTTTTCATTTCCCGACACATTTAAGCCTCTGCCGGCACTTACGTTTCCAATAAGTAATCCCGGCAAATCTTTACCAGTAGCCAGAAACACATGATCTTCGCCGCCACCCAAAATTAAGTCGGCAGCCGAAACATTTAACTCTTCGCTCAAGGCGCTTAGTTCTGAAAAATCTGCTGCTGCGTGAAAAAGATTTAAATCCATATTGAACTTCACATTTGAGGCTGCCGCCATTTGTTCGGCTTGCGTAACAATTGAATCACTAACATCGCTCATCGCCGTTGCTTGCGCAAGATTGGCAGCGTAGGCGTAATTAAGAGTTGGCGCACGGAATGCAGCAACTGCGCGTTTAGCTGATTCAGACTCAATCGCTAAACCTTTTTCTAAAATTGCTAACCCGGCTCGAGACCAACCGGGCAAGTTAGATAGGTAAATCTGATCACCTACTTGCGCACCGCTTCGCAAAATTGGATCTGTTACTTCACCAAAATCCCCAAATTCACCAAGCGCGGTTATTGCAATTGTCACTGCTGCGCCTTTAGCCAGATCTCCCCCAACTACTGCGGCGCCAACTAAGTTCGCTTCGAAGAGAATTCCTTTGGCTAAGTTCTTAATCCATTCTAAATCTTCATTTCCAGTTAGCGAGAGCGCAACAACTAAGAAGGTTGGCTTTGCACCCATGCTAAATACATCAGCTAAATTTGCTGCCGTAATTTTGCGACCAATCTCAAAAGCGCTCGACCAGTCCAGGCGAAAATGAACCCCTTCGACAGCCATATCCGTCGTGATAACGGTGCGATTTGATGTTCTAATAACGGCAGCATCATCGCCTATGCCTACTTCTAGATTCGGGTTACTGCTCGCGAAAACTTGCGCCAATAGCGCTATTACTTCGCTTTCAGTAAATGCCATGCGGTGATTCTATTCCCATCAGATATCCACTAGAGAATTAGCGCTCTAATACGCTACCTTTGCCACTTAGTAGAACGCTCTAAGGAGACCAAAATGTCAGTACAGGCATACATCTTGATTCAGACCGAAGTTGGAAAAGCGGACAGTGTCGCTAAATCTGTATCGGCGATCGCTGGCGTAACTCTGGCTGAAGGCGTTACTGGTCCTTACGATGTAATTATGCGCGCAGAGGCACCAAGCATGGAAGATTTTGGTCGCATGATTCTTTCAAAGGTGCAGGGCGTCGCAGGTATTACTCGTACTTTGACTTGCCCAGTAACTACTTTTTAATTCCCCAACGGTCCATTAGTTCTGCGCTTAGCGGTATCTATTAACGCTTGCACAATCTGCTCATAACTTTTTCCGGTTGCTGCCCACATTTTTGGAAAGACTGAAGTAGCCGTAAATCCAGGCATGGTGTTAATTTCATTAATCACAACTTCGCCTGCATTAGTGAAGAAGAAATCGACTCGAGCTAATCCACTACAGCCAAGAGACGTGAATGCATCAAGGGATGCCGCACGAATTGCATCGCTAGCACTTGTCGGAATATCGGCCGGAATAATGATGTCGGTTGCGCCATCTAAATATTTTGCTTCGAAATCATAGAACTCAAACTTTGAATCAATTTTAATTTGGCCAACTTTAGAAGCCTGTGGTTTGCCTTCAATTTCTAACACTGCACATTCAATCTCTAGGCCAACGACTGCACTTTCGACCATGGCTTTTGGATCAAAGCGATGCGCTTCGGTAATTGCAATTGCTAATTGATCAGCGCTCTTAACTTTAGTAGTGCCTCGACTCGAACCACCTCGTGCTGGTTTAACAAAGAGTGGGTAGCCAAGAGCATCAGCTTTCTTCTGCCATTCTGAATTGTCACTGCTCCATTGCATTGCAGTTACGGTAAATCCATCGGCAACTTTTAAGCCATGTGCTGCAAAAATTGGTTTGGCAAATGACTTATCCATAGCTACGGCTGAAGCTAAAACACCACTGCCAACGTAGGCAATGTTGGCGCTTTCAAAGAAACCTTGGATAGAACCATCTTCGCCATATGGACCATGCAGCGTCGGGAAAACTACATCGACGTTAAGCGCTTTGCCATCAACGCTAAAACCGGCAACATCTGCCACGACGCTAGGTGCGTTACTTGGAACTTCAGGTAATTTTCCATCGACAATGCTTAGTTGGTGAGTTTGTGGAACTAAAACCCACTTGCCCTCTTTGGTAATGCCAATTAGTAAAACGTCATATTTCGTGCGATCAATCGCGCTTAAGACTCCCCCAGCCGATAAGCAGGAAATCTCGTGTTCAGAGCTGCGACCACCAAATACGATCGCTATCGTCTCTTTACTCATTTAATGAAGTTTTCTGACTCGGTGCTGATCTTCATCAAGCGATCCATTGCCGCTTGCGGGGTCAATAGTCCTTTAATCAAATCTGCTACCGCTTCGATGATTGGCACTTCAACTCCCACGCGGTGAGCGACTTCAATTACTGCACTAGCTGATGCCACACCTTCGACTGTGCGAGAGAAATGTTGGCGGGCATTTTCGTAGCTACCGCCTCGACCAATTGCTTCGCCAAAGGTGCGGTTACGTGAAAGTGGTGAACCACAAGTTGCGACTAAGTCACCCATGCCAGCAAGACCAGCTGCAGTTAATGGCTCTGAGCCATGCGCTGCACAAAGACGAGCAACTTCATTTAAGCCACGAGTAATAATCATCGCTTGGGTATTTTCACCTAAATCTAAACCGATTGCGATACCAACTGCGAGCGCGATTACATTTTTTACCGCGCCAGCTAATTCGCAGCCCATTACATCGGTAGAGGTGTAGACCCGGTAATACTTGGCTTTAAAAATCTCTTGCAGTTCTTTTGCTAGTTCGATTGATTGCGAAGCCACAACCGCCGCTGCAGGTTGACGCAAAATTAATTCATCGGCCAAGTTCGGACCGGTAATTACCGCAATTTTGCGATTGGGCAAGATCTCCTCGATGATCTCACTCATGCGCATCTGAGTTGAAATTTCAATGCCCTTTACAGTACTGATAATTACTTCATCACCTTTAAACAAGGGCTTTAGTTCAGTTAACTTCTCGCGCAAACTCTGGGCTGGAATTGCTAAAACAATATATTTCGAGTGCGCAAATGCTTCGTTGATATCGCTGGTCGCTTTAATTGAATCAGGCAAAACTTGGCTACCTAGATATTTGCTGTTGGTGTGCGCAGTATTGATCTCTGCAACTACTTCTTCGCGACGCCCCCATAGTAAAACTTCATTTGCTCCATCAGCCAGGACCTGGGCCATCGTGCTTCCCCAGGCGCCGGCGCCTAGAACGGTAATTTTCGCCATTACTTGCGCTTCTTCTTGTAGTTTCCGGTGCGAGGTAACGCAGAATTATGAGGATCAAAAATCTCGGTGGGGCGCTTTTCGCCACGAAGTTCTTCCAAGATCGAAGTAATAGCTGCCATCGCGTAAGCGGTTGCTTCAGCCATTGCTTCGGGGTCTCCTTCTTTGCCGTACCACTTACTAAAATCTAGTGGAGCCCCAGCCTTTACCTGCAATTTCGTGCGTGGAAAAAACTTAAATTTTTTACCGTAAGCGGGCAAAACTTCCTGAGCCCCCCATTGCGCAACCGGAATAACTGGCGCTTTGGTAATTACCGCGAGTCGCGCTAGACCGGTCTTAGCAACCATCGGCCATGAATCAGCATCGCGAGTCAGCGTACCTTCTGGGTAAACACCAAGCATGTGTCCAGCCTTTAGAAAAGCTTGTGCATGGATTAGTGCAGCTCCAGCATCCTTTGTTTCACGTTCAACCGGAACTTGGCCAGCCTTATGCAATACGAACCCGACAATAGGAACTCTAAAAACCGAAGCTTTTCCCAGGAATCTAGGCGCGCGACCATTCTTATAAAGAAAATGCGCAAAAACTAGCGGGTCGAAATAGGAAATGTGATTGCAGCAAACAATAACTGGGCCGCTCTTGGGAATATTGTGCGAGCCTTGCCAATTATGTTTTGAAACCAAATTAATTAACGGAATTACCAGCCGACTAGCAATCGCAAACGATGCGTTGTTGCCAAGTGGATTACCTTTTGGTGGCGCGTAAGAAATATTCAGTTGCGCACTTTCCATAGGCTTTATCTTAGTTTAAAAAAAGAATAAAAAACGGGGCTACCTCGAAAGGCAGCCCCGTTAATTTATTTCTAAATTACTTCTTCTTCTTAGCTGCTGGCTTCTTCTTAGCAGGAGCCTTCTTTGCAACCTTCTTCTTAGCTGCTGGCTTCTTAGCTGAAGCCTTCTTCTTTGCAGGAGCCTTCTTAACAGCCTTCTTCGCTGCTGGCTTTGCAACTGGCTTTGCTACAACTACGACTGGCTTTGGAGCTGGTCCTAGCTTGCGCTCGCCTGAGATTGCATCCTTAAGACCCTTTGCAGGTAAGAAGC
>CAXNEB010000041.1:0-9072 GCA_964201645.1 Candidatus Planktophila sp.
ACATATGCAAACTCTGCGTCGAGTCATTTTACCTCAAGCTGTAAAGGTAATTATCCCTCCAACCGGTAATCAAACAATTCTTATGCTGAAAACTACCTCCTTGGTAAGCGTTCTGGCACTTGCTGATTTGCTCTATACCGCGCAAACAATCTATGCGCGCACATTCGAAACTATGCCATTACTCATGGTTGCAAGTTTGTGGTACCTAGGAATTACATCAGTGTTGACTTTCGGACAATTCTTTCTTGAACGACACTTCACAGAGGGTAAGCGAGAGCAAATTTCATTCACTCAACGTTTAACCGGCAGAGCCTCAATGCGCAAGCGAAATTCCGAGCTGGGGGAAGCAGGAAAGGTAAACCACAATGATTGAGCCTGCACTGCGAGTTGAAGGTGTTCGCAAGTCATATGGTCATGTTGAAGTTCTTAAGGGAATAGACATGCAGGTAAAGCCAGGTGAAGTGGCATGCCTGGTTGGTCCATCTGGATCTGGAAAATCTACTTTCCTTCGCTGTATCAATCACTTGGAGAAGATAAATTCTGGTCGCTTATACGTTCATGGCGAACTTGTCGGATATCAGGAGAAAAAGGGCCGTTTATATGAACTTACCGATCGCGAGGTATGTCGTAAGCGTGCTGAAATTGGGATGGTTTTTCAGAGTTTCAATCTCTTTCAACATATGAGTGTACTTGAAAATATAATTGAAGCACCTACCAGAGTCTTAAAAATTTCAAAAGAAGAAGCTGTAATCCATGCCCGTGAACTTCTTGAGTTAGTTGGCCTTTCAGGTCGTGAAGATAGTTTGCCCAAGCAACTCTCAGGTGGACAACAACAACGCGTGGCGATAACTCGTGCGTTAGCAATGAGACCAAAGCTCATGTTATTTGATGAACCAACCTCTGCACTTGACCCTGAACTAGTGGGCGAAGTGCTCACAGCGATGCAGGACCTAGCAAGCTCGGGAATGACCATGATCGTGGTCACTCATGAAATGGGATTTGCCCGCAAAGTTGCAGACACGGTTGCCTTTATGGATGCAGGGCTTATTGTGGAGTCTGGGCCGCCAGATAGAATTTTAGATAATCCGCAGCATGAGCGTACAAAATCTTTCTTTTCAAAGGTTCTGTAACTGTTGGCTGCAATTTAAGAAGATCGGTAAGTGGAAGGTTGATTCATAGAACGAGAAGGCACCGTAAGAATTAGTCGATTGCAACCAAATCAAAGTAATCATCTTTCCAAAGATCTTCATCGCCATCAGGTAGCAAAATAACGCGTTCAGGTTTGAGTGCTTGCACTGCGCCTTCATCGTGCGAAACCATGATTACAGCTCCTTGATATTCAGCGAGAGCTGCCAGGATTTCGGAACGAGATGCTGGGTCAAGGTTGTTTGTTGGCTCATCAAGTAGAAGAACATTTGCAGCAGAAACAACCAGGACTGCGAGAGCTAAACGAGTTCGCTCACCACCAGATAAAACTTTAACTGGCTTATGAACATCATCACCGACGAATAAGAATGAACCAAGTACGTTACGCGCTTCAGGTTCACGAATATCAGGCGTTGCACCCATCATGTTTTCTAAGATCGTGCGCTCAAAATCAAGGGACTCATGCTCTTGGGCGTAGTAGCCGATCTTTAGGCCATGGCCTGCTTCGACTGTGCCGGTATCTGATTCAAGTTCACCGGCCAAGATGCGAAGAAGTGTTGTTTTACCAGCACCGTTTAGACCAAGGATTACAACGCGAGAACCCTTATCGATTACACAACTAACGTCGGTAAAGATTTCAAGTGAACCATAAGACTTAGAAAGTTCTTCACCCGATAGGGGAGTCTTGCCACAAGGCGCAGGTGTTGGGAAACGTAGCTTTGCGACCTTATCGGCAACGCGCACATCTTCGAGGCCAGAACGAAGCTTCTCGGCGCGACGTAACATGCCTTGGGCAGCAGTTGCTTTAGAAGCTTTGGCGCGCATTTTCTCGCCTTGCTTCTGCAGAATTTCAGCTCGCTTTTCAGCATTGGCCCGTTCTTTCTTACGGCGATGCTCATCTTGCTCGCGCTGTTGTAAGTAAGCTTTCCAACCTAAGTTGTAAACATCGATAACGTTACGGTTAGCATCAAGATAGAAAACCTTATTAACAACGGTTTCGATCAAGTTAACATCGTGCGAGATGATCACTAGGCCACCTGAGTACTTAGCCAGATAATCACGCAACCAGTTGATCGAATCAGCATCTAAGTGGTTCGTTGGCTCATCGAGCAGAAGTGTTTCAGCGCCACTGAAAAGAATTCGAGCCAGTTCAATCCGGCGACGTTGACCACCAGATAACGTGGCTAGTTCGTGATCGAACACTGCTTGGGTAACGCCAAGAGAGGTGGCAATTGCTTCGGCTTCAGCAGTTGCGGCATAGCCACCAGCTGCACTGAATTCATGTTCAACTCGGGTATAGCGATCCATTGCTTTTTCAAGTGCTTCGCCTTCAGAAGTAGCCATTTCTTCTTCAACAACGCGCATGCGGTGGGAAATCTGATCAAGGTTACGAGCTGACAAGATGCGCTCGATTACGCTGCCGGCTTCTTCGCCAACGCGTGGGTCTTGGGGCAGATAACCAATTTTGCCGGTGCGATTAACCGCGCCACCTGCTGGCATATTTTCACCAGCTAATACTTTGGCCAGAGTCGATTTTCCAGCACCGTTACGACCAACGAAACCGATGCGATCGCCATTGTTAATTCGCACGGTTACGCCCTTAACTAGCAGACGTGCACCCGCGCGTAGTTCAAGGGCTTGAGTTGAAATCACGTTGCAGTCTAACTGAAGTTTAGGCAGCTGAAATACGAGATTTACGAGGGGTAGCAAATGCTTTGCCGACCTCGGTTAACTCGAGTGAAACCTGAGCTTTAATGCTCTCTTCTGACTTTAATAACGCTGTTAATTCAGCAATAGTCTTCTTGAGTTCCTTGCCTTCAGTTTCTAATTCAATTTTGCTCATCTTGGTTAGACGACGAAGTGGCATATCAAGAATATATGTGACCTGTTCATCATTTAACTTGAAATCTTTGATCAACTTCTCTTTAGCAGCAGCTGCATCATCACTGCCGCGAATGATCTTAATTACCTTATCAATATCGATAATTGCCTTGAGCAAGCCATCAACCAGAGTTAAACGTGAAGTTGCCTTAGCTTTGCGGAATTCTGAGCGACGGCGCACAACTTCAATGCGGTGCTCGATAAATACTTCTAGCAACTTCTTTAGACCAAGAGTTTGTGGGCGACCATTAACAAGTGCCACCGCGTTAATGGCGAAAGCATCTTCCATTGGCGTTAACTTAAATAGTTGTTCAAGTACTTTTTCAGGTTCGAAACCGTTCTTGATTTCAATAACCACATTGGTGCCAGTCTGACCATCAGTTAAATCGATGATGTCTGAAATACCCTGAATCTTCTTAGCTTTAGCCAGGTCAGCAATGCGCTCAACTACTTTTTCAGGGCCGATGTTAAAAGGTAGTTCCTTAATCGTGATGCCCATCTTGCGTGAAGTCACTTTGCTGATTTCAACGCTAGCGCGCACCTTTACCGAACCTTTGCCAGTTTCGTAAGCATCTTGAATTCCTTCGATGCCGACAATTTCGCCGCCAGTAGGAAAATCAGGACCTGGCACAAACTTCATTAGCTGCTTAAGAGTTGCCTTTGGATTTTCAATTAAATATTTAGTTGCCGCAATTACTTCACCTAAATTATGTGGTGCCATATTTGTTGCCATACCTACTGCGATACCGGAACCGCCATTAACCAGCAGGTTTGGATAAGCAGCAGGCAGAACTAGTGGCTCTTGTAATTGGCCATCGTAGTTAGGGCCAAAATCAACAGTGTCTTCATCGGTCTCGGCAACCATCGCCATTGCAGCGCTACCTAAACGTGATTCGGTGTAACGCATTGCGGCTGGGCCAGAATCAAGAGAACCAAAGTTTCCGTGGCCATCGATTAACGGCAAACGCATTGAGAAACTTTGCGCCATACGAACTAGCGCGTCATAGATTGCGCTGTCACCGTGAGGGTGCAACTTACCCATTACTTCACCAACTACACGAGCACTCTTTACATGCCCACGTTCTGGACGCAGACCCATTTCAGACATCTGATGCAGGATGCGACGGTGAACTGGCTTTAAACCATCGCGCGCATCAGGAAGTGCGCGTGAGTAAATTACCGAATATGCATATTCGAGAAATGATTCTGACATTTCAGAGGAAACATCAACGTCAACAATCTTGCCGGGATACTCGCCAGCTTTAGGACCAACTGGTTTTTTCGATTTTGCGGCGCTCTTAGAAGGTGTATTTGCCGTAGCCATGGCGGTGATTCTGCCAATAAGTTGGGCTAAACCTGCGCATCTAGGGCTGGGCGCGCCCCCACGATTGCAACACACTTGGCAGCGATAGTCAGGGCGGCACCTAGTGATTGCGTGAAATCAAGTCCGGCTTGGTCGGCAGCGATAAATCCAGCAGCAAAACTATCGCCAGCACCAGTGGTATCAATTACTTGAGCAGAAATTGCTGGCAATGAAATTGAAGCAGAGCCACGATTAGCTGCAATAACGCCATTTGATCCTCGCTTAACCACAATGGTGGGACAGATTTGCAATAAATCTGAAATTGCTAGATCAAGATCAGTCGTTGCCGATAAATATTTCGCTTCATCTTCATTTAGTAATAAACAGTGCACTTGGTTTATCCAGGCCCGAATTTCGGCAATTGGAACACCAGACATGCCACCAACCGTTGCTGGGTCCAAATAAATCTTTAGGCCAGCTGCTTTTATTTTGCCGATCATTTGCAGAATTCCAGAGCGAGATTCTGGATCGAGTAGCGCGTAGCCAGAAATGTAGGCCGCATTGAAAGAATTTAGTTCAGGTAGATCAGCCAGAGTTAGACCGCTATTTGCGCCATTGTCAGGAAACATGCTGCGTTCGCCATCTTTATCAACGATGACAACGACAATTCCGGTGGGAGCACCGTGCACATCTATTTCAGAGTAGGTAACGCCTAGTCGATCAAATTCACTGCGCACTGCAACGCCAGCGGCATCTTTACCAATGCGCGCCAACATATGACTTTGGGCGCCTGCGATACGTAACCAGGCAGCAACATTGCCACCTGCGCCACCACCATGAGTTGAAACTTTTGCTGCAGTATCACTGCCGTAATTAATATCGCCAGAAATGATGGCAACTACATCGAGGTTTACTTCACCAATGCAGAGAATTTTGGACATTTTTAGTTAGCGGCAACTGCGATATCAGCAGCTAAAGCACTGTTTGATTTAATGATTTCGATATTCACCGAAAGTGATTCACCTTGTGAAGTCATGTGGAAATGCTCTAGCAAGAAGGGCGTTACATCTTTGCCTGTTATATGAGCAGCATCTGCCTTTGCTAATCCAGTAGCTAAAATTTGATCATGCTTAGCCCGGTTCATCTCTTTCACAACTGGGTTGGCAACTAGTAGGGCTGCCCCATTTGTGCCAACTGATTCGCGGGCCTTGATTACCGATGCAATGTCTGCAGCTGATTCAACGCGGTGTTCAATGGTGAAACCGGAATCAGTTAAATAGAAACCAGGAAAAGCCGTGGTCTTATATCCCACTAACCCAATTGCTAGCGTTTCAAGTCGTTCAAGAGTTGCGCCAACATCAAGAATAGATTTAACGCCAGCACAAACCACGGTCATGTCTAGCTTGGAGAGCGCAGTTAAATCAGCAGATTCATCAAATGATTCGTCAGCGCCACGGTGCACGCCACCAAGGCCGCCAGTTGCAAAAACTTTTATGCCAGCCTGTGCCGCTAAGTGAGCAGTGGCCGCAACTGTGGTTGCAGCTGACTTCTTGCTCGCCACCAAAACCGCTAAATCACGGCTAGATGCTTTGCTGATGTCATCTCGATTTGCGATTGCTACCAATTGTTCATCAGTTAATCCGATATGGACTACGCCATCTAGGATCGCAATGGTTGCGGGAGTTGCACCATGTTGGCGCACAATTTCTTCAACTTCGCGGGCCACATTTAAATTCGATGGGCGCGGCAATCCGTGGCTAATAATCGTTGATTCGAGGGCAACAATCGGCGAATTACTCGCAAGCGCTGCTGCAACCTCAGGCGAAAAGACAAGTGCGGATTTCATGCCCTAACCTTAACGCATGCATCTTCATCAAATCTTGCCGGCAATTGTTGCAGGGCTTGGGGTACTAGATGCGCGTGATGAAATCGGTGCTGGTGAATCGCCAAGTGGCCGCGAAGTACTTTTCTTAATCGATGGTTTAGGCGAAGACGTAATCGATAAATATGCCGAATACATTCCGACGCTTTCAACCTTTACCCGAAGCGGGAGAGTGCAGACTGCTTTTCCTTCGACCACGGCAACTTCGCTTGCAACACTTACCACCGGAACTTTGCCAGGAGCACATGGCATGTTGGGTTACACCGTGCGAGTACCACGTAGCAATGGCCGAATTCTAAATGCCTTGAAATGGGATGATCGCGTTGATCCGACTTATTGGCAACCGGTACCAACTTTATTTGAGCGAGCAACTGCAGCTGGTGTAAACGTTTCACATGTGGCAGCTAAACGTTATGAAAATACCGGATTCACGCAAGCTGTATTTCGTGGTGCAACTTATCGCGGCGCAAATGTGGTCGATGATTTAGTTGCGCAAACAAAGTTAGCTTTGGCTAAATCGCCATCGTTGGTTTATCTCTATATGAATGATCTTGATTCAGCCGGCCACAACGATGGCGTTGGTTCTGATAAATGGCTTGCGGCGCTAACCATGCTTGATCACATGGCTAAGCAATTGATTATCGAACTTCCGAAAGGAACCCGCATTTGGCTAACTGCCGACCATGGCATGGTTAACGTTGAAGAGAAAATTGTGATGGGTCGCGATAATCAATTACTAACTGGTATTGCCACGATTGCAGGGGAGCCTCGCGCACGCCATTTATATCTAGATGAAGCACTTGATTCGCTGGCTGCCCGCAATGAAGTTAAATCTCGTTGGCAAGAATACTTAGGCGGTCGCGCTGATATCTATACCCGCGAAGATGCAATTACTGCTGGCTTATTTGGTCCAAATCCAAGTGCCGATACTTTCGATCGCATGGGCGAAATTATTGCGATCGCCAAAGGTGGCGTGATTTTGATTGAGGAAGAACGTGAAAGCTTAGAGAGCTCAATGATTGGTCACCACGGCGCACTTACTGAACTTGAGAATTACGTACCGTTATTGCAAAAGACGATTAATTAATCTTCATCTTTCTTCTGGCCAAACATAATTTCATCCCAGCTTGGCACCTTTGCGCGACCTTGTACGCCATCTTTTGCGGACTCTGAATCAGCATCGGTGCGGATTGAAACTAAGCGAGGTGTTTCGCGGACCGCCTCTGTTGTGCGAGGAGTGCGATCAACTTGCTCGGTATAAATTAAACCTGGCTCAAGTGGTGCGCGAGGCGCAGGAGTTTCTTCGCCAAGTAACCAACGAGCATTGTCATCGAGTGCGTTTAGCGCGCGACGAGTTGGATCGTATTCCCATTGCCCAACGCCTTGACCATCAGAAGTTGGATATGAAACTTTAATTATCCAGACCCCAGTTTCAATTCGCCAGCAGTTGTAATTAATCTGTGTGATATCAACACCACGTGGTGCCAGGCGCAGAACCATTGCATCTCCGAAATTAACTGGTTCGCGTCCGGGTTCTTTGCGCACGATAACTGTGGCAACTTGATCAACAATAAATTGACGTTCTTGCAAAATTGGCCCGCTAAAGCGTTCTACTTTTTCTACTGTGATGTTGCCATCTTGGGCAATTGATTCTGGTGATTCACCAGTGCGCAAACGACGTTGAATTTCTTTCACTGAAATCGGTGCAGCTTCTTCATCTTGCACAGACATCAAACGTGGTTGATTAACCGTTGAGCGCAAGGTGTCGCTAATTCGAACGCTGAATTCTTTGCCATCGCTATCTAGTAGAGATAGATATAGGCCATCTTCAGACTTGCCGTTCACGCGCAGTTCGCTCATAGTTTTCAGAGCCTAACCGATGAGCCGTGACATTAGCGGGATTTCAGGTGAGTAGAATTGTGGAATGACTGATGCAAAGTTGATCGCTGAACTTCTTGAATTAGCGAAACGAGTAGGGCGCGAAGCGGGCGAATTACTACAAAACCGCCCAGCAGCTTTTGAGGTTACATCTAAATCGACCGCTATCGATGTGGTTACGCAGATGGATTCACAGAGCGAAAACCACATAGTTTCCGAAATTCTAAAAGCCCGCCCAGGCGATGGCATCATCGGCGAAGAAGGTTCTGAACGAACCTCAAAATCAGGCATTACTTGGGTAATTGATCCACTCGATGGCACCGTTAATTATTTATATGGCTTGCCTGGTTGGAATGTGAGTATTGCGGCAAAAGATTCTGCTGGCGTTGTGGTCGGGGTAGTTGTTGCGCCAACGATAAATTCGACTTGGTCGGCCAGCCGGGGCGGCGGAGCTTTCCTAAATGATCAGGCGATTGCTTGCAACGAAGGCGTCGAACTTAACCGCGCACTAGTCGGAACGGGATTTGCCTACGATGTTGATGCTCGGCCAGTCCAGTTAGCCCAGCTCTCTGAGTTGCTCACCCGAATTCGCGATATCCGCCGAAATGGGGCAGCCGCCGTTGACCTTTGCTTTGTGGCGATGGGTGCCCTTGATGGCTACTTTGAAAAAGGTCTCCAAGAGTGGGATCTCGCAGCCGGTGGACTAATCGCAACTGAGGCTGGCGCCAAGGTCACAACCGTTGCAGGCACGACTATTGCCGCAGCCCCTGCCCTGCATGCCACGCTCGAATTCCGGCTTAGCCAATAGAGTCTGCCAATAGCTGCTGGGTCAGGCTCAGGCTCGATTTACGCTTAGGCGATGACCTGTGGCAAGATACGCAGTCTGCCGTGGTTATTTAAGCCGCGACTAGATCTAGATAAAGAGGACGAAAATGAACATTCTTGACGCCGTTGATGCAGCATCCCTGCGCAAAGACATCCC
>CAXNEB010000042.1:0-8603 GCA_964201645.1 Candidatus Planktophila sp.
GACATCGGATCAGCCGCTGATTTCCTAGCCGCGATCGAAGGCACAATTAGAAATTTCAATGACGGCGACTTAGTTACCGGAACAATCGTTCAAGTAGATCGCGACGAAGTACTTGTTGATATCGGATACAAGACTGAAGGCGTAATTCCTGCCCGCGAACTTTCAATCCGCCACGACCTAGATCCATCAGAGATCGTTAAAGTTGGCGAAAAAGTTGAAGCTTTAGTTTTACAGAAGGAAGATAAAGAAGGACGCACAATTCTTTCTAAGAAGCGCGCACAATACGAACGCGCATGGGGAGATATTGAAGGCAAGAAAGAGCGCGACGAAGTTGTCATCGGTACTGTTATTGAAGTTGTTAAGGGCGGCTTGATCGTTGATATCGGTCTTCGTGGCTTCTTGCCAGCTTCTCTTGTTGAAATGCGTCGCGTGCGCGATCTAACTCCTTACATTGGCAAGGAAGTTGAATGCCGCATTATCGAACTTGATAAGAACCGTAACAACGTAGTTCTTTCACGTCGTGCATACCTAGAGCAGACTCAATCGGAGTCACGCACTACCTTCCTAAATCAGCTACAAAAGGGTCAAGTACGCGATGGCGTGGTTTCATCAATCGTTAACTTCGGTGCTTTCGTTGATCTTGGTGGCGTCGATGGTTTGGTTCACGGTTCAGAGCTTTCATGGAAGCACATCGATCACCCTTCAGAGGTTGTTGAAGTGGGCGACGAAGTAACTGTTGAAGTTCTAGAAGTTGATTTCGAGCGCGAGCGCGTTTCGCTTTCACTTAAGGCAACTCAAGAAGATCCATGGCAAGCATTTGCTCGCACCCATGCAATCGCACAGGTTGTTCCAGGTGTGGTAACGAAGCTAGTTCCATTCGGTGCGTTCATTCGCGTTCACGAAGGAATCGAAGGCCTAGTTCACATCTCTGAGCTTGCAGAGCGTCACGTTGAGATCCCAGAGCAGGTAGTTCAAGTTGATGATGAACTATTTGTAAAGATTATCGATATCGATCTAGAGCGTCGTCGTATTTCACTTTCATTGAAGCAAGCTAATGAAGGTCACGAAGTTGAGATCGAAGCATTTGATCCAACTCAATACGGAATGGCTGCTCGTTATGATGCTGAAGGAAACTTCATCTATCCAGAAGGTTTCGATGCTGATACTCAAGAGTGGAAGCCTGGCTATGACACCCAGCGCATTGAATGGGAAGCACAATATGCTCTCGCTCAAGAGCGTTTCCTTGCGCACAAGAAGCAGAAGTCAGAAGCGAAGGCAGCTGATGCTGCAGCTGAACCAGCAGGCGATGCTGAATCAGCAACTTCATACACTTCAGAGACACCTGCAACTGAAGCAACTACTGAATCAGCTGAATAACTTAGTTTTTAGCTATTAGTTAGATAACTCGATGTTAATCGTGGCCCTAACTGGTGGAATTGGCGCTGGGAAATCCCATGTTGCCAAGTATTTCCATCAGTTAGGGTCTTACGTATTTGATGCCGATTTTTTAGCACGGGTCGCAATTGAACGTGGCTCTGCTGGCTTCGATGAAGTAGTTACGACTTTCGGGGATCAAATTCTTAAAGATGGCGATATAGATCGTCGCAAGTTAGGTGAAATCATCTTTAGTGAACCAACGGCCAAAACTAAGTTGGAAGCAATCATTCACCCCGAGGTGCAACGCTTATTTGAAGAAGCCAAGAAGAGCCTGCCATTAGATGCAATCGTGATTTACGAGATCCCGCTCTTGGCCGAATCCAATTCACGTAGCCGATTTGATTACGCAATCACCGTTGAATCCGATACTGATACCCGCACCAATCGTTTGAAAGAGCGCGGTTTAGCTTCCCATGAAATAGTGGGACGCATGGCAGCCCAAGCATCACGAGAAGAGCGCGTATCTCATTGTGATTTAGTAATCGAGAATAATGGCGATGAAGATGCGCTATTGCGCCAAGTCGAAGAGATCTGGCAAAGCGTTCTGCTGCCACTTAGTAAAACGCACGGTAAATAAATGCGTCCGGTCAGCGACCTGCAGCGCAAAGTTAGCCCATTTCAAGTAATTAGCGATTATGTGCCTGCTGGCGATCAGCCGGTTGCGATTGAGGAAATTGCCCGCCGCATCAATGATGGGGTGCAAGATGTAGTTCTTTTGGGTGCTACTGGTACCGGTAAGTCAGCCACAACTGCTTGGTTAATTGAGAAGTTACAGCGTCCGACACTGGTCTTGGCACCAAACAAACTATTGGCGGCTCAGCTAGCTAATGAGTTCAAAGAGTTGCTACCAAATAACGCAGTTGAGTATTTCGTTTCATACTACGACTATTACCAACCTGAAGCTTATGTGCCCCAGACCGATACCTTCATCGAAAAGGATTCCAGTGTTAACGATGAAGTAGAACGATTGCGTCACTCAGCGACTAATTCATTGCTGACTAGGCGTGACGTAATTGTGGTTGCCACAGTTTCTTGCATTTATGGTTTGGGAACCCCGCAGGAGTATGTAGATCGCATGATTCAGCTCAAGGTGGGCGATGAAATTGATCGCAATACTTTGCTCCGTAGTTTTGTAGATATTCAATACAAGCGCAATGACATGGCATTTGAACGAGGCACTTTCCGCGTGCGTGGCGACACCATCGAGATCATTCCGATGTATGAAGAACTGGCCCTTCGCATTGAAATGTTTGGTGATGAAATTGAACGAATCACAACGCTGCACCCGTTAACTGGCGAGATCATTCGTGACGAGACTGAGATGTATGTATTTCCGGCAACTCACTATGCCGCCGGCCCAGAAACGATTAAGCGCGCCATAGCCGATATAGAGGCAGAACTAGCGGTCCAACTAGCAGTTTTTGAACGACAAGGCAAGTTACTTGAAGCTCAACGCTTGCGCATGCGTACAACTTTTGACCTCGAAATGATGGCGCAATTGGGTTTCTGTTCAGGCATTGAGAATTATTCAAAACATCTGGATGGTCGTGACTCAGGCTCTGCTCCGCACTGCTTACTTGATTACTTCCCAGAAGATTTCCTACTTGTAATTGATGAAAGCCATGTAACTGTGCCACAAATTGGCGCAATGTATGAAGGCGATGCCTCTCGAAAGCGAACCCTGGTTGAACACGGCTTCCGTCTGCCTAGCGCGTTAGATAACCGTCCGCTCCGTTGGAATGAGTTTCTAGAACGAGTTGGTCAAAAAGTATTCCTATCAGCAACCCCCGGCCCATATGAGTTAACTAAGGTCGAGAACGATGTAGTCGAACAGGTCATCCGACCAACTGGCTTAGTAGATCCACAAATCATTATTAAACCAATTAAGGGTCAGATTGACGATTTGTTGCTTGAGATAAATAAACGAGCAGAGCTTAATGAACGAGTTTTGGTAACAACTTTAACTAAGAAAATGTCTGAAGATTTAACTGATTACTTGCAGGGCAGGGGAGTACGCGTTCGCTACTTACATAGCGAAGTAGATACTTTGCGACGCGTAGAACTACTGCGCGAACTGCGCAATGGTGAATATGATGTTTTAATCGGCATTAACTTGTTGCGCGAAGGTCTCGATCTACCTGAGGTTTCGTTGGTCGCGATTCTAGATGCAGACAAAGAAGGTTTCTTACGTTCGGCAACTTCATTGATTCAGACGATCGGTCGTGCTGCTCGAAATGTTTCAGGTGAAGTGCATATGTATGCCGATAACATCACTAAATCTATGGCTAAGGCGATTGATGAAACTAACCGTCGCCGGGCTAAGCAAGTTGCTTACAACCTCGAGCGAGGCGTTGATCCGCAGCCACTGCGCAAGAAGATTTCTGACATCACTGATCTAATTAATAAAGAGGGCGAAGATAGCGACTTGCTATTGGCAGCTGGCAAGAAATCAAAATCAGGCGTTCCAGCGATTGGTTTCCACACCAAGTCGATACTTTCTATGCCGCGACAAGAGTTAATGGGCTTGATAGAGTCGCTCACCGATCAGATGCGTAGCGCCGCAGCCGATCTACACTTTGAACTTGCTGCGCGTTTGCGTGATGAGCTCAAGGAGCTAAAGCGCGAGCTACGAAATATGGAAGAAGCGGGTCATTAATCGATGAGCATTGACAAGTTGGTAGTTCGCGGTGCCCGCGAACATAACCTAAAAGATGTCTCGATTGAGCTACCTCGAAATTCGCTAGTTGTATTTACTGGCCTCTCTGGCTCCGGAAAATCATCGCTTGCCTTCGACACGATTTTTGCTGAAGGCCAACGCCGTTATGTTGAGTCCCTATCGGCCTATGCCCGACAGTTCCTTGGCCAAATGGATAAGCCAGATGTTGATTTCATTGAAGGCTTATCACCAGCAGTTTCGATTGACCAGAAATCAACGAACCGTAATCCGCGCTCAACTGTGGGCACGATTACTGAGGTTTATGACTACTTAAGACTTTTATTTGCCCGTGCTGGTCGTCCGCATTGCCCCAAGTGTGGCCAGGAAGTAACTAGACAATCACCGCAAGCAATCGTTGATCAAATCTTGACGATGCCGGCAAGCACCAAGTTTCAAGTGCTTGCACCTGTGGTGCGTGCCCGTAAAGGTGAGTTCTTAGATTTATTCCAAGATTTAATGAGTCAAGGTTATTCACGAGCGCGCATCGATGGCGAAGTTGTTGCTTTATCTGAAGCTCCGAAGTTAAAGAAGCAAGAGAAGCACACCATTGAGGTGGTAATTGACCGACTAACTGCAAAAGCTGAATCAAAATCACGTCTAACTGATTCGATTGAAACTGCGCTGCGTTTAGCGCAGGGCATTGTGATTCTTGATTTCGTAGATGCCAAAGGTGGCGATAAAGAGCGTATTTTCAGCGAGCATCTGGCTTGCCACGACTGCAGCCTTTCATTTGAAGAACTAGAACCAAGATCATTCTCATTTAACTCACCATTCGGCGCATGCCCTGATTGTTCGGGTATCGGCACAAAACTTGAAGTAGATATTGATTTAGTAATCCCAGATGACTCAATCAGCATTTCTGAGGGCGCAATTGCACCTTGGTCATCGGGGCATACTTCAGAATATTTCACGCACTTGCTCGAAGGCTTGGCTGAGGAAGTTCCTTTTAAGTTAGACGTACCTTGGAAGAAGATTTCAGAGCGTGCACGAAATGCAATTTTGAACAGCCATGAGTACGAAGTTCATGTTAAGTACAAGAATCGCTACGGTCGCACTCGTAATTACGCAACCGGCTTCGAAGGCGTAATTCCATTCTTGCAACGAAAGCATGCAGAGACTGATAGTGATTTCAGCCGCGAGCGTTATGAGTCATATATGCGCGAAGTACCTTGTGGTACTTGCGAAGGCGCTCGACTAAAGCCAGAAGTTTTAGCGGTAACAATTGGTGGCAAAAATATTGCTCAAATATGTGAATTAGCGATCAATGATTGCGCCGAGTTCCTAAAGCAGATTGAGCTAAATAAACGCGAGGCCCAGATCGCCGAACGCGTGATGAAGGAAGTTAATGCGCGCTTAGGTTTCTTGCTAGATGTTGGTCTGGACTACTTATCCCTAGCTCGTCCCGCAGCGACGCTTTCGGGCGGTGAAGCGCAGCGCATTCGCTTGGCAACTCAGATTGGCTCTGGCTTAGTTGGCGTTCTGTATGTCCTAGATGAACCATCAATTGGTTTACATCAGCGCGATAACGTGCGCTTAATTGAAACGTTAACTCGCCTGCGCGATCTAGGAAATACTTTGATTGTCGTAGAGCACGATGAAGAAACTATTCGTGCTGCCGACTGGGTGGTCGATATCGGTCCAGGTGCTGGCGAACACGGGGGACACGTTGTTGTTTCCGGTAGCTACCAAGACTTGATCGATTCACCAGATTCAATAACTGGTGCTTATCTATCTGGGCGTAAAGCTATTGAGATTCCGAGCGAGCGCAGAGCGATTGATGCAAAGCGAAAGCTAACTATTAAGGGTGCAAAAGAGAATAATCTTAAAGATATTGAAGTAAGTGTTCCGCTAGGTGTATTTGTCTCTGTTACCGGCGTTAGCGGTTCAGGTAAGTCAACGCTGATAAACGACATTCTCTATTCAACGCTTGCCAATAAGTTAAATGGTGCTCGTATTGTGCCTGGCCGCCACCGCACGATTACTGGGATTGATTTACTGGATAAAGTTGTGCACGTTGATCAATCACCGATTGGTCGCACACCTCGTTCTAATCCAGCTACTTACACCGGCGTATTCGACAAAGTTCGAGCCCTCTTTGCCGAGACTACTGAAGCTAAGGTGCGCGGGTATCAGCAAGGTCGATTTAGCTTTAACGTAAAGGGTGGCCGCTGCGAGAATTGTTCAGGCGATGGCACGATTACGATTGAGATGAACTTCTTGCCAGATGTTTATGTACCGTGCGAAATCTGTCATGGCGCACGCTATAACCGCGAAACCCTGGAAGTTCATTACAAGGGCAAATCGATCTCCGAAGTACTAGATATGCCGATCGAAGTAGCACACGCCTTCTTTGAATCGGTACCTACTATTGCAAGGTACTTAAAGACACTTTGCGATGTCGGCTTGGGCTATGTGCGCCTTGGCCAATCTGCACCCACTTTGTC
Organism: Candidatus Planktophila sp.; assembly: GCA_964201645.1. Classification (GTDB taxonomy): domain Bacteria; phylum Actinomycetota; class Actinomycetes; order Nanopelagicales; family Nanopelagicaceae; genus Planktophila. The sequence goes on from CAXNEB010000042.1 coordinate 6,598, forward strand.
AGGTGGCGAAGCTCAACGCGTGAAATTAGCAACCGAACTGCAACGTCGCTCAACTGGGCGCACCATCTATGTTTTAGACGAGCCGACCACAGGTCTGCACTTCGAAGATGTAAATAAGTTATTAGGCGTGCTAAACCGATTGGTCGATACCGGCAACACTGTGGTGGTGATCGAGCACAATCTCGATGTAATTAAATCTTCCGACTGGGTTATTGATATGGGTCCTGAAGGTGGTTTCCGGGGCGGAACGTTGGTTGCTGAAGGAACGCCAGAAGAAGTTGCGAAAAATAAGTCGAGTTACACCGGTACTTTTCTTGCAGCGGTATTGGCGAATAACCGAAAAGCTAAGCAGAAGAAGTAGCTCAAATGGCAGATCCACAAAGTTATCGGCCAAGCAATATACCGACTCTTCCGGGTGTCTATCGATTCTTTAACAAGGCTGACAAAGTTATTTATGTGGGCAAAGCAAAGAATCTGAAGAATCGGCTAAGCAATTATTTTCAAGCCAATCTAGCGACTAAAACTAATCGCATGGTTCATGAGGCCGTTCGAGTCGACTGGACGATTGTAAGCACCGAACTAGAAGCTCTGGCACTGGAATTTAGTTGGATCAAGCAATTTCAGCCGAAATACAATGTGCAATTTAAAGATGATAAGTCTTACCCATATTTAGCCATCTCACTAAATGATGAGTATCCAATGATCTTTATTACGCGCAAAGATAAGCGACCAGGCTTGAAATATTTTGGACCATATACAAATGCGTGGGCGCTACGAAATACGTTTGAAGTTCTTCTTAAAGTTTTCCCGGTGAGATCTTGTTCTTCTTCAAACTTCAACCGGGCGCACCGAAGTAAACGTCAGTGTTTACTGGGAGATATCGGCAAATGCGCAGCCCCTTGTGTTGGTTGGATTTCTAAAGAGGATCACCAAAGCTTGGCTCAAAAACTAAATGACTTTATGGAATCGGGTATGGAGAATCTTCTGCCGGCTCTGCACGAAGAGATGCAACTTGCTTCAACTAACGAAGAGTTTGAGCGGGCAGCTCGATTAAGGGACCAAATTGAGTCTTTTGAGAAGGCGCAAAGATCCACTCAAGGTAATTTCTCAGATGACTTAGATGGCGACTTTATTGCGTTATATCAAGATGGTTTTCACTCAGCGGGTTCAATCTTCTCAATGCAGCGAGGCTCGATTAAAGGCTCTCGCTCATGGATTGTCGATCAGGAGATGGCGCTAGAAGGTCAAGATGTTTTCACATCACTACTTTATTCAATCTACGGAAATGGCTCGATTTCAATCCCGCGCAATATTTATCTCAATTCGCAACCTGAAAATCTTTCCGAGCTCGAGCAATGGCTCAGCGGTATTAGCGGCTCGAAGGTCGAGATTAAGATTCCGCAGCGCGGCGATAAAGTCGAACTACTTGAGACAGTAAAGCGAAATGCTCAATATTCATTAATTCAGTATGTAAGCAAACGAGCAACCGATGCAGCCATATCAGGTAAAGCGCTGACTGAGATCGAAGAGATGTTAGGCCTAAACCGCACACCTCTTCGCATAGAGTGTTTTGATATCTCAAATATTTCCGGTACTTCAGTGGTGGCTTCGATGGTGGTATTTGAAGATGGCATGCCGAAAAAGTCTGAGTATCGAAGATTCATAATCGACACCAGCGAAGGCTGGGATGACACTCGAGCAATGCACCAAGTAATCACTCGCAGACTTAAGCGAATGCTCGATGATCGAAACGTAGATTTAGCTGAAGTATCAGAAACTGGTGGACGCATTAGCAAGTTTGCTTATCCACCCGCACTAATTGTGGTCGATGGCGGAAAGCCTCAGGTGAGTGCCGCGCAACGAGCACTCGGTGAACTCGGAATAACTGATATCGCCCTTTGTGGTTTGGCGAAAAGGCTAGAAGAAGTTTGGCTTCCTAGTAGCGCTGATCCGCTAATTTTTCCGCGCAATAGCGAAGGTCTTTATTTGCTGCAGCGAATTCGTGA
>CAXNEB010000043.1:0-7909 GCA_964201645.1 Candidatus Planktophila sp.
CATCAATGATGTTGTTGTTAAAGAAGATCGTCCAGAAATTCGTGGCATGGTTCATGCAGTTCGCCACTTAATCAAGGTTGAAGAGGTCGAATAAAAATGACACTTAAACTTCATCATTTACGTCCAGCCCCAGGTGCTAAGAAAGCTAAAACTCGTAAGGGTCGCGGTGAAGCATCAAAGGGTAAGACTGCCGGTCGTGGTGGAAAAGGTACTCGTGCCCGTAACACAGTTCGTGCAGGTTTCGAAGGTGGACAACTACCTCTCGTAATGCGCTTACCTAAGCTACGTGGTTTCAAGAACCCAGCCCGCATCGAATATCAGGTTGTTAACGTCTCAACAATTAATGCGCTCTACCCAAAGGGTGGCGATGTAACTGTTGCTGATCTAATCGCCAAGGGCGCAGTTCGCGATAGCTTGCCAGTTAAGGTTCTAGGCAATGGTGACATTGCTGTGAAGGTAACTGTTACTGCTCACGCGTTCTCAAACTCAGCAATTGAGAAAATCTCAGCTGCTGGCGGATCTGCCAACAACCTTTAATAAGTAGCACCAATTAGTATCTGACCATATTAAAAAGTCTTAATCGAAAGAGGGAGAAGTTAAATGCTTTCAGCATTCGGAATGGCCTTTAAAACGCCAGAGCTTCGCAAGAAGATCTTCTTTACTCTTTCGATCATGGCGCTTTTTCGCTTTGGTTCAGTAGTTCCAACCCCGGGTGTTTCATATGAGGCTGTGCAAGCATGTCTTGTTGGTGTTCAATCAGGTGGCTTGTTCGGATTAATAAATCTTTTCTCAGGTGGAGCGCTAATTCAGCTCTCGGTTTTCGCACTTGGAATCATGCCTTACATCACCGCATCGATCATCGTGCAGCTTTTGACTGTGGTTATTCCTCGTTTTGAAACACTTAAAAAAGAGGGACAATCAGGAACTGCCAAGTTAACTCAGTACACCCGTTATCTAACAATTGGTTTAGCGGTTTTGCAATCAACAGGTTTGGTCGCAGTAGCTCGTACACCAGGACGTTTGATTTCTGGTTGTAACGAAGCAATTATTCCTGATACTTCATGGCAACGTATCGTTACGATGATTGTCGTAATGACTGCCGGAACATCAGTAGTTATGTGGCTTGGTGAGTTAATCACTGATCGTGGTGTAGGTAACGGTATGTCGATCTTGATCTTCACATCAATCGCAGCTGGTTTCCCATCTCACTTGTGGTCAATTAGATTGCAAAAGGGTCTATTTGCCTTCATCTTCGTGATGGCGGTAGGTGTCTTAGTTGTCGCAGCGGTAGTCTTCGTCGAACAGGCGCAACGAAGAATCCCGGTCCAATATGCCAAGCGCATGGTTGGCCGTCAGGCTTACGGTGGAACAAGTACTTATATTCCAATTAAGGTAAACCAAGCTGGCGTTATCCCAGTAATTTTCGCTTCATCTCTTCTATATATTCCTTCGCTGATCGCTAACTTCACAAATAGCCAAGCAGCTTGGGCAGTATGGATTAGCCGTAACTTCGTAAATGGTGATCACCCGGTTTATATCGCAAGCTACGCGCTCTTAATTATTTTCTTTACTTACTTCTATGTGGCAATTACTTTCAATCCGGAAGAAGTTGCTGACAACATGAAGAAGTATGGTGGCTTTATTCCTGGCATTCGTGCCGGACGTCCAACTGCTGAATATTTGCAGTATGTACTTTCACGCATCACTGCGCCAGGTTCGCTATATCTCGCACTTGTTGCGATTATTCCAATCATTGCGTTGGTGCTCTTTGGTGCAAACCAGAACTTCCCATTCGGCGGAACTGCAATTTTGATTGTGGTTGGCGTTGGTCTTGATACTGCTAAGCAGATCGAAAGCCAGTTGCAGCAACGTTCATATGAGGGATTCCTTAAGTAATGCGTTTAGTCCTGGTAGGTCCACCAGGTGCTGGTAAAGGAACACAAGCAGTTTTCTTAGCCGAGCACTATTTGATTCCGCATATCTCAACCGGTGATATTTTTCGTGCTAATTTAAAAGAAGGCACTCCACTTGGCCAAGAAGCTAAAAGTTTTATGGATCGCGGCGAACTCGTGCCAGATTCTGTAACGAATGCGATGGTTAAAGATCGCTTAACTCATGATGATGTTGCTAATGGATTTTTACTCGATGGGTTCCCGCGCAATGTTGTGCAAGCTGAAGTTCTGCGCGCAATTCTGGCAGAGCAAAAGCATCCACTTGATGCAGTTCTTGAGTTAAATATTGCTGATTCTGAAATTATTGAGCGTCTTTCTAGCCGTTTAACTTGTCGTGGCTGCGGCGCACCGTCACCAGCGACTGCACAAGCATGTGCAGCCTGTGGGGGAGAGCTTTACCAACGCGAAGATGACAAGGCTGAAGTTATTGCTCGTCGCCTTGAGGTTTATAACGAGCAAACAGCGCCCATCATTTCTTTCTATCGCGGCGAGGGGCTACTGATCACAATTAGCGCAACCGGCGCCGTTTCTGAAATTACTGAGCGTGCCACCACCGCACTAAGCCGCATAAGCTAAATAATTTACTCGTGGATATCCAGCTAAAAACCCTTGATGAATTAAAGGTCATGCGGCGTGCCGGTTTATTGGTCGGTGAAACTCTGGCGCTACTTAAAGACTCAATCAAAGTTGGAATGCGCACTGACGCGCTAGATGCAATTGCTGCGGCCAACATCAAACGCGGAGGCGGCACATCAAATTTCAAGGGCTATCACGGTTTTCCGGCCACAATTTGTATCTCAGTTAATGATGAGATTGTGCACGGCATTCCAGGTGATCGCGTCATTGAAGATGGCGATGTGGTTTCAATTGACTGTGGCGCAATCATCGATGGTTGGCACGGCGATGCGGCTTTCTCTATCGGTGTCGGCAACGTAGACCCAGCTGATCAGAAGATGATGGATGTTTGCGAAGAATCTATGTGGCGCGGAATCGCAGCGGGTCACTTAGGTGCCAAGTTGTCCGATATCGGCCATGCCATAGAAACATATACCGACGCCCAAGGTAAGTATGGAATTTTGCAAGAATACGGTGGTCATGGCATTGGTACTGAAATGCATCAAGCACCTCATGTTCTAAATTTTGGTAAGCCCGGTTTTGGCCCAGAGATTGTTGTAGGGATGGCGCTAGCAATTGAACCGATGATTACTCGCGGCACTCATAAGACCAAAGTCCTAAAAGATAATTGGACCGTTGTCTCGAATGACAAATCCCGAGGCTCTCACTTTGAAAACAGCTACTGCATCGCACCAGATGGCAAGCCATTTGTCTTAACCTCACTCGATGGTGGCCGCGAAAAACTAGGCGCTTTGGGTATTGAGATTTCCTCGCTTTTGTAAACTTTTGGCCGATTAAGGCTGATTTTGTTCCAAAATCGTTACCTCTTTGTTATCGCTTTCACTATTATTCCACGCTGCGGAAAGTTAGGTTATGCCAAATCTCCATCCTCGGAGCTAGATAATAAGAATAGAGAGAAATTATTCTATGTTGAAGAAAATAACTCGCGTAGGCGTAGTCGTAACGACTATTGCACTAATCGCATCAGGTGCCGGCGTTGCAAATGCGGGCAATGTTCCAGCAGCAAAAGCCAAAGTTGGCCTTGATTGCTCTTCTACTCAGGTGGGAAGAGTTTCTAAGGGAACTGGCGTAAATGGTTCAGATTTAACTTGCACCAGAGTTACAACTGGAACTTTCGCTGGTCAAACAAAATGGTGGTATGCAGGACTTAAGCCACTAGGTTCATTTGAATTCGTATCTGCATCAAATATTGGTGGCGGATACGGCACAACAGCGATCGCACTAGGTGACGCGCTTAAGAAGGAAGAACTTCTTAAGGATTACACAGTTACTTATCGCAGCAATGCTCCTCTAGGTCTTGGTTACTTTGCTGACCAAAAGGATCGTTCGGATCTAGGAATTATTACTGGTTTTGCAATGCCTGGCGGTCTTGCTACAAATGGTTCAAAGTTAGAAATTACAAATTACAAGGCAGTTGCAAGCTTCCTACGTGAAGCCGAAGCATTTGCAGTTCCAATGAACTCTAAATACAAGACAATCAACGAATTACTTGCTGATATCAAAGCCAACCCAAAGACTGTCGCAGTTGGTGGCGGCAACTACGGTGGCGTTGACCACGTAACAATTGCAACTTTAGCTGAAGGTGTTGGCGTAAAGGCAACTGACCTTAACTACATTCCTTACTCAGGTGGCGGAACTCTAGTTCCAGATGTAATTGCCGGTCGCGTAGCTGTTGGCATATCTGGTACTTCTGAGTTCGCAAGTTTTGTTGCCGCTGGCAAGATGCGTATCTTGGCAGTAACTTCACCTAAGCCACTTTCAACAATCAAGGGTAAGACTTTGATCCAGCAAGGCATCAATTTAACCTTTGGTAACTGGCGCGGAATCTTAGCTCCTGCTGATCTTTCAGCTGCTGATCACCTTAACTTCATTAAGGTGATGGATACCGTACATTCAACAAAATCTTGGAAAGACACCTTGGTATCTAAGTCCTGGATTGATGAATACCGCTCAGGTACTGCTTTTACAACTTGGTTAGAGAAAGAGAATAAGTCAATTCTCAAAGTTCTAACTGATTTCAAGCTAATTAAGTAATTTCTTTTAAATTACTTAATGAAACTTAAAGCTGGAGCAAAGAGCGAGCTCACATTTGTGGGCTCGCTCTTTGCGCTAGGCCTAATTGTCTTCTGGGACACTTGGCGTATTGAATTACCTGAAATCAACTTAACAATTAGCCCTAAGTTGTTTCCATATATCGTTTCGATATTACTGATGTCCCTTAGTGCAATTCTCTTTATCCAGGTTCTGCGTGGAGATGTAGCTGTGCCTGAAGGTGTAAACCCTGGAGATAAAATTGAAAAGTCTGATCTGCGAACTTTCTTCATCGTTTTGGCATCACTTTTTGCTTACTTGCTGCTAATTGAACGCGGTGGTTTCGTGATTGCTAATACCGTAACTTTTGTAGGCATTTCTTATTCATTCGGACATAAGAATTTGCTAAAGGCGGCTGGTATTGCGGTCTTGGTATCGACCATTATTTATTTCTCATTCACGAAGTTGCTTAATGTGGCACTTCCATCCGGTATTTTCAAAGGGCTAATGTGAACAGTTTCAACTCTTTACTAGAAGGTTTTGCGAGCGCACTAACACTTTCTAACTTGATGTTTGGACTCCTTGGAACTTTTCTAGGAACGCTGGTCGGAGTTCTGCCGGGAATCGGTCCGGCACTTGCTATTGCGCTACTTTTGCCAATTACTTACACAGTTGCTCCTTCTTCGGCGCTCATTATGTTTGCGGCAATCTATTACGGCGCCATGTATGGCGGATCTACAACATCAATTCTGCTTAATACTCCCGGCGAAAGTGGCTCGGTAATTACCGCACTTGAAGGCAACAAAATGGCGCGAAATGGTCGCGCGGGCCCAGCTTTGGCGACAGCAGCCATCGGTTCCTTCGTTGCAGGCACAATCGCCACACTGATTCTGGCATTTACAGCGCCAACGATTGCTGACTGGGCAATTAAAGTCGGTTCAGCTGAATATGTAGCGCTTATGTTGGTGGCTTTTTCAACCGTCTCATCTCTGCTTGGCTCTTCGCAGATTCGCGGCTTTATTTCCCTATCTGTTGGTTTAATTCTTGGCTTAGTTGGCGCAGATCTACAGTCAGGTCTATCGCGTTTGACCTTCGGAAATGATTCAGCGCTTGAAGGCATTAGAGCTGTGACAGTAATCGTGGCAATTTTTGCGCTAGGTGAAGCCCTTTATATCGCCAGTCGATTTAAAGAGAGTGGTTGGAAAATAATTCCCATGAAGGGGCGCGCGTTAATGTCGCGCAATGATTTAAAGCGTTCATGGAAACCTTGGCTACGTGGAACCGCAATTGGTTTTCCACTTGGAATTGTTCCAGCTGGTGGCTCTGAGGTTCCAACTTTCTTGAGTTACTCTGTTGAAAAATCTTTATCAAAACATAAAGATGAGTTTGGAAAAGGCGCGATTGAAGGCGTGGCAGGCCCTGAGGCCGCCAACAATGCGAACGCAGCTGGCGCATTAGTACCATTGCTAGCGCTTGGGCTACCTACTTCAGCAACGGCAGCCGTTATCTTGGTTGCTTTTCAAACTTATCAAATTCAGCCGGGGCCGCTACTTTTCACAACCAATCCCGTTTTAATCTGGACGTTGATTGCCAGTTTGTTTATTGGCAATGCTTTGCTGCTAATTCTAAACTTACCGTTGGTGCGTTTCTGGGTTCAGCTATTGAAGATTCCACGCACTTACTTGTTTTCTGGAATTGTTTCTTTTGCAATGTTAGGCGCTTACGCACTAAATACTTCTACTTTTGATATAGCGGTTGCAATCGTAATCGGCGTTGTAGGTTTTCTTTTCCGGAGATACGGAATGCCGATAACACCATTGATTTTAGGCTTGATCTTGGGGCCAAATCTAGAGTTGCAATTCCGTAGAGCACTTCAAATTAGCGCGGGTGATTACGGAACTTTGATAGCCTCACCACTTTCAAAAGTCCTATATTTTGCGCTCTTCTTGGTTATTGTTGGGCCTACGGTTGCAAATATGCGACGCAAGAAGAAGGCCAAAAAGCAGTAACGAGTTAGGTGATTGAAATGCGTATGCCAAAGTGGATCGCGATCCTATTAATCAGTTCATCATCTACTTTGGCTAGTGTTTCGCTGATTCGCCCCATGATTACATATCGGGCACTTGAAATAGGAGCAACTCCCGCCCAAATTGGTGCGTTGGGTGCTGTGTACGCACTTTTTCCAATTGTGCTAGCACTCTTCTTAGGAAAAAATGTCGGTCGCTTTGGAGAAGCAAAGTACATCGTGTTCGGTGCATCAACGATGTTCTTGCTTGCGATTGGTTTTGCTTTTATAAATTCTTTGTTCCTGCTGATGATTGCAACAGCAGCCATTGGTATCTCACCTTTGAGTGGTGTTGTTGGAGGTCAGACCATGATTTCCACGCGTAGTCCAAATGAAAAGCTAGATGGTTTCTTTGGGTACTACGCATTCGGTGCATCTGTCGGTCAAATGGTTGGGCCCCTTGTTGGCGGCATCGTTGCTGGTTCAGATGGTGTCTTACCTAAATCGACGTCAACGGGATTCTTAGCAGCTGCAGGTTTTGCGCTTATTGCGCTGCTACCAACGTTTTATTGGCGTAATCAGAAAATTGCAGTTCAGCAGAGCGTAAACGAATCCGGAACTTTTACGGCTGCGGTTTCGATGCTAAAGCAACCAGGCATGGGTAAGGCGATCTACATTTCACTTGCAGTCTCATCTGCAGTAGATGTCTTAATTGTTTTCTTGCCACTCTTTGGAACTGAAAATAACTTCTCACCATTTTCAGTGGGTGTTATTTTGGCGATTCGCGCTGGCACCTCAATGTTCTCGCGCATCTTCTTAGGCGCAATTGCACAAAGATTAGGTGCGCATTTCTTGATGCTGGTAAGCATCATCGCATCTACGATCTTTTGTGCTGCGATGTTCTTTGCCCGCAGCCCAATAACCCTTGGCATCGCAGTGGCGATAGCTGGATTAGCCCTTGGCGTTGGCCAGCCTTTGACTATGTCCTTGGTTTCCCGAATTGCCCCACCGGAGGATCGCGCTCTGGCTATTTCGGCCCGATTGACCGCAAATCGAGTGGGCCAGTTCCTAGTTCCAGCCTCAGCGGGCGCTATTGCTGGGGCAGCAGGGGCTGGATCAGTCTTTTTGGGGCTAGCGGCGCTGTTGGCCAGCTCGATATTCACAGCCCTGTGAGTCAATCGAGGCAATTTGCCCGATTTCCCTTATTCTCCCGCTCGCTTTAGACTAACCCTTCGCGTCACTTGCGAATCTTGGGGATTTAGGACTTTTTAAGTTTTAGATAATT
>CAXNEB010000044.1:0-7615 GCA_964201645.1 Candidatus Planktophila sp.
GGGTTTTACCTCTTAAGGAGAGTTTCAATGTTGAGAAAGAAAATTGCTGGTGCGGTAATCGCATCTGTTGCAGTTGCCATGGTGGTTACAGTTTCACCACAAGCAAATGCAGCGCTTAAAGCCGCAAATGTGGCAAATGTTGGTGACCAGTGCGTAAAAGCTGGCCGCGTAGCAAAAGCCCGCGGAGTAAATGGCTCAGATTTAACTTGTACAAATGTAAAGACAGGAACATCGGCCGGATCACTTCTTTGGTGGTATGCCGACATGAAACCATTCGGTTCAGTTGAATGGGTATCTTCATCTGCAATCGGTGGCGGATACGGCACAACTGCGATCGCAATCGGCGAAGCTATGAAAAAAGAAGGTCTTCTAAAGGACTACACAGTTACCTATAAGACAAATGCACCTCTTGGTCTTGGATACTTCTACGACCAAAAGGGTCGCAATGATCTTCTATTGATTACAGGTTTTGCTATGCCTGGTGGTCTTGCAACCAACGGTTCAAAGCTTTCAATCACAACAGCAAACGCTGTTGCCGGCGTCATGCGTGAAGCAGAAGCATTCGCAGTCCCAACAAATTCTAAGTACAAGACAATTAACGATTTATTGGTTGACATCAAAGCCAACCCAAAGGCTGTTGCTATCGGCGGCGGTAACTACGGTGGCGTTGACCACGTAACAGTTGCAACACTTGCAGCAACTGTTGGCGTTAAAGCCCTTGACCTGAACTACATCCCTTACTCAGGTGGCGGAAGTCTTACACCAGATGTAATCGGCGGACGTGTTGCAGTCGGAATTTCTGGAACATCAGAATTCGCTTCTTACGTAGCAGCTGGCAAAATGCGAATCCTCGCTGTTACATCACCAAAACCACTGAAGGTAATTAAGGGAAAGACTCTCGTTCAACAGGGCGTTAACCTTACCTTCGGTAACTGGCGCGGAATTCTTGCTCCAGCCGATCTATCTGCAGCCGACCTTCTAAACACTTTGAAGGTTATGGACACACTTCATGCATCTACTTCATGGAAAGATACTTTGGAAGCAAAGTCATGGATTGATGAATATCGTGCAGGTAGCGCTTTCTCATCTTGGATCAAGACTGAGAACACATCAATCATGAACGTATTAACTGATTTCAAGTTGATTAAGTAATCGTCTAAAAGGACGAGTAGATACTGATCGAATGAAATTGCCTCAAGGCGCAAAGAGTGAGCTCACATTTGTGGGCTCACTCTTTCTCCTTGGTTTATTAGTTTTCTGGGATACCGCGCGAAGTGAGCCGCCGGCATTTAATTTAACAATTAGCCCAAAAGTATTTCCTTATGCAATTGCCTTATTTCTTATGGCACTCTGCGCCGTTCTCTTCATCAGAATTCTTCGTGGAGATGTCGCCACCCCAGAAGGTTTAGAACCTGGTAACCCAATCGAAAAATCTGACTATAAGACTTTTGCAATTGTGCTTGCTTCGCTCTTTGCATATTTACTATTGATCGAGCGTGCTGGTTTTATTGTTGCCGCATTTGTTACATTCTTTGGAATCACCGTTGCCTTTGATAATAAAAAGCCTGCCCGTGCGGCGATTTTTGGTTCAATCTTTATTTTACTTATTTACATTTCTTTCACCAGATTTCTTAATGTGGCTTTGCCCGCGGGCATTCTGGATGGAATTTTATGAGCAGTTTTAATTCATTAATGGATGGTTTTGCTAGTGCACTAACACTTAGCAATCTTGGCTTTGGTTTGCTTGGAACATTCCTCGGCACTCTAGTTGGCGTCCTGCCGGGCATCGGACCCGCGTTGGCAATCGCGCTTTTATTACCCATCACGTACACCGTCAGTCCAGCATCAGCGCTAATTATGTTTGCCGCAATTTATTACGGTGCGATGTATGGCGGATCGACTACATCTATTCTCCTAAATACACCTGGCGAATCTGGCTCTGTCATGACCGCCCTTGAGGGTAACAAGATGGCGCGCAACGGAAGAGCAGGAGCAGCACTTGCAACTGCGGCAATTGGTTCATTTATCGCCGGAACAATTGCAACTGCAATCTTGGCCTTTACTGCGCCATCAATTGCAGATTTGGCGATAAAAGTAGGAGCGGCAGATTATGTAGCTCTTATGCTTTTGGCTTTCACAACAGTTTCATCACTGCTTGGAAGTTCGCAAATACGTGGTTTTATCGCCCTTTCTGTCGGGCTGGTTCTTGGACTAGTTGGTGCCGATCTGCAATCTGGTTTGGCGCGATTAACGTTTGGAAATATGTCAGCAGTTGAGGGAATAGAGACCGTCCCGGTGATTGTTGCGATTTTTGCCCTCGGTGAGGCTCTATATATTGCAAGCAGGTTTAAAAAAGTTGGCTGGAATATCTTGCCCATGAAGGGCAAAGCGCTAATGACGCGCGCTGACTGGAAGCGTTCTTGGAAACCTTGGATTCGCGGAACCGCAATTGGTTTTCCACTTGGCGTAATCCCTGCAGGCGGATCAGAAGTACCAACATTTTTAAGTTACGCCGTTGAAAAGAATTTAACGAAACATCCAGAAGAATTTGGCCATGGCGCAATCGAAGGTGTTGCGGGGCCTGAGGCTGCAAATAATGCAAACGCTGCTGGTGCTTTGGTGCCGCTCTTAGCACTTGGCTTGCCAACATCAGCTACTGCTGCGGTAATTCTCGTCGCTTTTCAAACATATCAAATCCAACCGGGTCCAACCTTATTTCTTACAGATGGCGCACTTGTTTGGACTCTTATCGCTTCGTTATTTATCGGAAATACACTCCTACTAATTTTAAATCTTCCATTGGTTCGCTTGTGGGTGCAACTTCTTAAGGTTCCTCGCCCATATCTCTTCGCTGGAATTGTGACCTTTGCACTGCTTGGTTCATATGCTTTAAATACTTCGACCTTTGATGTGCAAGTTGCGATCGCTATTGGCATAGTTGGATTCCTTTTCCGAAGATACGCAATGCCAATTACTCCACTGATTTTAGGTTTGATTCTTGGACCAAATCTTGAGTTGCAATTTAGACGAGCCCTGCAAATCAGTGCCGGTGATTACGGGACCCTCGTTGCTAGTCCACTTTCTAAAGTCATTTACCTGGCACTTTTTATAGTAATAATTGGACCGTTGGTCTGGAACTTCAAAAAGAAACTTGCCATAAAGAAGTAAATGCAACCCGATAAGTTGTTGCCGTGGGCCCGCCCGCTTCTGATTAGCTCAACTCTTACCCAAGCCTCAATCTATGTTTTACGTCCGATGATTACTTATCGGGCTATTGAACTCGATGCCAGCACTATTCAAATTGGAATCGTCGCAGCGTTATATGCCCTTTTCCCGGTCTTGCTTGCCCTGCAATTTGGTTCACTGGTTGGAAAAATTGGGGAAGGCAAGTTCATTATCGCTGGCACTGTTTCGATGGCAGCAACAGGGTTTGCGTTGATCTTTGCAAATTCTCTATTCACATTAGCTATAGCAACCGCCTTTGCTGGTGTTTCACATCTAGCCTGCATGGTTGGCGGCCAATCGATGGTGGCACTTCGTGCACCGCGCGAAAGTTATGATCGCTACTTTGGTTACTACACATTTAGCGCATCCCTTGGACATTTAGCAGGACCGTTACTAGCAGCGCTAGTTGCTGGTTCAGATGGCACTCTTCCTAAATCAACTTCTGCAGCCTTCTTACTCGGGGGCGCACTTTGCGTAATCGCACTAGTACCAGTTATTGGGTGGCGCAGAGAAAGACCGTCTGTTGCTGCGAAAGTGAGTGATGTAGGGACGTATGCATCTGCACTTGCGTTGATGAAAAAGCCGGGCATTTTGGCTGCTATTTATATCTCACTTGCGATTTCATCAGTTGCTGATGTTCTGGTTGTCTTCTTGCCACTATTTGGAACTGAAAACAATTTCTCTCCTTACGCCATCGGAATTATCTTGGCGATTAGAGCCGGAACAACAATGATTTCGCGATTGTTTCTGGGAAGGCTAAGTGAACGTTTTAGTACTTATCAATTACTAATTGTTAGCACTTCTGTTTCGGTGCTTGCTTGCGCAGGTATGGCATTTGCAGATACGCCACTTTCACTCGGGGCAATTGTTTTCATCGCAGGCTTTTCACTTGGAATTGGACAACCTTTAACAATGTCACTGGTTTCGCAGAAGACTGCTGCGAACGAACGGGCATTGGCAGTATCTGCAAGGTTGATGGGTAATCGATTTGGACAATTTATTGTTCCCGCAGGGTCTGGCGCACTTGCCGCATCGGCCGGTGCACGCGGAGTTTTCATCGGACTTTCCGTGTTATTGGCGACCTCGCTCTTTAGCGCATCTAGCAGGTAACCTTCACTCTATGGAGTGCGCATGAGCCAACAGGATCAAGTTGAGTTCACCCTCTGGTTACGCGAGAACCAGAAGGCTTTTCTTCGCGCTGCCAAAGTAATCTGTTTTGATACTCAAAATGCTGAAGATGTTCTGCAGGAGGCGCTGGCCGATGTTTTTAAGCGCTGGAGCAAGATCCGAGAACACGAAAACCCAGAGGCTTACTTAATGCGCGTAATGGTTAGCAAGCACGCCGATATGCGCCGCAAGTGGTTGCGTCGCCAGCAGGAGAAAGAAACATCTTGGGATCTGGCGGAAAACATTCGTGACTTAGTTGATCAAACAGATGATGTGACTCAAAGGTTGTTGGTTCAAGCAGCACTTAAATCACTTAGCGCGGCACAGCGTGCAGTCCTAGTATTAATTTACGAACACGGCATGGTTTTGCGCGAGGTCGCCGATGTCTTGCAAATTCCGATGGGTACTGCAGCATCGCACTTGGCTCGCGGTAAAGCGGCAGTTGCCGCTTATGTGGAATTAGTGCCTGAACTTGAAAAGTCAGCGAAGAAAGAACTTCCCAATTCAAAGAGTGTGAAAATCGAGATCGAAACAGTAATCGCAGAAGTGGTGGATAACAATGAGTGATGTAGATCCACTAATCAAACGCGAGATGCAATGGATGGCCCTTGGCGTCCTAGAAAATCGTGATCTGGCTCCAATCATTATTGCCAAGGTTCGACGTCGACGTATTCGTCGTGCGCTCACATCGGTCGTTGCAGTCTTTGCAATTGCTGGTGGCAGTATTGGTATTTATGAAGTTATTAACAAGCCTGCCGCAATAATTGTTAATCCTGATTCAGGAGTAAATGGCAACAATGCTTCTACTCAACCAGAGATCATTGGATTGCTATCTGATTACCCAGTCACGTGGGAACAAAGCGTTGGCGATCTTGGCGCAATCAGTGGCGCGGGCGGAATTGGTGACACCCTTGGCGGACTTACCGCAGTTGGTTTAAAGATTTCGTGGGAACGATGCGGAAAAGGACAATGTCCAGTTACTTGGGTTTTAAGTTTAGAAAACAAAACTCAAGATTTGATTTCGACCGCCCCTTCACTGGGGATATTTACTAGCCACACACCGCTAGTTAGCGATTCTCGTCCAACGACAGTTTTGCCAGGTGGCACAGCGCTCTTGGTCTATAGCTTCCCCGAGTTCAAGGATTCGCTGCTGACTGGACCGCGTGATACGTGGCAGTGGAACTGGTATCTGGCTCAACTCCGTTAGATACGCTCATAAGTTGGCTAAAAGTTCACGCTTGGCTCTATTTATTGCCTCCAAGACCGCATAAATTGTCTCCCCAAGAGCGGTAAAGATCGTGAAGCCATATAAGTGGCTTCGCCTATCTATATGGGGGAAATGTGAAAAAGAAACTAATCGCCGGGGCTGCGTCCCTAGCACTGCTTGCGGGGTTGATCACTGTTGCTAATCCAGCAAGTGCTGCAACTATCCGCTTGCCTAAATCAGCGATGAATGCCTGCGTTATTCAAAACGGCATTTATTGCATCGAATCAGTAACACTTGCAACAGGGTCAGGACAAAAAATTCCTTTGACCTATGTGCCTAGCGGGGCAGAAGTTCCGGCTAAGAAGACACCTTCAGATTTCTTTGCACCATTGGCACAGATCAAGGGCGGCAAAGTGGTTGATAATAACTGGTGGATATCTCAATACCAGCGTGATGTTCTTGCATCAGGCAAGTTTGTTATGCAGGACCTATCTTCAATTTTCGGGACAGCAAGTCACCCAGAACAGGGTGCGAAGTTCGATCCAGCTAAGAAGACCTACGACATCAATAAGCCACTTGATTTCTACAGCTACCCAATGGATTGCTTCAATCCAGCAACCAAGAGTTCTTCTGAGTCAACTTTTGGTGCATGCTATAAGGGTTCTGTTGCTTTCTTGCAGGATAACGAAGTTAAGTTCTTCTTCTTTTATCCAACAGCAGCTGAAGCTGCCAAGCAGATCACAAACTTCACCGGCGTAACATTTATTGATCTTGCTGAACTTTCAGCAACTCAACAGCGCCCAGTATCTGGTACAACATACGATGCTGCGACAAAAACATTCAAGGCAACCGAAGGAATCATCATTCCTATCTGGGTTACCCAAAATGCATTGGTAAACGGTTGGGCAGTTGCAGGTACACCTGCAGCAGTTCCAGCAGATCCAGCAGCGGCAGCAACAACGGTTGCTCCAACAACTGAGAGCGCAACAGCAGAAGCCGCAGAACTTGCTGCAACTGCACCCCTTGCACCAGCTCCAGGTGTTGCAGTTGGTACTCCAACTGAGGCAGGTCGTGCACTTGTCGGTCGTTGGACTCACCCTGATTGGCAAGGTCTAAACCTTGGTTCTCTTGGTTATGACGGGCTTTATGTTGAAGCAAAGACTCCTAACGAGTTCGTTTCAAGCATGCTCTTCGTTGACGTTCTTCCAACACTTACCGGTGCTGACAAGAAGACAAACCTTGCTGGCCAGGTCGGTAACAAGGCATATGCAACAAGCCTTGATTCAGACATTGTTATTACAGTTAAGGTTCGCATCGGCGAAATGCAAACTGGCGTAACAGTTGCTGTTGGTACAGACATCGTTGTTACACAACAACCTGGTGGCGAATACAACGCAATTTCAATCACTGGTACACCAGTAACTGTTCCACTTGCTAAATCTGTCAAGGATTGCGAAGGCGAAGCCGGTATTTCAAAGGCCAACGTTCGTCAGTTCCAGATGATTGCAATGGCAGCCAACGATGACACTTCAGGCTTTGGTGTCGAAGGTACTTCCGGTGGAATGTACGTCGGCTCAAACGGTGTCTGCGGTCTTTCAACTCCAGTATGGAGTGAAGCAGATAAGGCATTTACATGGCGTGCAGCAGCTCCTCACTTCGCACCAGATGGTGTAACAGTGAACAAGGGCTTCTACAAGGCAGTAATTCCTGTAGCCGATGCAGCACTTCTTTGGGGTATGACTAATCCAAATGATGCAGCTTCAGCACTTGAGGTATCACTAACAACTGAAGAAGGTGGAACCGCAGCGTTCCTTAAGGCAATCAGTGTTAAGAATGGCAAGATCATCATCGATGTATCTGGCTTTGAATACTCACGTCCAAAGCTCAAGATCGGAATCAAGAAGGGCTACAAGCCTTCTGCCAAGATCTTGAACAAGACAACAATCACATGCGTTAAGGGCAAGGCAGTAAAGAAGATCACTGCAGTCAAGCCAGCATGTCCAGCAGGTTATAAGA
>CAXNEB010000045.1:0-7364 GCA_964201645.1 Candidatus Planktophila sp.
TAACCAAATACCGGAAGTGCGCGACCATCAGATAACTCTTGCCAAGAAAGCTCAACTACTTGATCACAAGCGGGGCTCTCGATACCGACAAGTCTAGTTAGCATGATTACCTTTTCGCTCAGCAGAACGCGAGCAATTACATATGGTGGAACAAAGCCCTCAGTAGGTGCGCGATGCACGGTGGTCCAGGAATCTACGGTGCCCTTGCCGCTTACTTCACGCCATGTCAGATTCTCGGTGGCACAAGAAATGCAGATCGCGCGTGGATACCACTGGAATTGATCACAAGTTGAGCAGTATTGAATAACCAATTTTCGCTCTCGGGTAGCTGCCCAAAATGGTGCACTGACCGCATCTTCGTGAGGCAAATAAGGAAACATTAATTTGCCCCCAAAATCACGGTGGCATTTGTCGAGAGAATTCCGCCAGTGCCATGGGCTACAGCTAACTTCGCATTAGCCACTTGGCGATCGCCGCATTCACCGCGTAACTGACGTACTGCTTCGATCAACAATAAAATTCCATACTGGCCAGGGTGACAGTAAGAGAGCCCGCCACCATTGGTATTCAATGGGAATGAGCCACCTGGTCTAGTTTTTCCATCAAGCACAAAATCTGCGCCTTCACCTTTGCCAGCGAAACCCAGACCTTCGAGCGAGAGCAGTGTGGTGATTGTGAACGAGTCATAAATTTCAACCACATCAATATCCGCGCGTGTAACGCCGGCCATTGCAAATGCGATGTCACCGCTTTGTTTGGCACCCGTTACTCGTAAATCGCGATGAGTAGTCATCGAGGTATTCGTAGTGGATTCTCCAAAACCTAGAATTGAAACGGGCTTGCTCTTTAAACCCTTGGCAATCTCAGAATTTGTAATGATGATTGCGCCACCGCCATCGGTAACCAAACAGCAATCACTTGCTCGCAAAGGCGATGAAATCAGGTCGGAACTTTCTAACTCAGCAACAGTTAGCGATGCTGAGCCATAGCGATAAGCCTTTGG
Source organism: Candidatus Planktophila sp. (assembly GCA_964201645.1). GTDB lineage: Bacteria > Actinomycetota > Actinomycetes > Nanopelagicales > Nanopelagicaceae > Planktophila. Next base: position 1,004 of record CAXNEB010000045.1, read on the forward strand.
ATTCAAGAGCGCCCATTCGCGAGCACTAATTGCGATTTCAGAAAGTGCGGCACGACCATTTGGAACATCATGCACATAACGTTGAGCTGCCATGGCGTAATAACTAAGTGGAAACAATGGGCCATATGCTGTTTCGAATTGAGCTTCCGGAGTGTGATGCTCTACTACCCCACCAAGCGAGCGAGATTTAGCCGAACGTTGATTTGATGCAAAGGAAATCACAACAACATTGCACTGACCGCTAGCGACTGCGTGATAAGCCCTAGCCACATACATCTCAAAGGAACTACCGCCAGCGAAAGTTGAATCAGTAAATTTAGGTTCAATACCTAAGTAATCAGCTAGCGAACTAGCTGAGAACCGGGAAATCGCATTAGTTGCGATGCCATCAACATCGCTGATCTTAAGACCCGCATCAGCTAGTGCTCGCGAAACCGCTTGAGCTTGAAGTTCAAGAATTGATTTATTGGTTACACCTAAATCGCACTCTGCGGCACCAACAATTACTGGGGTTTTCATGCTTAACGCCAAACTACCTTTGCGGTAATTGGCGTAACTGCTGGGCGAATAACCAGACCGTTGGCATCGACAACATCAATTTTTAAGGAAATTGCAACCTCTGAACTGCTTGTTTCGGTGACCTCACCGCTTACCTGCACATGTTCTTCGGCAAACACTAAGCCGGCATACCTAAAATCTAACTCAGAAATAAAGGCGCTCTCGCCTAGCCAATCTTGAATAGCTTGCACAACATAAGCGCCAAATACTTGGCCATCTACTACCGGTGCTTTTAAGCCCTTTGACGCTAAATATTCTTGGTCATAGTGCAAACGGTGCCAATCCCAAGTTGCGCCAGCATAGGCAATCATGGAAGTTAGAGTGCAATGTTTAGTTAGAGCTGGAACTTGATCACCAACTTTTACTTGGTTCATTTGTTAGCCTCCAATGCAACCCAAATCAAAGATTCGGTGTTGGTGGCCAAAAGTTCATTACGTTGATTGCGATATGTGGCGGTACTAAACATGGTGGCCATCGCGACGCCCTTGGAATTAACTCGCTCGGTTATTTCATCGATTTTCCAAGTTACGTGCAATACATCTGTGGCATGAACGTACTGATGGAATTTATAACTATTTCCACCGCGTAATAATTTAGTGTTTGGTATTGCGATATCCCAGAAGTGGCCGGCATAGCCATCTTCATTCATCGGCAAGTTCGCATATTGATTGGTGTCGCAAATCAAGGTAAGTGGTGCGATTTCGCGAGCCGCATACATTGGGTTGTTATCTTCAACTGCTAGCGCGAAATATCGGCCAGATGCAGTTCCGAATGGTTCAGGTGCTATGTAGGTACGTTCGGTACCAACCATTGCCTTGATTGCATCGGTAAGCAGGGTCATGGCAACACTGCTAACGGAAATACTTCGAGCAAGAATTCTGGTCGCAACAATGAATGACAAAGCGCACCGGTAGATGATGGCCAAGGCTTAGTTAGTAAGTTTTCGCGCACCTTTGCTACGCCGCGATACTCTTTTAAGCCCTCAGGAACCACGTATTCAATGGTATTTACCAGGGCTTCTGGGCCAACGCCAGCCTCATTTAGAACTAACAAAATTGCCTCGTATGTTGACTGCGCTTGAGCCACGATATCGCCGGCATGTGTTGCTTCTTGAGTTTCCATATCGAGGGAAGCAAACCCGGACATATAAAGAGTTTTTCCGGCAATTACACCCGGGGTGTATGACAACGTGTCATAACGTTTCCAGCCTGGGTTAACACCTTTAAGCGGATGGTGCGACGCAACTAAATCAATTGCAACTAGTACGCCAGGCTTATGAAGTTGCGACATTAAAATTCCACCCGCACCAGGGAACACGCCTGCACCACCAAGTAGCTCTTTACGTACTCGAGAGGTCTTGCCATAAATAGTTCTAGTCTCTGGCATCGAATAGTCATATGTAGTAACTGCGTTATCAAGTGATAAACCAACTTGCGAAAGTAATTCGCCGCCGCGCTCTAAGCAGTAACGATACTGTTCTACGAAATCACCTTCGTGAACCACGTTGCCATCTTTATCAATTGGCAAAAGAGTTGGCAAAAATACTGAGCCATCATGCCCTTCAGTGACAGTATTGCGAGCCCAATTTAAATCATCGCCGATATTTAACTTTTTGCCGCCACCTTTAGTTGTATAAACTTCAATTTCAATAAATGCCTCTGGTCGTAGTAGCGCATCGACCATAACAGTGGTAATTGTTGGGGTATGTCCGCTAAAGCGAGCAATACGTACTGCTTGTGCTTCGGCGTAGTGAGGCAAACCGCTGACAGTTACATTCTCAACAACTCGAGTAATATCAGCGAAAGTCATGCCGGCAGCTTCGAGAATGCACTCGATTTTGTCATAGGCAGTATTAACTTGATCGGTCATTCCGCCAACGACAATCATGCGGCCGGTTTCAGCGTTAAAGGTGCTAGCTGTGTGCCCCGAGATAAAGGCATCAGTTTCGGTCGCTAGCCCTAAGCTAAATGTGTAATCGGAATATTTATACCAAGGGTAAACACTTGGTTCGATAGCTTTAAATTTACTCATTTAGCCCTCCCTATTTGCCTAACGTAGCAATTTTGGCCGTAATTGTGGCGATCTGTGCCACGCTTTCAATGTGCAATATCTCATCGGCTGCCGCAATAGCAGCTGTTTGGTTCGAGCATTGCAGAAGAAACTTTTCAGTAAGCGCATCAAGTGTCAACCGGTTATCTGGCCCACCGGCACTTGAAGCAACCTTGCCGGAGAAAGTGCGGCCATCGCTAGTTGTAATCTCAACATACCCAGCTGCGGCAGCCGCGGCAGATACCTCGCTCTTTTCCGAAAATTCAAATTTGCTAGCTAGCGCAATAACTTCAGGTCGCTTAATTGATTCTGGTTCAAAGGTGTCAACAACTAGTGCGCTATCAATTAAAAGGGCAGCAACTGACCAAGGCAGCGAAAACTTTGCGTCATAGGGAGTCTTTGGTTCATTCTTTTCGCTTCGCGGATGACAAACAATTTTTGCTGAATCTGGATGCACAACAGCTGAGATATTGGCAATATCAGCAATTGAAACTCCAGTTGCTTTAGCACTGGCCCAAGCAATCTTTACCGCATCAAGTGTTACATGCGACAACTGGCAGGCAGGGTAAGGCTTAATAGTTATTTGCGCACATTGCCAATCTTTTCCTAAATCTTTGGTGACGCTACCTAAATCTGCTGGTCGATCACTAAGTGCATTGAAGATTCCGTACTGTCCTTCGATTACTGATTCGGGGCCACTTGCACCGTTAGCTGCCATATTGGCCGCAGTAACGCCACCTTGCGCCGCAATTCCTGGGTGAATTTGTTTAGTAGATGAACCAGTATTTAAGAATTCAAGCAGGCCACCAGAGAAGCTGCCGGCGATTCCCATCGAGTTTACTGTTTGCGGCACCGATAATTTCATTAACTTTGCTGCCACAACTGAGGCAGCGATAGTTCCGCAAACTTGTGTGGCATGTAATCCGCGAGCATGAAAGCCATGAGGAGTTGCAGCACCAAGGCGACAGATAACTTCTAGACCAGCAGCGTAAGCTGTAATTACTTCGGCACCTGTTGCATTTAGTGACTCGCCAAGTGCCATAGCAACCGGCAAAGTTGGCGCAGTTGCATGAACTAAACCGCCTGCGTGAGTGTCATCGAAATCAAGAGCATGAATCAAGATGGCATTTAGAAATGCTGCAGCTGGTACCGATGTCTTATTACTGCTACCCCAGATAGTTGCGGCACTTGATTGGCCATATTGCGCAACAGTTTCCGCAGCAGCTTTTGCGACAGCCGTAGAACGACCGCCAACTGCATCACCGAAACCATCAAGTGCGTGTTCTTTTACAATCTGTTGCACATCTTTAGGCAGGTCAGACCAAGTGAGTTTTAACGCCCACTCTGCTAATTCCTGCGCAGTACTCATTTAGCAGTAAATGCCTGGTCTGCTGAAAGCTGCGAAACCTTAGATTCGTCGTAATTGAGTAATTCACTTAAGACATAACCCGCATCTTCATTACGTTGAGGTGCGCGACGATTATCAGTACGTGCTGGGCCGGCTTTTACTGGGGTCGCTACCTGCTTAACTTTTCCGTAACGAGGGTGATCAGTTTCGATAATCATCTCGCGAGCAATTGTGTGTGGCTCAACCAAACTTTGGGCCACAGTATTAATTGGTCCGCAGGGAATTGATTCGGCATATAGTTTTGGCAACCAGTAGTTGACGCTCTGTTTAGCCAGTATCTCTTCGAGCATTGGGATCAAAATATCTTTATTCTTCAAGCGCGCTGCAAAGTTAACAAAACGCTCATCTGTAGCTAGTTCGGGGCGCTCAATAACTACGGTTAAACGTTGCCAGAACTTCTCTTTCGCGCATCCAACAATTAACCAGCCATCAGCTGCTTCAAATGCTTGGAAAGGAACAAGTGAAGGGTGAGCCGAATGATGCGTGCGAACGGGTTCGAAGCCGGCATTTAAATGCCAAGCAGCTGGGTAAGTAAGCATTCCGATTGCAGTGTCATACAAACTCACATCGCAATCCATGCCGACGCCATCGCGACGAGCTGCATGTAGCGCAACTAATAATGAAATTGTTGAAATTAATCCACCAGAATAATCAACCATTGATAAACCAGATTTTGTTGGTGGGCCATCTGGCTCACCCGTTAAGTCCATCCAGCCCGCTAAACCTTGCAAAATATAGTCATAGCCAGGTTCTTGCGAGCGAGGCCCAGTCATACCAAAACCAGTTAACGAACAACAAACTATTTTTGGATTCAGATGCTTCAAGTCGTCATAAGTAATGCGCATCTTCTTGGGAACATCGCCGCGCAAGTTGCTATATACAACATCAGAGACTTTGACCAAATCCTCAAAAACCGCACGGCCAGCGGGTGTATTTAAATTTAGCGAAATGGAGCGCTTATTGCGATTGAACGATTCGAAAAAAAGTGAATCCTCACCTTCGGAGTATGGTGGTACATATCTTCCGACATCGCCGCCAACAGATGGATCTTCAACTTTGATTACTTCAGCGCCTAAGTCAGCTAGATGAACAGTTGCGAATGGTCCAGCACCGTACTGTTCAACTGAAAGGATTCGCACATCCGCTAATGGGAGCATGTAATTAGCCTTTAACCAAACTTGGAATCATTTCAATAACTTGATTCTGGGCTTGACGGACTGTTGCATTATCAAGTCCATGCGTAGGTGGGCTCAACTTAACGGTATTGGCTAAACCTTCATACCGAGCAATCTTTTCGATGACTTCATCGGTATCGCCAGCCAAAGTAAGGACATTGACCATTTCATCAGGGACAAAATCAGCCAGTTGATAACTCGATACCCCTGTGCGGAATTTTTCAATTACCGCATTCTGTTGATCGAGCATTCCGTGGAATTCAAAGAAATCCGCATAAGTCTTCACGGTTGCATAGAAACCAATTAATGTGGCCGCCCAACGCTTTGCTTGCTTAGCATTTTTATCAATTGCACAAACTGCAGATACAACAACATCGAGATCTTTAGGATCACGGCCAGATTTTTCGCGGCCTTCGGTTAGCCAAGGTCCGAGCATTTCGCCGAGATACTTTGGTGAACAAAGTTCATGCGAAATCCAACCATCGCCAATTTCGCCAGCGAGCTTGGTCATTACTGGACCCATGCCACCTAAATAAATAGGAATATTTGTTCGCGCTGGCGTGAATGGGCGGGTAAAGCCGCGGATATCAATGCGTTCAAACTCGCCTTCAAAGGTCATGCGCTCACCTAAATGTGATTGCGCCATGATCTGTCGCACAATTGCTACTGTCTCGCGAATATGTGCAACCGGCTTGCCCCAACGAGCATTGTGCCAATCTTGATTTAAGCGTTCGACGCCACTACCTAAACCTAAAATGAATCTACCGTTGCTCATCTCATCTAGATCAAGTGCTTCAAGTGCAGTGATCAGTGGGCTGCGAGTAAATGCCAATGCAATTGCAGTTCCAACCCCAATTGTTGATGTACCGGCAGCCATTGCTGCTGCTGCAATTGTTGCACTTCGATCTAGCTCAGGAACCCAAACAACTTCGGCACCAGCTTTCTCTGCGCGTTGTGCGGCATCCACTAACTCGGCAAGGGTTTCACCCCATGGTGCATAAGTTATTTTCAAACCCATGATTCAAACTCCTCACTTGGCAGCGGTTTCGAAGCCAGATAGTCTTTTCCACCTATTGAGACGCTGTTCCAATAATCTAATTCTCTCTCATACGTGAAGGTAGGGCAACCTTTTGAGTACTGATTCGACAGTAATAACTCGAGATCGTTCCGC
>CAXNEB010000046.1:0-7228 GCA_964201645.1 Candidatus Planktophila sp.
GAATGCGCAAGCTGGTGTAATTGCTACTAAACCGGCAACCGCACCTGATGCGGCGCCAAGCGTCGTTGCGTGACCGTTGCGAATTTTCTCAACAACGATCCAACCAATTAGCGCAGCTGCAGCAGCTACTTGAGTGTTAAGGAAAGCTAGACCGGCAATGCCATTTGCACCGAGTGCTGAACCGGCGTTAAAGCCAAACCAACCAAACCAAAGTAGGCCAGCACCAAGCATTACCAAAGGCAATGAGTGCGGACGCATTGATTCCTTGCGCCAACCGATGCGCTTTCCTAGAACTATCGCAAGTGCCAAACCAGCCGCGCCAGCATTAATGTGAACGGCAGTGCCGCCCGCAAAATCCTGCACGCCTTTAGCAGCTAGATAGCCAGCGCCAGTTACAACATCGCCGACCTTGTTACCGAATGCAAATACCCAGTGCGCCACTGGCAAATAGACCAGAGTTGTCCAGATGGCAACGAAGATTGTCCAAGGTACAAACTTGGCCCGATCAGCAATTGCACCTGAAATAAGTGCCGGCGTAATAATCGCGAACATCAATTGGAAAGCGGCAAATACCAAAAGTGGAATTGGATATTCGCCACCATTATTTGCAACTGCGCCAACTTGATTTCCTAGATCTGAGATCTTGATTGCGCCGTACCAAGGCGATTTGCCATCGATACCAAAAGCTAATTCAAAACCGTAGATAACCCAGATGATGCTAACAATGCCGATAGTCGCCATTGACATCATCATCATATTTAAAACGCTCTTAGTGCGAACCATGCCGCCGTAGAAAAATGCGAGGCCTGGAGTCATTAGCAAGACCAATGCAGAACTTGCTAACATCCAAGCGGTATCACCAGTACTAATATCCATGAATAATCACTTTCGAAGAGTTGGTTGCGATTCTCGCCTTTGAGATGGCGGTAATCTCTCTTATCTGGATTACAGGAATTCACCCGAAATGTTACGTGGGCGTTAAAAGATGCTCTTATTCAGCATCCAAAATGCCAGTTATGTAAATTTCTGGGTCAAAGGGCATGAGGTCGCCTATGGCCTCCCCTGTGCCGATCCATTTAATCGGCAGATCGAGTTCGTGTTCGATTGCTAACGCAATTCCGCCTCGGGCACTGCCATCTAACTTAGTTAAAACAATGCCAGTAACTTCAACTGCTTCGGAAAATAGCTTCGCTTGGCTCAAACCATTCTGACCAGTCGTTGCATCTACCACTAAGAGCACTTCATTAACTGGTGTAACTTTTTCAATCACTCGTTTAATTTTGCCAAGTTCGGCCATCAGATCTGCTTTGTTCTGCAATCTACCTGCCGTATCAATTACTAGGTATTGATAACTATCAGCAAGTGCCTTCGTTGCGCTATCAAAAGCAACTGCTGCAGGCTCACCATTTGGTTTTCCAGTAATGACGGTAAGCCCGATACGAGTAGCCCACGTTTGTAATTGCTCAACGGCTGCTGCTCGGAAAGTATCGGCAGCGCCTAACAGCACCCGGTGGCCAGCGCTTGAAATATTTGCAGCTAACTTGGCTACTGAGGTCGTCTTGCCGGTTCCATTAACACCGATAACCAAAATAGTAGTTAAACCGGTTTCGGAAATAGCTAACGCGCGGGGCTTAGAACTAAGCAGCGCAGTTAACGCTTCACGAATTGCCTCAATTGGTTCTTCGGATTTACTTTTCTTGGCAGTTGCCAGAATGACATCGGTTAAAGATGCGCCTAAGTCAGAGGCAATCAATTCGCTATAAAGCTCATCCCAATCAGCAGCTGTTACTGCTGAAGTGCGGGTTACTTTGGCTAGAAACTTTTTGAAGAAGCCCATGGTTAACGGCGCCGATACATAATTACTTATTCGTTATTGGATTCGCGTAGGCGTTGCGAGATAACTTCAGTTACACCGTCACCACGCATTGTCACACCATAAAGTGCATCTGCAATTTCCATCGTGCGCTTCTGGTGAGTAATGATGATTAGTTGCGATGTTTCGCGCAGTTCTTCAAGCACGCCTAACAGACGGCCTAAGTTGACATCATCAAGGGCTGCTTCAACTTCGTCCAAAACATAGAACGGACTTGGCCGTGCCTTAAAGATCGCAATCAACATAGCAACAGCAGTTAAAGACTTCTCACCACCAGATAACAGTGATAGACGCTTAATGCGCTTTCCAGGTGGGCGAGCTTCAACATCGACGCCACTATTTAACAAGTCATCCGGGTTGGTCAGAATCAAGCGACCATCGCCACCTGGGAATAGTCGAGCAAAGATAGTTTCAAAGTGCTCAGCGGTAGCTTCAAATGCTTCCATGAAGATCTGCTGAACGCGATCATCAACTTCTTTGACAATGTCCAAGAGGTCTCTACGTGTGTTCTTTAAGTCTTCGAGTTGTTCAGCTAAGAATTTCAGGCGTTCTTCGAGGGATGTGTATTCCTCAAGTGCCAGCGGATTAATCTTGCCGAGCAAGGTAAGTGAGCGCTCTGTTGCAGCCAAGCGCTTCTCTTGTTGATCACGGCGATACGGAATTAGCTCAGTGGTAATGATCTCGCCGGCTTCATTTTCAATAAAGGTCGGCACATCATTTTCTGGGCCATATTCATTAACCAGCGTTTCAGTGTCAATGCCTAGTTCTTCAACTGCCTTAGATTCAAGTTGTTCAATGCGCATACGTTGTTCGGCGCGAGCAATTTCATCTTTATGCACGCTAGATGTCAGAACTTCTAGTTCAGCGGCTAGCTCGCGATTACGTGCGCGTGCGGAAAGAGTGTCGCCTTCACGAATCGAACGTGCTTCTTCTAATACAGCCCGCTCTGTAGCTGCCTTTGCGATAGATCGTTCAATGTGAATTAACGCTTCGTAAGCTGCTTCAGCGATTGCTTGTGAGATAACTGCGCCGCGTGCGCGTGCGCCTCGACGAGAGACTGCGCGCTCTGATGCTTCGCGTTCTGTTACGGCAGCTTCAACAAGTGCCTTGATGCGCGCAGCCAGTGAATCTAATCGTTCTTCACTGGTACGGACAGCTAGTCGCGCTTCAACTTCAGTTGTTCGTAAACCGGAAACGCGCTCGCGCAAAGCATCTGCTTGTGAATGATCAGGGTTAGCAATCTCACCTGATTGAGTTAGTTGGCTCTGCGCCGATTGTAGTTCGCCCTCATCACGGCTCTTCGCTGTTGTGGTTTCGGCAATTGCTGAATTCAAGCGCTCAACTTCGGCCGTTGCTGACTTCATGTGCTGGCCAGCTACTGCAAGTTGCTCAGTGATTGCAGCTATACGAGCATCAGATTCATTTAACTTAGAGAGTGCCACATCGAAGGCGGCTTGCTTGCTTTCGATCTCAAGGGCTGCAGCATTGATCGCAAACTTTAAGCGATCACATTCATTGGTAATTGTTTGTAGTTCATCACGCAATTTCTCGATAAGCGCTTTTACTTCAATCAATGAGTTAGTGTTCTTAGATCCACCGCGAGCACGAGACTTGGTAAAGAAATCTCCATCGCGAGTCACCACAGTTACTTCTGGGTGGTTGCGCAAAATGTCAGCAGCCTCGGCGGCAGTTTCGGTCACTACTGTCTTGCCCAGCAGATCTGAAATCAAATCTGAAACTGAACTAGAGCGAATATGCGCAGTGATCGAAGTTAGACCGCCGGCAAGTGCAACCGAATTACCACCTTGGTTGTGATGAACTAAAACATCGGCTTGACCAAGATCTTCACTACGTAGCGTGCTTAGCGCAGTAATCGCTGCGGAAATATCTTGCACCACAATGGCATCTGCTAATTGGCCCAGAGCTGCTGCAACTGCGTTTTCCCAACCAGGATCAATTTCAATTAAAGAGGCAAGTGAACCAAGGGTCGCAAGGCCGCGCGGTTCACGTAGAAGTGCTGCTGCGCCATTTCGTGATTGCGCAGATAGTTCTAGCGCATCGAGTTTCGACTCTAGTGCGTTACGGGAACGATCAGCAATTCGTTCATCGTCTACTAATTTCTGATGTTCATCGCGAGAAGTAGCAAGAGCTGACTTGGCGCTTTCAAATGCGGCATCTAAACCAAGTTCACCTGAATCAGCGCTAGCAATTTCTAGTTCATGAGTTGCATATTCACGTTGTGCTAGATCACGGCGATTAGCTGCTTCATCGCGGGCTTTAGTTAAGCGAGCGATTTCTTCAGACATTGCATCAAGACGCGCTGCTAATGACTTGATATGGCCTTCTTGGCGAGCTGTGCCTTCGCGTTGATCAGCGATTGCGCGCAGTGCAGCAGCAATGCGATTTTCTTCAGCAACTAGTGCTGCTTCGGCTGCTGCTAGCGCTTGCGATGCTTCGGTTAAATTCGTGCGCGAAAGTTGAACCAGAGTTTGCAATTGAGATTCTTCGCCGCGCAAAGTCTGCGCCTCTGCCTCGAGTGCTTCTGGATCGCGACCAGCAGTGCGTGCTTCTTCGGCTTCTTCGGCCAAAAAGCGGGAACGCTCTTGGGCCAAGCTCTGAGTTCCGCGGAACTTCTCACGCAACGAATTTAACTGATAGAAAGTCTCTTGGGCTTGAACTAAGCGTGGACTATCAACTGCAGCTTGTGAATCTAACTCTTCTTCGCGGCGGCGAACGCCATCGAGTTCGGCTTCAACTAGCGAACGTTTTTCACGTAGCGCTGTTTCGTCAGCAACTTCGGCGGTAAGAGTCTTAGAAAGTTGAATGTAATCATCAGCTAGCAAACGCAGCTTTGCATCGCGCAAATCAGCTTGAATGGTTGCAGCTTTCTTGGCTACTTCGGCTTGACGGCCAAGTGGTTTTAACTGCCGGCGAAGTTCAACAGTTAAATCTTGAACGCGCGCCATATTGGTCTGCATTGAATCTAATTTGCGCAGCGCTTTCTCTTTGCGCTTACGGTGCTTAAGAACTCCGGCTGCTTCTTCAATAAAGCCACGACGTTCTTCGGGTGTTGCCATCAAGATAGCATCGAGTTGGCCTTGGCCAACGATCACGTGCATTTCGCGACCAATGCCTGAGTCGCTGAGTAGTTCCTGAATATCTAGTAAGCGTGAAGCTTCACCATTTATTTGATATTCACTTTGGCCGCTGCGGAATAAAATTCTAGAAATTGTTACTTCAGCATAATCAATTGGTAGTGCGCCGTCAGAATTATCAATTGTCAGGGAAACTTCGGCTCGACCTAGCGGTGAACGACCGCTGGTGCCCGCGAAAATAACATCTTCCATTTTGCCGCCGCGCAGCGACTTTGCGCCCTGCTCACCCATAACCCAGGTGAGGGCATCGACCACATTTGATTTTCCAGAGCCATTCGGACCCACCACGCAGGTGATGCCTGGCTCAAGGCGCAGGGTCGTCGATGACGCGAAGGACTTAAAGCCCTTGAGCGTGATGCTCTTCAAATACACGCGGCAAACCTACCTTGCTGAGGGCTCTACTTCTGACAGTACGGGCAGAAATGAGAGGAACGATTTGCGAAAGAAATTCTTTTTACCAATCGGCCACATCTAGAACATGGTTCGCCTTCGCAACCATAAACCTCTAGTTGAACCTCAAAGTATCCACTCTCACCATTTACATTTATGTAGAGATCATCAAATGAAGTTCCGCCTGATTCCAGCGCTCTAGCCATAATTTCGCGAGCACTATCAATTAATAAGTTAATTTTCTTAGCTGATAGATCGCCACAGATTCGTTCGGGATGAATTTTTGCCGCCCAAAGTGATTCATCAGCATAGATATTTCCAATCCCACTCAAAATTTGCTGATCTAAAATTGCACTTTTGATTTTGCTCTTACGGGTTCGCAAATTCGCCACAACGGCAGCTTGATCAAAGTTTGGATCAAATAAATCTGGCGCAATATGCGCCGCCATCGTAGGAATTCCTTCAATTAAGTTATCGACAGCCAGCCAACCAAAGGTGCGTTGGTCGATGAAACGCAGTTCACGATTCTTTTGTAGGCCGCCAGCCAAAGTAAATCGTGCTCGCACATGACGTTCATCAACTTTGCCGATTGGTTGGACTAAGAACTGACCGCTCATTCCGAGGTGCGCCATAAGTACTTGCGGGCGATCTAGCTCAAACCATAAGAACTTACCGCGACGGTTAATACCAGTAACTTTGGCGCCTTCAAGAGAAGTTATCGGAGACCAAGAATCGGGGCGTTGTACTCGTGGATGTAACGCTTGAATATTTTTTAACTTCTTACCGATCACCCAACGCTCTAAGCCGCGTCGGACCGTTTCAACTTCCGGAAGTTCCGGCATCTTTTAAAAAGTTTTCGGCTTTGAGAAGTTCGTATGCGCAGCGCGCTGCATATTGTTCAGCTTCGCGCTTGCTCTTACCTTCGCCTTGGCCAACTACTACCCCACCAAGTGCTACTACGGCTTTAAAACTCTTATCGTGATCAGGGCCATCTTCTGTGACTGAATACTCCGGAATACCTTTGCCATTTGCGGCGGCGAATTCTTGTAGCGCAGTTTTGCCATCAAGACCCGCACCTTTAGCCATGGCACTTGCCAACGTGTCAGCAATTAACGATCGGACAAACTGCGTGCTTTTTTCAAAACCTAAATCAATGTAAACAGCGCCAATGAGCGCTTCGAGCGCATCGGCTAATAGGGAATTCTTATCGCGACCGCCGGTAGTTTCTTCGCCGCGACCTAAGCGAATATATTTTCCTAATTGCAATGTGCGCGCAATATCGGCAAGGGCTCGCATATTTACGATGCCCGAACGCAATGGCGATAAACGAGATTCATCGAGGTCGGGATACTTCAAATAAAGTTCTTCAGTAACAATTAGACCAAGGACTGAATCGCCTAAAAATTCAAGGCGTTCATTTGTTTCTTTCGCACCACTTTCGTAAGCAAAAGAGCGATGCGTAAACGCTAATTCAAGAAGAACCGGATCAACTTCAAATCCGATCTGCTTAGTTAGCGCTGAATACAGATCAGACCTCAAGTACCTGACGACGGTTGTAAGTACCGCAAGTTGGGCATGCTGTGTGCTGAAGCTTTGGCTGTTGGCACTGTGGGCAAGCCGCTAGTGCAGCTGCAGTTGTTTTCCACATGCTTCGACGTGAGCGCGTCTTTGAACGCGACATCTTTCGCTTTGGTACTGGCACGATGCACTTCCTTCACAAAATAAATATCTGGAGAACCGAGCCTTTGGGCGCGGTAGGTGGGTAAGTATTCCCTATTTAGGCTCAATCGGGAAATCCAGCCCGCCCAGC
>CAXNEB010000047.1:0-6969 GCA_964201645.1 Candidatus Planktophila sp.
TCAAGAGCAACCAAGTTAGGGCGATCGCCACGAGCACGGATTACGTTAAGAGCTAAGTTGTTAACAGAGGCGCGTAGGTAAGCAACAGCGCGCTCGGTGGTATCTAGATCTGGGGCAGCCAACATGAACTTCAAGAAGGCTTCCTGGACAACCTCGTTGGCATCGGTCTCATCGCGCAACATGCGGCGAGCTTGTGAGACAAGGGAGGTGCGGTATTCGGTGTAGATCGCGCTTAGATCAGCAATTGACCAGTCAGATGTAGCTGTACGAGGCACAACTGGAAGGGCTGGAGTTACGCTTGTTGCGGCGTCGGCAAGGGTCGTTGCAGCTGCTTTCGCTGCCTTCGACTTAAGAATTGCCATTTTAAATCCCGCTTATCTAGAGACAACGTCTTGCCTCTACTAGTTAAGACACCTGAGGGGGCCAAATGTTGTGCCCATTCAGAAACTTTTTTTACTAAATATCAACGGCCACGCTCAGATGCAACCTTATTAGGTCACTCTGAGAAAAGTCTTAGAGGGTATGTGAGGGGAAGGGCTTGCGCCGAAGGCCATGGCCGCTAATTGAGCGTAAACCAGGCTAATGAAAGCAGGTTCGAGCATGAGGCCTCAAAAGGCTCAAGTAAAGGATAAGGGTTAAGGGGCAGAATCTTGGGATATAAGGCTTATGGCTCAAGAAATTTCAAGACCTAAATTTTAAAGATAAGTGGGCCCAGACGGGCTCGAACCGTCGACCCACGGATTAAAAGTCCGTTGCTCTACCGACTGAGCTATAGGCCCCACTTGCATCTCTCGATTAAGCGCCAGAATTAACCTGGCACCAAGCAAGAGCGAAATAGTATCGGATTATCTGCCCTTTGCTGAACGCGATACTCGGTCTCTAATAGCAATCGCCAAGCCTTCGCCAGTCGGTTGAGCAATGTAAATCGAGTCAAGATTCTGGTAGTCACCTTCACGCAGGGCTGAATAGAGAACTCGAGCGAATTCTTCAACAGATTCCGGTGCAGCTAATCTGATTACTCCATCTGGAGTATTAATGCTTTCAAGTGCGATAAAGCCAGAACCAACAACAGGTTGTTGGTCTAAGAAAACTTTGGCCTTGGGTGCATAATGATTTTCTAGAGATCCGCTCACGCGAATAAACTCTTGTTTCAAGTCATCTGAGTTCTTTTCAGTTGAGTTCAAAACTTTGAGTCCTGACACTTCTTCAATCATCTCAATGGTTATAGCGCCTGGACGAAGAATTCTTGGAAGTTCCCCCGTGCAATCAATAATTGTTGACTCCACGCCAACCTCTGATGGTCCGCCGTCAAGAACTAGATCTGTATCCGAAAAATAATTACCTAACTCTTCTTGAACTGCTTCGGCTGTTGTTGGTGAAACTTGACCAAATCTATTTGCACTTGGTGCGGCAATACCTGCCCCGCCTAACTTGTGAAAAGCCTCTAGTAGACCAAGTGCAAGTGAATTATCTGGAATACGAATTCCGACTGTGTTTTGGCCGCCAGTAATAAAATCTTTCGCTAGTTCGCTACGTTGCAAAATTAGTGTCATTGGTCCAGGCCAGAATTCACGAGCAAGTGCAATTGCATATTCAGGAATAACCAAGATCCATTGCTCTAGGTATTTGAGGTCAGCAATATGAACAATTAGCGGATGATCTGCTGGACGACCTTTAACTTCGTAGATACGAGCGACTGCCTCTGCATTTGTTGCATCAGCCCCTAAGCCATAAACAGTCTCGGTCGGAAAAGCTACAAGAGAGCCATCTTGCAGTGCTTGAGCAGCGACTGCCAAGGCACCAATACTGCAATTTGAGAGAAACTGGCTCATGGGCACAATTATCTATTGTTTCTGCGAGAAGATACCCATGTGAGTAAGAAGCCTTCAGACGAAGCCCAGAAAATTAGAGTTATGCGCATTATTGCCCGCATGAACGTGGGTGGCCCAGCCGTGCAAGTTTCTGGCCTTATGCGTGGGTTTGACGCCCAAGTATTTGAACAAAAGTTAGTAACCGGGTATTGCGCAGCCGATGAAGCTGATTACTTAGAGAAGGTTGCAACGGATGTGAAGGCAGTTCGCATAGATGGCTTAGGCAGATCAATTAAACCTAGAGCGGACTTAACGGCACTCTTTGCCATTATTAAAGAGATTCGGAGATTCAAACCAGCTGTCATTCACACACACACGGCTAAGGCTGGAGTAGTTGGCCGAGTTGCATCAATCTTAAGTGGTCACAAATCTATTCGTGTTCATACATTTCATGGTCACTTGCTAAATGGCTACTTTGGGGCGGGGAAAACAAAGTTAGTTATCTTGGTTGAAAGGTTCTTAGCATTGTTCACAGACCAACTTCTGGCAGTTGGTACAAAAGTTAAGGATGACCTGATCGCGGTCGGTATTGGTACTCAAAATAAATTTGGTGTTATGCCGCCTGGTTTACAACTTGCTGAAGTGCCAAGTCGATCATCGGCTCGCAAGGAATTAGATTTGAATGACGATGCTATTTACTGTGCATTCATAGGTCGAATAACTCAAATCAAGCGACCAGATAGATTCTTAGATGTCGTGGCCGAAGTTAAAACCCGTGGAATTGATTTACATTTTATCGTCGCAGGCGCTGGCGAGCTTCTGCAATATTTCCAAGATCGCGCAGAATCTGAAAACCTACCAGTCACATTCTTGGGTTGGCGCGAGGACATTGAAGTTGTCTTAGCCGCAGCTGACTTTGTATTGCTTACAAGCGATAATGAGGGAACGCCGCTAAGTTTGATTCAGGCGGGCATGGTCGGTATTCCTGTTGTAGCCACAAATGTTGGATCAACAAATGAAATTGTTGTTAATGGCGAAACTGGTTTACTTACAGATCTATCGGCCAAGCAACTTGCTGATGCTGTTGCTAAAGTGGCCACAGATAGTGCTTTAAGAGCCAAAATGGGCGCCGCTGGCAAGGAATACACCATGGCTAGATACGGCGTTGCTCGTCTGGTTAAAGATCATCAAGATTTGTATTTGAAATTGCTTAAACGCTAAAGACTATTTTCCTTATGGACTTTTAGAGCCAGTTGCGAGCCCAGAGTTCGAGGCAAAGCGCGGGCCAAATAATGGAATCACGATCTTGGCCACTCTGGTGTTCGCTTAGAATCTTGTGAATCTCATGTTGATCAAACCAACCGCGTGAACGCGCTACTTCATCAGTTAACAGGTCATGAGTTAACTGGCGTAGCTCGTTTCGAAGCCAGTCGGCTCGTGGAATTGCAAAACCCATCTTTGGCCGATCAATTAGTTCAGCAGGTACCAAAGTACGAGCAATGTCTTTGAGAATATGTTTACTTTCACTTCCAGCAACTTTGAATTTGGCAGGCAGTGAATTTGCCCATTCAATGACATCATGATCAAGTAGTGGTGATCTGAGTTCTAAACTGTTTGCCATTGTTGCGAGATCAGCTTTTACCAAAAGATCACCTGGCAAATAATGTTCAAAGTCACTTCGGATCATCGCATGTAACGTATCTCGAGCGCCTGTTCGTTTAAAGTCATTTATGTAAACATCATTTGCGCCTGCCAGGTTGAATTCTGGTTTTAGCAATCTGGCAATTTGTGATGGCTGCGTCAGTGACATGATTGATGTGTAGCGGGCTGCAAGCGAGGGGTGGGCTTGCAGTTGCGAAACTATTCGTTTCATCTTGCGTTCGCTCACAACACCACTTTTGCTCATTACTGATGCAATTGGTTTAGCGATCGCTAACAAGTAGTTTGCACGCTGCAATAATGGTGCGGCCACATAACGGTCATAGCCGCCAAATACTTCATCTCCACCATCGCCACCTAAAGCAACAATCACTTCTTGGCGAGCGTATTTCGCCAATAAATAAGTAGGAATGTATGAGGAATCAGCAAAGGGCTGATCGAGTGAGGTTGCTAGTTCTTGAAGAAATAGGGCAGGATCAGGTTTAACGATCTCTTGATGGTGATCTGTGCCCAGATGCTTGGCTACTGCCCCGGCATATTCAGCTTCGTTGTATTGCGAATGATCAAAACCAATTGAGTAAGTCTTTACTGTCTGGCTAGATAACTTGGCCATTAAAGCTGTTACAACTGTTGAATCGTATCCACCACTCAAGAAAGCGCCCATTGGGCGCTCTGAAATCATTCGACGTGCAACAGCAGCTTCAATTTGGTTCTTAGTTTCTACTAAAGCATCTTGGTAGGAAATTTTAATCTCAGTTTCATAATCTGGTTGCCAATAGGTGCGCATTGACCAATCACCATGGTGCCAAATAGCCATTGTGGCTGGCGGCAGCTGACCCACTTCAGTAAATGCTGAGTTTGGCGCATTTACATAACCAAATTGCATAACCTCGGCAACTACACCTTTACGCAAAGTTTTATTTGGCAGCGCAGCGAGTAAAGCTTTTACTTCAGAGGCGAAGAGAATCGAACCGTCGGCTCGCTTTGAAAACCAAAGGGGTTTCTTGCCAACTCGGTCGCGAACTAAAACAAGTGCCTCATTGGCTTGATCAAAGAGCGCAATTGCAAACATTCCCGTTAAGTGATTTGGAAAGTCTGGGCCATATTGCCGATAGGCAGCAATGATTACTTCAGATTCACTAGCACCAACGAATTCGTGACCAAGTGCAACTAGTTTTTCGCGGAGCTGGCGATAATTATAAATTTCACCGTTAAAGACAATCTTTATCTTGCCATCGGCACTTTCAAATGGTTGTTTGCCGGCAGCGATTTCTACAATTGCTAAACGGCACATACCTAGTGAAATGCCCTGATTTACGTAGGTTCCACGGTCATCTGGGCCGCGATGTTCTAGCTTTGTTAACTGAGCATCTAGAGCTTGTAGAGATGGCGCACTTGGGCCCACGCCACCAGCAATGCCACACATTTAGATATTCACTTTGCTTATGAACTTAATCTTTAATCAACTGTCGCAGGGCCATTAGCCACGCTCTGGCCGAATTCTTTCAACCAGTTGACTGTTTCACTTAGCGCGGTTGAGAAGTCAGTTGGTTTCACACTTGGGAAAAGTTTCTTAAGCAGAACTGGATCATTCTGAGAATCTTTTACATCACCTGGGCGAATATCGATGAAGTTAACTTTAAGATCAGGGAAGTGACTCTTTAACAATTCGATAGTTTCCAACAACGAAATTCGGTTTCCGTAGGCAAGATTTATAGCACCTTCGGTACGAACTCCACGATTAAGTGCATCATCTACAACATCTAGAACTGTGCGCACGTAGGTAAAATCACGAGTCTGGCTACCGTCACCATAAACATCGATAGCTTCGTTGTTCATCGCTTTCCAGATCCATTTTGGTAGCACAGCTGCATATTCATGATCTGGGCGTTGCTTTGGACCAAAGACATTGAAGAAGCGAAGTAGCGTTACCGGTACGTCATAGGCAGCGCCATATGCCTGCACATAACCTTCAGCAGCTAACTTGCTAGCCGCATATGGCGTAAGCGGGCTAAGCCACATGCTTTCATCTTTTGGCAGTTGCCCATTGCGACCATAGACAGAAGATGAAGAACTAAAGATCACATGAGCACCATTACTGCGAGCAGCCTCGAGCACATTGAGAGTGCCGGTGGCATTTACATCATGAGTTGCAATCGGGTTCTTAAGTGACCTAGGTACTGATCCTCGGGCACCAAGGTGCACGATCGCATCGACGCCTTTAACTGCTTTGGCTAGGCCGTCACGATCAGTGAGTGAAAGTTCGTTAAAAGTGACTTTAGTTAAATCTAGGTTGCTTTTTAAGCCAGTAGATAGGTCGTCTACAACAGTTACTTCGTGGCCATGCGATAAAAGACGCTCAACTAGGTTTGAGCCGATGAAGCCAGCTCCACCCGTTACCGCGATTTTTTTCATGGCTTGATCCTACCTAAGTGATCTCTTATTCACACCGAATTCGCAGGGCTGACTAACGATTGGCTAATTAATTAGGTCATAATTAAGGCATGAAACTTACAACTAAACGAAATGTCTCAGTTCTCTCTCTAACCATGGCTTTGGTGGGTGGCATGGCTTCCATGCCCGCGGCTTCGGCTGCCACTAGCCCAAGCCGCTATATCACCATTACAGCTGATGGTTCGGTCAAGGTTGTGCCAGATGCTGTGCGAATGAATGCAACTGTTACGGTAATTGCTGGCAGCAGCAAAGAAGCACAAGCACAAGTTTCAACAACATCTGCTGCTGTGCGTGCGGCCCTTGTCGCAGCCAAGATTGATAAAAAGGATATTGCAACTCAGAGCATTACTGTTTATCCAGAATATAACTACACCCAAGAGTCAGGGTCTAAATTAATTGGTTACCGCTCATCTCAATCATTTGCAATTGTTATTCGCAATGCAGCAAATGCTGGCGATATTGTTGATTCAGTAATTGCAGCCGGTGGCGATAGCTTGCAGATTAATGGCGTAACACCATTTGTACTTGATTCAACGAAGGCTGCGGAATCTGCTCGCGCAGTTGCGGTAAAGAATGCAAAGTCAAAAGCTGCTTCTTATGCCAAGTTACTTGGTGTGAAACTAGGCAAAGTTACCTACATCGTTGAGAACTACGCACCAGCTTCATACCCAGTTCAAACAATGTTAGGCAAAGCAGAAGATGCCATGTCAACAGTTGTTGATCTAGGTCAGCAAGATGTAACAGTTAGCGTCACAGTTCGCTGGGCGCTTATTTAATTAATTACTAAAAGCCGAGAGAGGTTCGCAGAATTTGCGAGCTTTTCTCGGCTTTTTGCTCTCTAGATCCTCGATATTGAAGCTATTTAAGTGCGAATTAATCGAGTTTTGATCGTGGCCCGTTAAAGGGTACGATTTGCGAGCCTCAAACGTCCCCATCGTCTAGGGGCCTAGGACATCGCCCTTTCACGGCGGTAACACGGGTTCGAATCCCGTTGGGGGCACGCAACACAAGTAACAACGGCTTTGAAGGTGACATAAGAGCCACT
>CAXNEB010000048.1:0-6687 GCA_964201645.1 Candidatus Planktophila sp.
TGAACTCGAAGAAGGTAAGACCAATACCAAATGCGAAAGCAAATGGACTGATCAACTTCAAACCGAGCACACCTTGGAATAGATGTTCTCCACCCAAGATGAAAACTAGAAGTAGTAAGTGGCCAGCAAACATATTCGCGAATAAACGAAGCGAAAGTGTTAACGGGCGAACTAAAAAGAACGTTGCTAATTCAATTGGAGTCAGCAAGATATAAACTGGCTTTGGCACACCAGGCATGAACATGATGTCCTTTAGATACTTAACAATGCCCTGCTTGCGGATTCCGACGTAGTGGAAAACTACGAAAGTAAATACGGCCAAGACATATGGGAAGCTCACGCGTGACATGGTTGGGAACTGCAAGAACGGCACAATTCCAAAGATGTTATTTGTAAGTACAAAAGTAAATAGTGTGAATAAGTAAGGCACAAAGCGCATGAATTCGTGGCCGATAATGTCGCGGCCTAGGTCGTTGCGCACAAAGCTATAGATTGATTCACCCGCGAATTGCAGTTTGGAAGGAACAACTGCTGCTTTACGTGATGAAAGTAAGAAGAAAACTGAAACTAAAATTACTGATAAGAAAACTAAGAGAATTGGTTTTGTGGTAAATGCGTTATCGCCAAAAACGGGTGGCAATTCAAAGTCATTGCTGCTTGGCGGGACGAATCCTTCGCCTTCTCCGCTAAGTCTAAATAGCGAGCGCACGCACACCCCTTTTTAATCCATATACCAACTAAGACGGGGCAACCTTATGTCTTAAGGGGCACCTGTGTGAAATCCAACCGCTGTGGATTGGGTTACTAGCGGCTGAGAATCAATGTGGGTCAGAAGTAGGAAGGCGGCTTATTCTCGGCCGAATCGGAGCCAAACTAGGTAGATCGCAGCGCCAATTCCGAGCAGGAGGCCAATTAGAAGGAAATAGCCCTGGTTGAGCCACTTATCGAGCCCATATCCAACCCCACCCCAAAAGAGCATGCCGGAAAGGAGATAACCAAAGATCGACCAGAGGGCGTTGCCTTCATCTTTCATTGCCATTTCGAGCTCCTTACTTATTTGTCGCCCGGTTTAGGGGGCAGGGGTAAATGCAACCGCAATTTCAGGTAACTAGCAATTTCCCCGCCTAGCCAGGCAAAGGTCAGCGCGATTGCGGTTATTCCAAAACTGGCGCGATCAATCGTATCTCGCGAAGTCAGTCGAGTTAAGGCAATTAAGAATCCAGTGAGTAAGAGAAGTTTGGCAAAGTAAGAAAAGAGAGCAAGTGCGAATGTGCTCAATGGATCTAGCTTGGTCGAAAGGCGCGAGACAAAGAGATGGACTGCAAAGAAGATAACCACAATGAACTGAGCAAGGAGTGCGCCAAATAAACCGGCTTTGCCCTGCGCGAAAGTAGCAATTGCGATTGCAACCGCACCAACTGCAAATGATGGAATCAAGGCTCCGCGCAGTAACTGACTTTCTGGATCATTCTTAGCCATTAACTTTCGCCACCTTTTCAATTTTTAATCGATACGCCGCAACAGTTATTGTTAAAAGAACTACTGCCGAAAGAGCTGCCACCCAAATTGGTTGAAACGCTGCGATTGTTACTGGGAATGCAATTGTGGCTGTTGCTAAATACATAATTACCGCAGTGCGCTGTTGGGTTTTACCAGCACTCATCAAACGATGATGAAGATGTTCTTTATCTGGTGAAAAAGGTGACTTACCTTTTGCTAACCGACGAATAACAGCTAGAACTAAATCTGAAAGCGGAATTGCTAAAACTGCAAAAGGTAGAAATAGTGGCAGCAACGTTGGCCCAAGTTTTGCTTCAGATATTGCATTTGGATCAATTTGGCCAGTTAACGTAACTGCAGATGCTGCTAAAACTAAACCAAGCAACATCGAACCAGAATCGCCCATGAAGATTCGAGCTGGGTGCCAGTTATGTGGCAAGAAACCAATACAAACTCCAATGATTACAGCAGTCATGAGCGATGGAGCACCAGCACGCGAGAAGCCGTAAACAACGGCTAATAGGTAGGAAAAAGCAAAGAATGAAGCAGCCGATACCGCAACAATTCCAGCAGCTAGCCCATCTAACCCATCTATAAAGTTCACGGCGTTTATCGTCACCAGCACAATCAATACCGTTAAGAACTGCCCGACACTGGCAGGCAAAGTAATTACTTCACTGGCTGGAATCCAGAGAACTTGAATTCCGTAGAGTAATAAAATTCCAGCAGCAAGTGCTTGCCCGGCTAGCTTTGTCAAAGAATCAAGCTCAAAACGATCATCTGCCATACCAAGCAGAACTATGAATGTGGCAGCTAAGAAAATTCCTTGAGCTTCGCGACCAAATGACTTTCCCACTAATGAGAAGTGATTAACAATTAAGAAAGTAAAGGTCATGGCTAGCCACATCGCTACCCCACCCCAACGAGCCGTTGGTGTGGTGTGTGCATCGCGGTTTCTAACTTGAGCAACTGCGCCGAACTTGATCGCGTATTTGCGAACCAGCGGGGTAATTAAATAGCAGAGCGCTGCTGCGATCAGCAGGGTTACTAGATATTCACGCATTTAGAATCGAGCTGCTTACGCTTGATAGATCGGGAATTGCGCCGTCAAAGCATGAACTTCGGCCTTGATGCCAGCAAATTTACTTTCGTCTTCATTCTTAACTGCGCGAGCAATTAAGTTAGCAATTGTCTTCATCTCAGCAACGCCCATTCCTTGGGTAGTAGTCGCTGGCGAACCAACTCGAATACCACTTGTTACCGAAGGCGCTTCTGGATCATATGGAATTGAATTCTTATTCAAGCTGATGCCTGCAAGTCCGCAACGTTCATCAGCTACCTTGCCATTAACGCCGGTGCTGCGAATATCGATAAGCGCTAAGTGAGTTTCGGTACCGCCGGAAACTGCGCGCATTCCCTCGGCTTCTAAGCCTGCAGCAAGGGCTTTAGCGTTAGTAATAACGTCCTTGGCATACTTTTGATAAGCGGGTTGAGCGCATTCTTTAAGTGCCACAGCCTTGCCAGCAACTGCCGACATGATTGGGCCACCTTGCATGCCTGGGAAAACTGCCTTATCGATTGCGGCTGCATGTTCGGCCTTAGTCAAAATCATGCCACCGCGTGGACCGCGTAAAACTTTGTGAGTGGTAAATGAAACTACATCTGCATAAGGAACCGGAGACGGGATCGCTTTTCCAGCTACTAGTCCGATGAAGTGGGCTGCATCAACCCACATGATTGCGCCAACTTCATCGCAGATCTGACGAACTTTTTCGAAATCAATCAAACTTGGGTAAGCGGTTGCACCACTACAAATCATTTTTGGCTTATTAGCTATCGCAAGATCGCGCAATTGATCGTAATCGATTAACTCATTATCTTCGCGAACTCCGTAGGAAACTACGTTAAACCACTTACCTGAGAAGTTAACTTTTGAACCATGAGTCAAGTGACCGCCGTGAGGCAATGACATGGCAAGAACAGTGTCGCCTGGCTTAGTGAAGGCTTGGTAAACCGCAACGTTTGCACTCGCTCCTGAATGTGGTTGCACGTTGGCATGGTCGGCACCGAAAAGTTCTTTGGCGCGATCAATTGCAATAATTTCGGCTTTATCGACTTCTTCGCAACCACCGTAATAGCGCTTGCCTGGGTAACCCTCGGCATATTTATTGGAAAGAGTTGAACCCAGTGTTGCCAGTACGGCACGGGAAGTGAAGTTTTCGCTAGCAATTAGTTGCAAACTCTGTTGTTGACGCTTTAGCTCAGATAAAACAACTCCAGCGATATCTGGATCTTGCTTTGAAAGTAGCTCGAAATCTGGGCCATAAAAAGTATCGTCGCTCATTACACAATCTTATTAGGACTAGTTACCGATGAGCGAGATATAGGGCGTGACTTCGGCCAACTGCGCCTGTGAAATCGCCCCAATTCGCCCTACTTTGAGCCCACTTTCAGTGGTTTCCACGATTGTCGTTGGTTGTCCCTTGGTAAGTGAGCCAGCATCAAAAATCAGCGCCAAGTGAGTTCCATCAATTGAGATGTCATCGATGCTATTAATTGCTGGCTGACCCGCAAGTGTGGCACTCGCGGTTGCAAGTGGGCCAACTTCGGCAGTTATCGCTCGAGCAAACTCAGCAGCTGGTACTCGCAGATTGATGCGATCTAAATTGCGATCATCTCCTAGATCCCAATTAAGTGCTAACTGTGGCTTGGCAGTTATTGATAACAAACCTGGCCAAAACGCATCAGTTAACTTTTCTAGATCCGCACTTGAGTCACGAATAATTCCAACAGCTCGGGCTGCATCTGAAATTAAAACTTGCGCAGCAACACCTAGTGCATCGCCGCGCATTACATGCATCGTACGAACCGCATCGTGACTAAAGGCATCGCACAAATATGCATAGCTATGTTCAAGTGGCACCACGATTACATAACCATCACGAATTGCTTTGGCACCTAGCGCAACTTGAGCTGCAAATTCGCTTTCGGTCAACTTAATTATTTCGCTCAATTGTTACCTCGAATCGCACTGGTCCAACGTGGTCGCCCAGTTAAATCTTGATGAAGTGCTATCTGATTAAAGTCTGATTCAAGCAATTTCGCAATTGCCTCGCCTTGAGTTTCGGTGTGCTCAATTGCTAGCAATCCCCCAGTCTTTAGTAACCGAGCTGCTGCCTCAATGAATCGCTTTGGCAGTTCAAGTCCATCAGGGCCGCCGAATAAAGCTATCGCTGGTTCGAAATTAGCCACATCTTTTGGCAGTGGTTGCAAATCAGGCACATAAGGTGGGTTAGCCACAACTACATCGCACTTAACGCCCTCGAGAACATCGGCAACATCGCCCTGAACAATACGAATACTTTCATCGTAAAAAGCTACGTTCTGCTTAAGCCACTCGATGGCATCTAAGCTCTTTTCAACGGCAATTACGTGGGTATTTGGTGCCTCTATTGCAATCGAAATCGCCATAGCGCCAGAGCCAGCGCCTAAATCAATAACTGAAACTAGGCCGGGCAAATTAGCAATGTGTTTTAAAACTTCTTCAACTAGACCTTCAGTTTCGGGGCGAGGTACTAAAACGCCTGGACCGACAGCTAGATCTAAGTTACGAAAACCAGCAGTTCCTGTCAAATACTGCACTGGTTCGTCGTTACAGCGGCGCTTAACTAATTCGGCATAACCGTCAACTATCGTGCTTTCATCAGTAACTTCTGCCAGCGCGCGTTCAAGTGCGATCGGATTATGTAACTCCATGCGAGTTAAACCTAAAAGGTGCGCCAATAGAATTTCGGCATCAACGCTTGAGTATCCAGCAGTTTCAATCTGCGCCTTGCCCTCACTAATCAGCGCTTTGATCTGCATTTGTTTTCCTAAGAACTTACTTTTCAGTTGAAGCTAATTTGGCGGCTTTATCAGCATCTAACAAAGCTTGAATAACATCATCGAGTTCACCATTTAGCACAGCATCTAAATTGTTTGATTTATAATTAACGCGGTGATCGCTCAAGCGATTTTCTGGGTAGTTATAGGTACGAATGCGCTCAGAACGATCAACTGTACGCACCTGACTCTTGCGTTCAGCTGAAGCAATGGCATCGGCTTTCTCTTGCGCATCAACTAACAAACGTGCGCGCAAAATACGCAAAGCCGACTCTTTATTCTGTAACTGGCTCTTTTCGTTCTGGCACGAAACCACGATGCCAGTCGGCACGTGAGTTAAACGAACCGCCGAGTCAGTGGTGTTAACTGATTGACCGCCAGGGCCAGATGAGCGATAAACATCTACCCGCACATCATTCATATTTAGTTCAACGTCGATTTCTTCAGCCTCCGGCAAGATCAATACGCCAGCTGCAGATGTGTGAATTCGGCCCTGAGATTCAGTTTCTGGCACACGCTGTACCCGGTGCACACCGCCTTCAAACTTTAAGCGCGCATATGGTGATTCACCAGGGGCCGCAGTGCCCTTTGATTTAACGCCTACCGAAATATCTTTGTAACCACCCATTTCACTTTCAGTGGCATCAATAACTTCAACTTTCCAATTACGTTTTTCGGCATAACGCATATACATACGAAGTAAGTCACCTGCGAACAACGCAGATTCATCGCCACCGGCGCCAGCTTTTACTTCCAGAATTACATCGCGATCATCATTGGGATCACGTGGCAATAACAATTCTTCTAATTTATCCCCTGCAATTAGAGCGGCTTCTTCAAGCGCTGGAATTTCAGCGGCAAAGTCAGCATCTTCGGCAGCCATCTCGCGACCAGCAGCCAGATCAGCTTCAGCTGCGCGCCAAACGCGATAGCCCGAAACAACCGGACCGAGTTGGGCGTAGCGACGACCAAGTTTGCGAGCATTGTTGGCATCTTCGTGAATAGTTGGGTCTGCCATCTTTGCTTCAAGCTCGGCATACTCTTTTACTAATTCATCAGCAGATGCAAAACGATCATTAGCCATTTGGTTATCTGCCTTTCTGCTCTAGTTAGTTAAATTTGAAAAAGAAAATAAAAAGACCGCCCCGCAACCCATGACAGGTTGCGATGCGGTCTATTTAGAAAGCTACTGCTTTTTTCCGAAACGCTCTTCGAACTTAGCAACACGACCCAGGCCATTAAAAATGAGGTATGAAATGAATCCAGAGATCCACCCAGAATATAAAGAGACCCAAGTAAATTGTG
>CAXNEB010000049.1:0-6563 GCA_964201645.1 Candidatus Planktophila sp.
TAACTGCTTGTGGGGCGCGATTGCCGGGACGTCTACGTCGCCGCTTTTTCTTCGTACCTTCGCTGCCCGCACTAGGTGCCGGGGTCATGGAGCAAGGGTAGTCCTCTAGCCTTACCTATTGTGACGAGTCCATTAGGTGCCGCAGGCGAGATAGCTATTCGCTCGCTTATCGAACGCGCCCCCTTAGCCAGTTCGCTGGCCGCTGCCTATAAAGCGGCCGGCTACAAGTTGGCCTTAGTAGGCGGGCCAGTTCGCGATGCAATTTTAGGACGCTTGGGAAACGATTTGGATTTCACAACGGATGCACTTCCCCTAGAGAGCAAAAAGATTTTAAAAATATGGGGCGAGAATATTTGGGATACCGGAATTGAATTCGGAACTGTCGCCGCAAAACGTGGTGACACAACTGTTGAAGTAACAACTTATCGCAGCGATAAATACGATCCAGAAAGCCGTAAACCTGAAGTTGAATTCGGTGACAATATTGCAGGTGATTTATCGCGTCGAGATTTCACTGTTAATTGCATGGCACTTGAATTAACTACTGCAACACCTGAGTTCATAGATCCGTTTAATGGATTGGCTGATTTAACGAAACAAATTTTGCGCACCCCGGTTACACCTGAACAATCTTTCTCGGATGATCCATTACGAATGATGCGTGCTGCTCGTTTTGCTAGCCAATTAAATTTCGATATCGAAGAATCAGCGCTGTCGGCGATGAAAGATATGGCTTCACGAATCTCAATTGTTTCAGCAGAGCGCATCCGTGATGAATTTACTAAATTGATAATGTCTAATAATCCACGCAGTGGTATTTCCATCATGGTCGATACCGGATTAGCAGCGCTGGTAATTCCAGAAATTCCAAAGTTAAAATTAGAGATAGATGAACACCATCACCACAAAGATGTTTACGAACATTCAATAACTGTCTTAGAACAAGCTATTGCCCAAGAAGAACGTTTAGGCGGCCCTAACTTAATAATTAGATTAGCTGCTTTAATGCATGACATTGGAAAACCTAAAACTCGTGCGCTAATAGAAGGTGGTGGAGTTTCCTTTCATCATCACGAAGTTGTTGGCGCTCGCTTAGCTCGGGAACGACTTAAGAAAATGCGCTATTCCAGTGAAGTAGTGGAATCGGTTGAAACCCTTACCGCGCTGCACCTGCGCTTTCATGGCTACGGTGATGGCGAGTGGACCGACTCAGCAGTGCGACGCTATGTGCGTGATTCTGGTGATTTACTAGTTCATTTACATGTCTTGACTCGCGCTGATTGCACGACCCGAAATGTGCGCAAAGCTGAACGCCTAGCCAGTGCTTATGAATCGCTAGAGGCCCGCATAGCTCGACTTATGGAAGCTGAAGAGCTAGATAAAATTCGCCCTGATTTAGATGGTGCTGCAGTTATGCAGTTGCTTAACTTAAAACCTTCAGCAACAGTTGGAAAAGCCCTCGACTTCTTACTGGAATTGCGGTTAGAGCGCGGCCCACTCGGTGAAGAAATCGCCACCAAAGAGTTACTTGCTTGGTGGGAGAAATTTTCCACTTCGCAATAACCGAACTGCGGTTAGCAAATAGATTGCCGAGACCAATGTAGGTACCTGCCAGCCCTGTCCTGAGTCAGATAACAAGAGTGCAGCGATAACGCCACCGCTAACAATCGCGGCATTAACCAAAACATCGTAAACCGCAAAAACGCGACCTCGGTAATAATCGTTAATTTTGGATTGCACGAGTGCATCATTGGTAACTTTGAAACTTTGACCGAACAAACTGGTCAAAAATGCAGCAAGAAATAAAGTTGGTTCAGTTCCCCAAATAGCTAGAGGTAGTGGGCCAATAACGCTTAGGAACATCATGCTTCTCATCCACTTGTGGCGGCCATACTTCTTAACGCCAAATGGTGCAATAAGTGCACCTAAAACAATTCCAATACCAGCAATAGAAAACGCTAAAGCTAAGCCAGATAATCCAGCTTCTGGCTGATTAGGATCGTTAAAAGTATTGCGCTCTAACATCAAACCAACCAAGGTGAGCGCGGTTAAACCACCGCGCTGAAAACCATTTGCAATAATTCCGCGCATTGCATCAACGTGAGCGCCAAGAAAATTCCAACCTTCACGCAGTTCAACAAAACCTTGAGTAAGTGATGCGGGCTTACGGTCACGTTCCAATGGGCCAATTTCTAATTTACGTAAACGCAGCGCCATGGTTGAAGCCAACGCATAACCACAACTTGCAGCCAGAATTAAATAGGCATCAACATGATCGGCAGTGGCGAATGAGTCAAATAGTTTGCGTAGTGCAAGGCCTAATCCGCCACCTAAAACTAAGAAGACCGAACCACCAGTAACCGCCATTGCGTTTGCAGAAATTAAATTTGGTTGATCAACTAATAAAGGTAAACCAGCAGATGTGGCCGCCAAAATTAAACGGTTAAGGCCAAATGCGATCAAAACCAAAACTGTAAGTTCAAGCCCGGTTCGCCCCGTGAAAACCAAGAGTGCGATCAAAAGTAAATCTAATGCGCGAGAGAAGTTAGAAATCAAAAGCGCTCGTTGCCTAGAAACTCGATCTAACACCGTTCCGACAAATGGCCCAATAATTGAGTAAGGAAGTAACACAACGGCAAATGCCAACGCAGCACTTAGGGCACTGGCTTGGCGTTCCGGTGAGAAGAGAACAAATGTTGCAAGTGCGCCTTGAAAGATGCCATCAGTGCCTTGGCCAATCCAGCGCACCAATAGCAGACGCGATAAGCGCGGGTGCTTTAGCAACTGCCAGAAATTCATATTGGCAAGCGTAGTTACTTAAGACCCTTTATTCTTAGCTTTAATGAAATCGCAACGCTCATTCATCGACTATTCACTTGATAAGCGCGCCACTTTGGTAGCGCTCTTTCGTGGCACGGTTAATGCTTGCGATGCTGATCCATATTTGATGCGAGCTGCCAAATTCCATGGCGTTAAAACCACCAGGCCATGCCCAGTTTGCAAACATCTTTCAATGGTTGAGCTTATGTATACCTTTGGCGATCAACTCGGCCAATACTCAGGCCGCATTAAAAATGCCGAAGAACTGCGCCAAATGGAAAAAGAATATGGCGAGTTTCGGGTTTACATAGTTGAAGTTTGTCGCGATTGTTCTTGGAATCATCTCTGCGTCTCTTTTGTGCTGGGTGACGGCGTTGAGCGCAAACCACCCCGTTACACCCGAACCCTTGAAGATAGTGACTGGGCTGAACAGGTAGCCTAGAACCATGGCAATTAAGCTCTCGAAACGGTTATTTATCAGGGCTGCCATCTTCCTGGGTGGATTTGGATTTGTGGCGGGGTCGACCTTATTTGCGATCGCTTATTTCACGGTTTCAATCCCAGACCCGAATGCATATGTAAATAGCCAGGCCACAATTATTCAATATGCCAACGGCGAAGAAATTGGCCGTATCGGTGCACAAAACCGAACCATTGTTTCACTCACGAAAATTCCGTTACATCTACGCGAAGCGGTGATGGCAGCCGAAGATCGCAACTTCTACACCAATAAAGCATTTAGCGTAAAAGGTTTAACCCAAGCCGTAATAGATAACATCTTGACACTCGGAAACGGCCGCGGTGGGTCAACGATTACGCAACAGTATGCGAAGACTGCATTTCTTACTTCAGAGCGAACGATTCAGAGAAAAATTAAGGAATTAGTAATTGCAATTAAACTAGAGAACCAACTTTCTAAAGACGAAATTCTAGAGAACTACTTAAATACAATTTATTTCGGCCGCGGTTCTTACGGTGTGCAAACTGCATCTCTTCAGTATTTCAATCGCACCGTAGATCAACTCTCAGTTTCACAAGCAGTGGTCTTAGCTTCAATCCTGCGCTCACCAGGTTTGTACGACCCAGCTTTTAATAAAGATAACCGACCACGCCTGGAATCACGTTTTGCCTATGTTGTCGACGGAATGGTCGGAAAAGGTTGGCTAACTGAGAAAGAGGGAGCCAAATTAAAGATTCCTTATATTGTGCCACGCGCAACTTCTGGTTCACTGAGCGGACCTAAAGGCCACATTATTGAAGCGGTCCGCAAAGATTTAATTAAATTTGGTTTCACCGAAGATCAAATTATGGTTGGTGGTTTGGTTGTAAAAACAACTTTAGTTCAGCAAGCACAGCAAGCCGCGGTTGATGCAGTTAATAAACAATCCCCTGCCAAAGCGCCAGATAATCTGCATATTGGTTTGGTTGCAATCCGCCCCGGAACCGGTGAAATTGTTGCCATGTATGGCGGAAAAGACTACGTAGCAAGGCAATTAAACGATGCCACACAATCAATCGCACTAGCTGGCTCTACCTTTAAACCTTTTGCATTTATTGCTGCATTTGAACAAGGAATTCCATTAACTTCAATGTGGAATGGTGACAGCCCACAAACATTCGATGATGCTGGAAAACCATATGAAGTCTCGAATTATGGAAACGAAGGTTGGGGTCAAACCTCAATGTTAAATGCGATGGCGCATTCAATTAATACCGTCTTTGTTCCACTCGGAATCCGAGTAGGCCCAGAAAACGTTGTCGATGCGGCAAGACGTGCAGGCATACCAGAATCTGTTGCCATGATGCCAACGCCATCAGTTGTACTTGGAGCAGCTAGCCCACATGTAATTGATGTGGCAAGTGCTTATGCAACTTTTGCCGCTAATGGAATTTACGCTAAACCATATTTGATTTCAGAAGTTCGTGGTTCAAACAACGGTGTGCTTTACGAAGGCAAACCGCAAACTCAGGAAGTATTTGCCGCAGATGTAATGGCCGACTTAACCTATTCACTCTCAAAAGTTGTAACCAGTGGTACCGGTGGCGCTGCACGTGGTTTAGGTCGACCAGCAGCAGGCAAAACTGGCACTAGCCAATCAAATGCATCAGCTTGGTTCAGTGCATACACACCACAATTGGCTGCCTCTGTTGCCCTCTTCCGTGACAATGCATCACAGTCACTTAATGGCATCGGTGGTTTAACTTCAGTAACTGGTGGATCTTTCCCCGCACGTATTTGGACAGCGTTCATGAAGGGTGCGCTAAAGGGCGAACCAGTTCTTGATTTTCCAGAACCTGTCTATATTGGCGGAACAGATCCAGTAGTAATGACTTCTGGTGGCGTTCAGGTTTATCAGAAGTAATAAGAATTTAGAATGAAAACGCGCACGATAGTTTTATTCGCGTTTTTAGCTAGCGCCATTTCATTTGCCAAATTTTCACCATGTATTGGCTTTAACTGGGCCACTCCAGGCCAATATATTCACGCTTGTTACTCTGATTTACCAAGCCTTTTAGGAAATCGCTCAATTGGCAGTGGAGCTTGGGCGTTTAGTGGCGAACAGCCAGTGGAGTATCCTGTTTTAACTGGTTTGGTTATGTATTTAACGGCGCAATTGGCCGAAGTTACAACAACTTACTACTTACTAAATTCCGCTTTACTGGCACTTCTTTTTATTTTCGTTGCTTTAATTACTGCGCGAATTCGGCCACAGTTTGGTTACCTACTTTCTTTCTCACCCGCGGTAATTGCATCGTTGTATATAAATTGGGATCTCTGGGCTATTGCAACGATGATGCTTTCAATTTATTGGTTTGACCGCAAACAATATGATCTAAGTGCGTTAGCAATCGGAATCTCAATCGCTACGAAGTTTATTCCAGTTTTCTTAATTCCGGTAGCTATTTATATTTTTTATCGACACCATAATCTCAAAGGCGCTATTAGATATTTAGCAATTGCTTTAGCAACTTGGTTGGCAATCAATTTGCCAGTCGCACTAACAACTTTCGATGGTTGGTGGTATTTCTATAAACTAAATATTGAACGCGTAGCCGATTGGGGATCACTCTGGTATGCGCTCTCAGCTTTAGGTATTGGACTGGCAAATCTAAATTATCTTTCAATATTGTTATTGCTAGCTTGCATTGCCGCTCTTGGAATTTTCTTATTTGCACTTGACTACATTCCAACTCTTGCCCAAATTGCATTTATCGTTATCGCAGCAGTTACCTGCGTTAGCAAGGTTTATTCACCGCAATATGTTCTGTGGTTGGCGCCACTTGCACTAATTGCGCTAATTGATAAACGTGATCTGCCTGCGTTCTGGGTCTGGCAAGTCAGCGAAGTCATTTATCACGTTGCAATCTGGCAACACCTCGCCACTGTGACCGGAGCTAAATTTGGATTGCCGGTAACTGGTTACGCCTTGATCAGCCTGTTGCGTATTGCGGCCACGGTGGTTCTGATTGCCGTCTTAGTCCGCCGAGCCCTGGCGCTTAGGTCCCCAAACAAGCCTGATTCACAGGGGAAATTGGCCGATTTTCTCTTTGAGGCAGGCAAGAGTTACCCTTAGCCCCTTGTTTCACCTCTTTATATATGTCAGTCCGCTGGCCTATCTTTGGGTAAATGAGAGCACTAACCCTCCTGTCACGGAAATGCCGTGGCCGTCTTAGTCCAGAGGAGGTCGGGTTAACGCATGCGTCACTACGAACTAATGGTCATTCTTGATCCAGAGTTAGAA
>CAXNEB010000050.1:0-6492 GCA_964201645.1 Candidatus Planktophila sp.
ACCTGTCACGCTTATCCACGAACAGGTTTGGGTGACGGATCCGAACCATTCCGATAGGAGTAACACGTGGCCGCAGCAAAGAAAACTGCTCCAAAGAAGCGCAAGAAGGCAGCTGCTAAACCAGCAGCAGCCCCAAAGAAGCGTAAGAAGGCAGCTGCTAAGCCAGCTGCTGCAAAGAAAGCCGCTCCAAAGCGTCGCAAGAAGGCAGCTGCTAAGCCAGCTGCTGCAAAGAAAGCCGCTCCAAAGCGTCGCAAGAAGGCAGCTGCTAAGCCAGCTGCAAAGAAGGCCGCTCCAAAGCGCCGTAAGAAGGCAGCTGCTAAGCCAGCTGCAAAGAAGGCTGCTCCAAAGCGTCGCAAGAAGGCAGCTGCTAAGCCAGCTGCTCCAAAGAAGCGCAAGAAGGCAGCTGCTAAGCCAGCTGCAAAGAAGGCTGCTCCAAAGCGCCGCAAGAAGGCTGCTAAGAAGAAGTAGTCATCAACAATTAAAAATCCCCGCCACTTTAGGTGGCGGGGATTTTTTTGTGCAGTTTTTTCGAGCGACGAACTACTTAATTTCATTCCTTAAATCATTTCCAACTCGTTCAAATATTTCTGCTAAAACAATTTGATCAGCTTTACTTAATTTATCTACAAATCTTGATCTAACACTTGCCACATGATCAGGGGCTGCAGCCACAATTGCTTTCCAGCCTTTAGGTGTCATAACTGCAAAGAAACCACGTTTGTCATCTTGGCAAGCTTCGCGACGTACCCAACCAGCTTCTTCCATAACCTTCATCCGGTGCGAAAGACGGGAGCGCGAAAGCATGGCAATCTCGGCTAATTCAGCCATCCGCATGCGGCGATCTGGGGCATCACTTAATTGGGCCAAAATTTCATAGTCGGCCATCGATAAATCATGTTGATCTAAATCAGTATCAAGGGCTTCAATTAAGCGCCGGCTAGCCACGATATATCTACGCCAAGCAGCCATCTCGGTTGGGGTCAGCCAATTTGTCTCACCTGATTTTTGACCTTCACGATTTTGACCTTGAGGAGATTTTTCCAGAGCCATAGGGTTAAGTGTAGATTAAATGTTGAAGCTTCAACTACTTTTAAAACCACTTTAAACGAGTAAGGGAAACCATGACTAATCCAGTTGCCAAGCCGCTAGATATTGAAAAGCAACCAGCAAGCGGAATCGATAAGTCTCATATTGATAACTCATTTCGTCCGCAGGATGACTTCTATCGATACTTCAATGGTGCCTGGCTAAAAACCCATGAGATCCCGCAAGATCGCTCATCCGATGGAATCTTTTACACGCTTCACTTGGCAGCCGAAGCCCAGGTCCGCGAAATAATCGAGACTGCAAAAGGCGATGGTGATGCCCAGAAGATTCGCGATCTATATGACTGCTTTCTAGATACCGAGGCAATTGCCAAGGCCGGCATTACTCCCCTGCTGGCAGATCTCGCTGCGATTGATGCAATCCAAACTCGTGACCAATTTATTAAAGTGATAGCCGATCTAGAAATGCGCGGATTAGGTGGCGCATTTGGGTTAGGTATCTATGGTGATGCCAAGAACTCCGAAATGAATATTGTTTATCTCGGACAAGGCGGGCTTTCACTTCCGGACGAGGCTTACTATCGAGAAGAACAATATGGAGAAATTCGCCAAGCCTTTAAAGTCCACGTGGCCAAGATGTTTGCACTTGCCAAAATAGATGGTGGTGCTGAGTTAGCCGATTCGATTTATAACCTCGAAGCCCAGATTGCGGCGCACCATTTTGATCAAGTTAAAGATCGCGATGTTGAGCTCACCTATAACAAGCTGACCTTTGCCGAACTCTGCGACCTGGCGCCACATTTCGATTGGGCCACCTGGCTTGAATACAGCCAGATTCCAAAGTCGGCCTTTAGCGAACTAGTTGTGCAGCAGCCGCCTTTCTTTGCCGGGCTATCTGCGATCCTGGAAAATTTTGAGCCCGCACCTTGGCAGGCATGGCTTAAGTGGCAGTTGATTTCTGGTGCAGCTGCATATTTGCCAGAGGAATTTGTAAACCAGAACTTTGATTTCTACGCCAAGACTTTATCTGGCACTCCAGAAATTCGAGTTCGTTGGAAGCGCGCGATTTCCTTTGTCGAAGGTGCACTTGGCGAGGCGATTGGTTCCATTTATGTACAGCGCCATTTTCCAGAGGCGGCCAAAGTTGCGATGCTAGATCTCGTTGCCAATTTAATTGAGGCCTACCGCATCAGCATTAACGAGCTTTCTTGGATGGGCCCCGAAACCAAAGCAAAGGCTCTGGCTAAGTTAGCCAAGTTCACACCGAAGATTGGTTACCCTGACAAGTGGCGCGATTATTCGGCGTTAACAATTAAGCGCGATGGCCTCTTTGAAAACATTGGCCGAATCACCAAATTTGCCCGCGACATAGAACTGGCCAAGATCGGTAAACCAGTTGATAAAACTGAATGGTTAATGACCCCGCAGACTGTTAACGCTTATTACCATCCGATCCAGAACGAGATCGTCTTTCCAGCAGCGATTCTGCAGCCACCTTTCTTTGATCTCACAGCTGATATGGCGGCAAACTACGGCGCAATTGGGGCAGTTATCGGCCACGAGATCGGCCATGGTTTTGATGATCAAGGTTCTAAATTCGATGGCGATGGCAACATGGTCGATTGGTGGACACAAAGCGATCGCACCGAATTTGAAAAGCGTGCCAATATGTTGATCAAGCAATTTGATGCACTCTTTCCGGAAGAGACTCCAGATATCCATGTAAACGGGGCGCTAACGGTCGGAGAAAACATTGGTGACCTTGGTGGGTTAGCAATTGGATTTAAAGCCTATAAATTGGCTTTAAATGGCGCTCAAGCGCCGATAATCGATGGTTTAACCGGCGAACAACGTTTCTTCTTATCTTATGCCCAAGTTTGGCGCGGAAAAATACGTCCCGAAGAGATGCGTCGTCGCATCGCAACGGATCCACATTCCCCTAATGAGTTCCGGTGCAACGCAATCATTGCCAATCTGTCGGACTTCTACGATGCTTTTGAAGTCACTGAAGGCGACAAACTTTGGCTGGCCGAAAGCGAGCGAGTGAGCATCTGGTAACTCTGCGACAATATCGCTCATGTCCACAACTGCTAGCCCCGGTTTCAAATTCGAAATCGAGAAATCGGCTGAGAATTCATTTGCTCGAACTGGCACGTTAACGACCCCAAATGGCGTAGTTGAAACTCCGGCATTTATTCCAGTAGGCACCAAGGCCACAGTTAAATCGGTGCTGCCTGAAGCAATGCGCGAACTCGGCGCACAAGCTCTGCTTTCAAATGCTTATCACCTGTACTTACAGCCCGGCCCCGAAATTCTTGATGCAGCTGGTGGTCTATCAAAATTTATGAATTGGAATGGCCCAACTTTTACCGACAGTGGTGGGTTTCAAGTTCTCTCCCTAGGTGTGGGCTTTAAAAAAGTTCTAGCGATGGATTCCAAGACATTTCGCGCCGATGATGTGATTGCTGACAATAAGCAACGGCTAGCTCATGTAGATGACGAAGGCGTTACTTTTAAATCTCACTTAAATGGTTCGATGCACCGCTTTACCCCAGAGGTGTCGATGCAGATTCAGCATCAAATTGGCGCCGACGTAATGTTCGCCTTCGATGAATGCACCACGCTTCACAACACTCGTGGCTACCAAGAGCGCGCGATGGATCGAACTTATGCCTGGGCAATTCGTTGTTTAGATGAACATAAGCGCCTAACGATTGAGCGAGCCGATAAGCCTTATCAGGCACTTTTTGGCGTAATTCAAGGTGCCCAATACGAAGACTTACGCCGCAAAGCTGCCAAAGATTTAGGCTCACTCGAATCTTCAGGTATTACATTTGATGGTTTCGGAATTGGTGGAGCGCTAGATAAAGATTCACTCGGCACCATTGTGCAATGGGTTAATAGCGAACTACCCGAAGAAAAGCCTAAGCATTTACTTGGTATCGGCGCCCCGGAAGATCTATTTGTGGGCGTTGAAAGCGGTATCGATACTTTCGATTGCGTGCTGGCTTCGCGCATCGCTCGCTCAAGTGCCGTCTACACAATGACTGGCCGCTACAACTTAACCAATGCCACATATAAGCGAGATTTCAACCCAATCGATAGTGAATGCGATTGCTACACCTGCCAGAACTACACCCGCGCTTATTTAAATCACTTATTCCATGGCAAAGAAATGATTGCCGCCACCCTGGCCACCATTCATAATGAACGTTTCGTGGTGCGCTTAGTTGATCAAATGCGAGCAGCTATTAAGACCGGTCACTTCTTTGATTTAAAGGATGAGTTCTTGGGCCGCTTTAAACATAAGTCAGGTCAGCACCACGACTAATCGGTCTGGTTTAGTTAAAGAGTTGTCCTAGATTATGAAAAGGGTCTGAGCTTTGGCTACAGCCTCTTCGCGCCCGCTTGCATTTAACTTACGATAAATATTTCGCAGGTGAGTCTTCATGGTGTTGTGTGAAATATGTAAAGTCTTGCCGATTGCGGTAATTGGCTTACCAGTGGCTAGCGAACGCAGCACATCTATTTCACGCTTAGTTAATGGTTGGGTCAGCGCCGCATTCTGGTTGTTATCTGCATTCATTCGCGCAGCCGCAGCGCGCGCTAATTCTTCAAGATAAACAGTTGGCCGCTTAGAAGCGCTACGGATAATTAACTCCAGAATTGT
This sequence comes from Candidatus Planktophila sp., assembly GCA_964201645.1. GTDB lineage: Bacteria > Actinomycetota > Actinomycetes > Nanopelagicales > Nanopelagicaceae > Planktophila. The sequence goes on from CAXNEB010000050.1 coordinate 4,717, forward strand.
GGGGTCTTGTTTCAAGAAGGTCTCTTTGGCGCCCACTCGTGCGCCGATATCAAGTCCTACTTTCAGGGCACCCATGGCCAACGTTTCCTGCGAAATGTTTGCTTCGCAACTAACTAAAGATTTCCAGATTTTATCTCGAGCACTGTCAGACTCTAAAATTTCTGCCACAACTTTTTTCTTCACTTCATTTTTAGATACCGCTCCAAGCGCTTGCCGATATTGATGCGTTAAGAACAAGTCTTGTGGCAAGCGATTAACAATCTGGCTTGACCGCTCGTAATCTTTCACCCAGAACCGAAGAAATAGTTCATTTAAATCGATGATTAAAGTAAAGCCATCTTCACCTTTAAATTCAGTGGCAAGTTGCCTAAGGTCACGCAGCACAACAAATGCTTCTTCAACCTTGCCATGGGTCATCAATATGCGGGCCATGAAACTCTCGGCTATAAATACCCAAGGCCATTGCTGCCATTCTCGTGCCAAACTAGCAAGCTTTTTGAATTCTTCAGTTGCCTTATTTGGTTCAGCAAACTCTAAATAGCAACGCGCTTTAATGTAGGTGGCTTCGGTGTAACCAAAGAATCCTGCATATTCATTGCCCTGACCAATTTCTTCAGCCAGCGATGCCGCATCAAAGGCCTGCAGGTACTCACCCTCCAGGAAAAACCTCATTGCCCGAATTGTCTGCCAGATAAATAGGTCATCAGGAGAGGTAATATTTTTGATGATTTCTTGTAGTTCGGATTCAATCGAATTCAGAATAGTCGAATCTTCAAATATGAATGAACGAGTTGCAAATACTCGCAAGATGCCTAGTCGATCAGATTGCTCGATTGCAGGTTCTGTCTTTGGCTCACTGAAAATTATTCCTATTTGGTTATCGAATTCAGCTAACCGGCCCCGACTAAATGCCACGTGCACCAATGCAGCAGCGCTAATTTGTTTGATAACCGGAGCTAATGAGGAATCCTTATATGTAATACGCATTTGCTCGACTAATTGAATCGTGCGGTCAAATTCAAAATTAGTTAAGTGTCCCATAATTTTTGCTATTTCTGAAAACGCCTTATTTCGTGTGCTGTCTTGCGGTAAGTAATTGCTCCAATAAAGTATTCTCTCACCTTCGCCACGGGTAATTAATTTACGTAACATCGGCTTAAACATCTGACGTAGGTAGTCGGAATCACCAGACTTTACCGCATGTTCTATGGCTGAATTAAACTGGGTTTTGCCTTGAAAGTAATCGGAGATTGCAATTTGATTTTTGCAATAATTTTTGATGTCGGCTTGGGCCAACTCATCAATTATTTCGCGAGCAGTGTTATTGAAAATAAATGTATTCTTTTGACCTGAAGCAGACATTATAAAAATGCCTTCTGCTGCAAGGTTATTCAGGTTATGTACGCTCACTGGTCTCTGCAACAGAACTTTTGCTAAATCAATATCAAAAACTTCAAAACTAGACATCGCAATTAAGATTTCGCGAGTTTCTTTTTCTAGTTTTTCAAATTTATTTAATATTAAATCTTTTAGGAGATCATTACCATTGACTAATTCAATTTTAGGATCTTCACTACTTGCAATAATTGCAACTGCTGATGGCCAGCCGTGTGTTTGTTGAATAATTTGATTTACTGTTTTTTCAGTTGTATTAGTTCCAGAAACTTGAAGTAATGATTTGACTTCACTTTTTGAAAATACTAAATCACCTGCAGTTATGATTGATAAGCGATTAATACTAGAGAATCGTTTAAGCGAGACTGTCGGAATTACTCG
>CAXNEB010000051.1:0-6408 GCA_964201645.1 Candidatus Planktophila sp.
AGCGATAATCTCGGAATAAGCGCGATGGCGTGACAACATCTTCGACTTGTCCCAGACCACAAATCTTGCAAATTCGAAGGTGGAGGGGGAATCTTTCTACAAATTCATCTGATTTGTCCCAAAGTTCATTTGCAATCGGTAACAGACCAAGATCAAGAGCAGAGAAAAGTTCTATGCTATTACAGCCTCTGCAGAATTCTCGTCCCCGCCCTGGTATAAATGAATCCTTCGTCAAATTATTTTCTCTTTCTATTTTGATCAATACTCACAACGCTAGAATAGTCTGATAATCCTGAGATTCAACCATATTCCTCATGATTATTGTAATTTTTCAAATACTTTAGATGTCACTACTTGAATTCTTTCCTGAATTTAGCATTTTAGAACTTCTCTTTGTGGTTTGAAAGAGAGCAATTTGTGATCTGTCGAGATCCAAATAGTCTGACCGATCTCGAAGATAATGCCAATAAATGAAAAAATTTGTTTTGATTCATTTTCATATATTCAAGAAGTGGCCTAGATTGATTGAGAAGTTGTTGCAAAAGTGATACTTGATCAAGTCTTTACTGGGTTAAACTTGTTAGCGCAGTTGGTTAGCGCGCCGCCCTGTCACGGCGGAGGTCGCGGGTTCAAGTCCCGTCCGGGTCGCAAGGACTTACATTTCGATCGCAGCGATGCGTGCGAAGTTATAGACCGCCCAAGGCTGGGTAGCTCAGTTGGTACGAGCGCGCGACTGAAAATCGTGAGGTCGCCGGTTCGATCCCGGCCCTAGCCACGCTAAGTTAATCTACTTCTAGATTTCAGTAATCTGTATTTGGCCACTTTAGGTTCAGTCACTCAAATATGTTTATTCATAAATTGGCTTTAAAGAAGAAGCTGACTTCTTCTTCAGTGTTGCCATAGATAACTAAGGCCTCTGCAGAATCTAACTCATTTGGAAGCAGCACAAAGTAACTACCAGTAATACTTTCGCCAGCTTCTAGCTCTAGCTCTTCGATTGAGTCAATTTCATAAACAGAGGTGAAGTCAAAGCTCTCATCGCCAAACATCAGGGTTAATTGATCTGCTACCCAAGTTGAGTCACTGTCATTGGTGATTGTTAGCACTACTTCAACGTATCGACTCTCTGATTCAGCATCTAACACACCGGTGCCATCTTCATCGATACATGCCTCATTCGAAGAATCGGCTTCGCAGATTGCTTCACTTACTTCTTCATTGATGGCGTCAACGGTTACTGAAATGCCTTGCTTAATAACTTCTGTGCCAAAGTCAGCTGGGCTCTCCTCTGAATTTGTTGCCAAGCCCGAAATAATTCTTATAGTGCGGGTTACAGCAGGTGCTGCTTCAAAATTAGCATTACCGGCTCTTGTAAAGGTCAATTTGCAGTCACCTTCGGCTAAGAAAGTAATTGCGTAGCCATTAACTTCACAGATATCAACTGTTTCGCTAGCTATGACAACATCTGGTGCATCTGAATTGCTGGTAAACGTGAGGTCGAAACCCTGAGTTTCGGCCAAATCTTGATCTTCGAACTCCTCAATCTCAATAACTTGAGGAGACTTCTTAATCGTAAACGTAAGAGTAACTGGAGTAGCGGGAAGATAATAAGCATCGCCTGCTTGTGATGCGGTCACGCTGCATTTGCCCGCAGATTTATAGAGAACTGAATTGCTTACAGCATCATATGAACAGGTTCCGCTGGCTGCATATGTGACTTTCAATCCGCCGGTAGTGACTGCCTCACTTAAGAGAAGTTGTTCATCTGAGAAATAAGCATCTTCAATCGGGGTAGACTCAATTTTTTGCTCGGACTTCAAAATTTCAAATGTACGAGTAATTGAGGGTGCTGGCAGATAATTGGCATCGCCTGCTTGTGATGCGATGATGCTGCACTTACCAACAGAATTTAGTGCCACAGAATTACTTGCCAAATCATATGAACAAGCACCTGATGCGGAATAACTAACTTCTAGCCCGCCGGTTGTAATCGCTTTTGTAAGGCCAAATTTCTTATCCAATAAAGCAACATCCTTGAGAGCTGGGAAATCTATCGTTTGTGCTTTCTTGACTACAACTACTGGTGGAGTTGGCGTGGTGGTCGGTGTTGGAGTTGGAGTGGTGGTGGTTGATGGCTTTGGTGTTGCAGCCTTAGGAATCTTTACGCCTTTATCCCAGACCAACTTTGAACCTGATTTGATGCAAGTAAATTTCTTTGTTCCAACTATTTGCGTTGCCTTTAACTTGGTGCACTTAGCACCTGCTTTAGCTGTTGCCGCATTTGCCTGCATTGGCACAAGTAAAGTGGCGATCAATGTCAGGACAGATACTGAAATAACGGCTTTTCTCATGCCCAGATACTGGCACTACCAAGGCGCTAGGTCTAGATAGTTTCGGCCTTTTTCTTTCGGGCAACCCAAATAACCAGGATTGGGATCAGCAAGAGTGAACGGTGCCTTAAGGCGGTGCCAACGTTGATCTCGGTCAGGGCGCTGATGGCCACAAATTCAAGGGCAAAGAGCGTGGCGATCATGACTGCATAGTCGAATTCGCGCCGGCGGCGCGCCAATTGATAAAGACCAACAAAGAAGAGCCCATAGATAAATAGCCAAATTGGTGTTTCTATAGATTGAATGTTTAGAAACAGACTGCCGTTGTCGATGAAGATAAATGGAATAAGTAAGAACTTTGCACTGGACTCAAGGACTTGCAGTGGCTTGGTTAGACCGGCTTGTTGTAAAGAAAGTTTCTTCTGATTTTCTACAACTTCTTTATCGGTTTCTACGACTATGGCTGACTTTGAAATAGCTTCAAGCTTTGCGGTAATTCCTAAGGCGCTGGCTATTCTCGCTAAAATTGTATTTGGGCTTGCATTTAATTGATCAAGTAGCGCGTGAACAGTCATTCCACCGGTTGCTACATATTCGACTGGATCTTCGTTGCCATTGCCATTGCCATTGCCATTGCCGTTGCCATTGCCGTTGCCATTTCCGTTGCCGCTAGCGCAAGGTTCAAATGAATCACATCGACCATCGTTGTTTATGTCACCGATCTCGATGGTGTCTACCTTAGCTACCTGCCCTTTGAAATAACTTGAAATGGCTGGCACTAATTCGGGGTTAAAAGTCAACGGCATAACAGCAATACTCAATATCAGCGCGTGAGTGACAAGTCTTTTTCTTTTGATAAATGAGAAAACAAACAGAGTTGGAATAAAGGCAAACAAGAAGAGGATAAAGATATAGTTTTTAGTCATCGATAAGCTGTAAACCGAAAATGCTAGACCTAGTAAATTGCGAATATCTAACTCATCTTTAACGCGAGACAAGAAGTATAAAATCGCGCTTATCTCCAAAAATAGGAAGCTCTCACGTAGCCCAATTGAAGACCAGAGAAATACAGTTGGAATAAATGAGATGGCAATAATCGCGGCCTTAAATATGCGGTCATCGCGATCATTATCTTTTGCCGTTTTTACTAGCAGGAACGTGGCAAGTGCTGAACAACCAATAGATAAGAATCGGACTGCAAGTAAGTCTGAGAAGCCAAGGTAAGTTAGTAATTTGGCCGGAAGATAAATGAACCGAAGCCAGGGTTCCCAAGCACCGCTAAACCCAAGAACGTCGCTGGTAAAGCCCGCACTGTAAAGTTTAGAAAAGATTCCTTTGTACAAACCTTCATCTGGTGCGAACGCCGTGATGTTTCCAAGCAACAATGAGAAAGTTACATGCAGGCCGATATAGGCGGTGAAGAAATATTGATAAAAAGAAAAGTTAGAAAACTTAAAGTTGCGTAGGTTCGCTAACTGCATGTGGAATTAACCAGCTGAACCTGAAGGGCCAGATTTACGCTGGAATCGAGCAGCAGGGCCACCTGTTTGAGAACCAGAGACCTTAGAGCCAGAAGTTGTGCCGCCGCCTGGCAATGAAGAGTTCTTGTTTTTCTTCTTTTCTAGCGCTGCAAGAAACTTAGCGCGAGCATCATCTGCTGGTGGGTTCTGGTTTTCGCTCATGCGCCTAGGGTACTACTTATCGGTTGCGGGGATTCGCAGGAAAGTTACAAGTGAAAGCAACCAAATTGCACCGGCTGCATAAATTGCAGGTATAGCCAGTGAAGTTTCAACACAGCAAGCAAAAAAGGCAACCGAGCCAAAAGCTGCGGCCATCGCCCATAAGACATAGGCCGTGGACTTACGGCCAAGGCCTTTACGCATTAAGCGGTGAGAAAGGTGGTCACGGCCACCAGTAAAGGGCGAGATGCCACGAGAAAGCCGTGAAACAACCACTGTTGTGGTGTCGAGAATAGGTACCGCCATCAAAAGTAGCGGGATTGCAAGTGCTCTTGATTGTGGGCCAACTTCAGGATCAAGGCGAATAGTTAACACCGCAATAATGATGCCGAGAAATAGAGCTCCGGCATCGCCCATATAGATTTTTGCTGGAGTTTTATTCCAGATCAAGAACCCTAAAGTCGCACCAGCTGTTACAACAGCCAAAGCGCTGACAAGAGATTGACCATGATCGAATGCAATTGCAAATAAGAAAATAGAAATAACAGCGACTGTGCCTGAAGCACCGCCATCGAGATTGTCAAAGAAGTTAATTGAATTACAGATTCCGACAACCCAAATGATTGTTACAACATAGTTAATTGCTTGATTACTAAATGCTTGACCAAGAGTGTCATTTTGAATTAAGTAGATTGCAACTGCGATGCCAGCGATAGTTTGTGCCACTAATCGTGGCCAAGGTTCGAGTCCCTTGAGATCGTCATATAGACCCATGGCAGAGATGAGAATTGCCGGTAATAAAACTGAGAGTGCTTTGCCAAATGTTTCAGTTGAGAAATCTGAATACAGAAGTGCGGCAAATGAGGCAACAGTTATTCCGATTGAGATGGCAACGCCACCCAAATATGGAACTGGTTCTTTCTGGGTTTTGCGATCTAGGTTTGGGCGATCGACGGCATTGATCTTGATTGCGATCTTGCGCATCACTGGGGTAAGCCCGCCGACAAAAAGAAAGGTCGCTAACCCCAGAATTAGAAATTGGGTTAGCGAGAAGATCATAGGAAGTGATCCTATGCGTTGGTTTAGCCTTGAGTGTTTAAGTGACTCTTTAAAAGTTCGCGGACTTCTGATTCACGGTAGCGACGATGTCCGCCAAGGGTTCTAATTGAAGTTAACTTGCCGGCTTTTGCCCAACGTGTAACTGTCTTTGGGTCAACGCGAAAGAGCGCAGCAACTTCTGATGGTGTTAATAGAACTTCAGCGTCGGTTAGTCGACTCATGTTTGCTTCTCCCCGCACAATGGTTAAAAACGATGTCCGTTTCGCACCTTTAGGGGTGAAGTATCCGTCTATCGCTGTTCCAAAAGCAATACTTTTTCTCAGAAATCTCACCCTTTAGGGTTAGAAATTGAGCATGGAAAGAGGCTGTGAATGGCCATTTACAAACTTTTCAGGGCTTAGCCCTTAAGACCAGTCATTGTGATGCCACGAATGAAGTGGCGCTGGGCCATGATGAAAACAATCATCACCGGAATCACACTAAGCGAGGTTGCCGCTAACTGCACGTTAAAGATTGGAGCACCGTAAGTGTCAGTGAACTGTGGCAACACCACAGGCAAGGTGTATTTATTTGGTTCGGTCAAAAACACCAAAGGCTCTAGGAAAAGATTCCAGGAATAGAGGAAGGAGATAATTGCTAGAGATGCCAGGGCGGGGCCAGATAAAGGAAGTGCGATTTTTGTAAAGACTTTCCATCTTGAGAGCCCGTCAATTTCGGAGGCTTCTTCTAGCTCACTTGGAAAATCAAGGAAGAACTGGCGCATTAAGAAGAGTCCGACTACAGCATGAGCACCGAAGGCTGGAATCAGAATAATTGGAAAGAATGAATCAGATAAACCAGCATTGACCATTAATCTAAAAATCGGGATTAACGTTACTTCTGCCGGCATTAGCAAAGCAGAGAGCAAGATTACGAAGAGCTTGCTTCGCCACTTAAAATTAATTCTGGCGAAGGCATATCCGCCCATAGTTGAAATTGTCACTGAGATTATGGTGACGATGACCGCGATGAACATCGAGTTCCAGTATTGCCGCAAGAATGGTTGTAGTCTGAAAACTTCGGCGTAATTCGAAATTTGAAAATCATTTGGGATCAAACTTGTTGGGAAGGCAAAAACTTCTTCGATTGGTTTAAGTGATGCGGTAAACATCCACCAAGTTGGAAATATAAATGGGATAGCAATAATCAGTAGTAGTGAATAGATTCCAAATAATCGCCAACCAGTGAGTTTTGAATTGCGACGCGTGTAGCGCTTATTGGTTTTAGACCTCACGGAACACCCACCTGGTTCTAATTTGCCACTGCGCGACGGTCAATAACATTACGAAGACGAACAGGCA
>CAXNEB010000052.1:0-5673 GCA_964201645.1 Candidatus Planktophila sp.
TTTGCACTTACCCAGAATGCGCCATTTGCTGCTGCAGTCATTCTTGGTCTTATCGGCGCGGTAACTGGGGGGTTGTTGCGCGATGTCTTGTGCCAAGTCGAACCCGTTCTATTGCACCGCGAAACTATCGGAACCTCATGTCTTGCAGGTTCACTGGTTTACGTAAGCTGCCATTATTTTTCGGTTAATGAAGTTCTATCTGTTGTCTTGGCGAGTGTTTGTGTAATTCTGGTTCGCGAGCTTTCAATTAATTATGATTGGCATTTACCTAAAGTGGGCGGTAAGTAATTGTTGCTGCACGAACCAGTAATCCATACTGCTCGGCTAGAACTTCATCACATCTTGGCTCCTGACTTAATAACTCTCTTTGAAGAGCGCGATGATTCACCCACTATTTCTGGAAGGGGATTTACCAACCCGCTGCGGGTTCTTATCGATTTTCAAGGCCCGCTGGCTTGGCGAGTTCCCCAAGTAAAAGCAGATCCGGCTTGCAATAAATGGTTCGTACGTTGGATTGTTTTGAAAGATAAGCGAGAAATAATCGGAAGCACCAGTTTTCATGGTGCACCTGATTCCGATGGCATGGTTGAAATTGGGTTGGGTATCGAAAGTGAATATGAGAACCAGGGCTTTGCAAAAGAAGCGCTGCTGGGAATGTGGCGTTGGGCAGTGGCTTTTCCTGATGTGCAGACCTTTCGTTACACAGTCAGTCCCGACAACCTGGCATCGATTGCAGTAATTAATTACTTTGGTTTTGAATTTAAAGGTCAGCAGATGGATGAGATTGATGGAGCGGAAAATATCTACGAGATGAGTGCGGCAGATTTTGCTGCTAAATGGGGGAGCGATGAGTAACGATGACTTTGACTTTGCTAGCAAAATTGGCGATATAGAAGATGATCTGGATCTAACTTTATATGCCGATGCCAAAGAGTTGGCCGATGAAGTCGTATTACAGTCGTTACAGAGCATTTCCGAAGGGCTTTTAAAAAGAGGAAGATTTGATTTGGCGCTAACGGGCGGTACTTTAGGTCTAGCGATTTCTACTAAGTTAGTAGTGAACTTAAATCAGAATCTACATGATTATGAAGGTTTACACATTTGGTGGAGCGATGAAAGATTTGTCGCAGCCGGCAGTGAAGAACGTAACGCCAAACCATTTCATGGCAACTTGTTAAATTCCAATGTGGTTGTCCATGAAGTTTTAGCAAGTGATGAAACAGCGGATGCTAATTCAGCTCTTTTGGATTATGAAAAATCTTTAGCAGATGTAACCCTTGATTTAGTAATTCTTGGAGTAGGTCCCGATGGGCATGTGGCATCACTCTTTCCGAACGCTGTAAATGTAGATGATTTGCGAAAAGTTATTATGATTACAGATTCACCAAAGCCTCCACCTGTACGAATATCTTTCACGATGAAAATGATCAATAGTTCATCTAGAGTTTGGTTGGTGGCTAATGGAGAAAGCAAGGCCGAGGCAGTAACAAAGATAATTGAGGCTGATTTATCGATACCAGCCAGTCATGTTCGTGGGACCGCACACACGAGGTTAATCGTTGACACCGAAGCCTTTTTCGCCGAGTAGACTTACTGCATGACAACAGCGCCTAATAATTCACCAAATTTTGCAATGGTTGGGCTTGGCCGAATGGGCGCCAATATTGTTCGCCGCCTAGCGAAGCACGGAATAACTTCAACTGTTTATGACGTATCTCAAGAAGCCGTTGCAATTTTAGGCGCTGAAGGTTCGATTACAACTTCTTCTATGGCAGATCTAGCGGCAAAGCTTCCTACTCCACGCATAGTGTGGGTTATGGTTCCTGCATCAGTTACAGATGCAACGATCTCTGATCTGGCTAAGCATTTATCTGCAGGTGACACAATTATCGATGGTGGAAATAGTTATTACAAGAATGATTTAAAGAACGCAGAAATTCTTAAAGCCAAAGGCATTAATTTTGTAGATGTTGGAACATCTGGTGGTGTGCTCGGTTTAGAACGCGGCTATAGCTTGATGATTGGTGGCGAAAAGTCTGTTGTTGCCCAACTAGATCCGATTTTTAAGGCGCTAGCTCCAGGAATTGATGCTGCAGAGCGCACGCCAGGTAAGACAGGTGATCCTGACCAAGCTGAATTTGGTTATTTACATTGTGGCCCGACCGGAGCAGGACATTTTGTAAAAATGATTCACAATGGAATCGAATACGGAATGATGGCCGCCCTGGCAGAAGGTTTGTCGATTTTCGATGCCGCGGGCAAGATGGATCCATCTTACGATCTAGATATTCCACAGATCACTGAAGTTTGGCGCCGCGGGAGCGTGGTTGCATCTTGGTTATTAGATCTAACGGCCCAAGCACTTAACGAATCAGCGGAGTTAAAAGAGTATTCAACAGAAGTTAGCGATAGCGGTGAAGGTCGTTGGACCGTGCAAGCAGCACTCGAAGCGGAAATCCCAGCACACGTGTTGACCGCTTCACTTTATTCTAGATTTGCATCACGCAATAATGACGAATTTGCCAACCGAGTTTTAAGCGCCATGCGCTACAAATTTGGCGGTCACAATGAAAAACCTAAGAACACGAAATAATGCGCGCTGATGTTTTGGTTTTATTTGGAGCCACTGGCGACTTAGCAAAAAAGAAGTTATTCCCAGCACTTTATGACTTGCAAGAGCTAGGCGAACTCGATATTCGTGTATTTGGTGTGGCCTCATCCAAGTGGACCCAAGAAGTTTTTAAAGAGAATGTAGAAAGCGCCATACGCGCTCGTAAGCCTGATGCTAATGAAGTAGTTCTAGAGAAGATTCTTGGGCAGATGCAGTTAATCGTCGGAGACTATGAAAATCCTCAAACATTTGTAGATTTAGCCAGCGCCCTTAAAGATTACAAATTACCGGTTATCTATTTAGCAATTGCGCCAGAATATTTCGCGAAAATTACTGAATCACTCGCAATGGTTGGTCTAACTCGCCACGCTCGCGTAGTTGTGGAAAAACCGTTCGGTCGAGATTTGGAGAGCGCTAAAGCTTTAGATGCCTCTATCAAGAAATTGCTCCCAGAAGAACAGGTTTTCCGAATCGATCATTATCTAGGTAAAGAATCAGTAGAAGACCTCCTGGTGTTTCGTTTTGCAAATACTTTATTTGAGCCAGTTTGGAATCGAAATTACGTATCAAACATTCAGATTACGATGGCAGAAAGTTTTGGAATCGATGGCCGCGGGAAATTCTATGATGCAGTTGGTGCAACTCGAGATGTCTTGCAGAACCACATTTTGCAAGTTCTGACCATGCTAACCATGGAGCCACCAATTGATATGGGCTCTCAGGCTATGCAGAATGAGAAGATAAAAGTTCTATCGGCCATCCGCGACATTAATAAGACAGATGTAGTCCGCGGGCAATTCGAGGGATATCTTGATGAAGAAGGCGTCGCTGAAGATTCAGATACTGAAACCTTTGTTGCTATGAAGCTATTTATAGACAACTGGCGTTGGGCCGGGGTGCCAATCTATTTACGTGCTGGTAAGAAAATGCCAGAAACTGTCTTGGAAGTGATCGTTGAGTTTAAGCAACCACCGCGCGCACTTTTTGGAAAGTCAGCAGCAAATCAAGTGCGCTTTAGATTGGGTGCCCATGATGGTGTTGATATTTCACTACAAGCAAAGAAGCCTGGCACAAAGTTAGTGACCGAAACAGTAGATCTCTCAGTTGAATTTGTTGCTGAATTTGGAGACCGCCAAAGGCCTTATGAAAGACTATTGCGGGCTGCCATGCTGGGTGATCATTTCCGTTTCACGCGTATCGATGCGGTGTTAGCGTCATGGCAAATTTTGGAAGATCTACTTAAGAATCCGAATCCAGTGATTTCATATGAAAGCTCGAGTTGGGGACCGACGGAAGCACATGATTTAGTTCCAGGTGGTTGGAGTCCAGTTGGTAAAGCGGCAACTGACTTAAAGGATCTTAAAGTTAATTAATCGCGAGATTGCCCAGAACGGTGTTTGTAGCGACCTAAGAATTCATCCTTCATCTCTTTAAAGTTGCCATCGATTAAGGCTTGTCGCATCTGATCAACTAAACGCACCACGAATCGCTCGTTGTGAATTGTGGCAAGTGTTGCAGCCACCATTTCTTTGCCTCGGAATAAATGACATAGGTAGGCACGTGTGAAATTGGCACATGTATAGCAATCACATTCGGCATCAATTGGGTTGAAATCTCTGATGTAGGGAGCGTTAGAAACGTTGAAGCGTCCTTGCATCGTATAGACGGCGCTAGATCGTGCGATGCGAGAAGCAAGGACGCAGTCGAAGGTATCAACGCCATTTTCTACACCGACAAATAGATCTTCAGGTGCGCCAATACCGAGCAAATGTTTAGGTTTGTCTTCGGGCAGAGTTTGATTTACCCAACCGACAATTGTGCCAAGTGAATCTTTATCAAGTGCGCCACCAATTCCGAAGCCATCGAATTCGATGCCAGATGAAGTCATCGAACCTAAATCGCCAGCTGCCTTCTTTCGCAAATCTTCATATTGCGCGCCTTGAATTACCCCAAATAAAGCCTGATACGGCTTATCGCTGCGCGCATCTGTTAGACGCTTATGTTCATCTAGACAACGTATCGCCCAGTCGTAGGTGCGCTCCATGGCAAGTTCTTGATATGGACGAGTGTTATGCAAAGTGGTGCACTCATCGAAGGCAAAAATGATATCGGCGCCAATTTTATGTTGAATCTGCATAGATATTTCGGCGCTAAAGCGGTGCATAGATCCATCTAGGTGAGACTTAAAGGTAACTCCATCGTCGTCAACATGAGCCAGGCGTTCTTTATTTCCAGCAATTACTTGATCAGACCTAAAAGTGGTTGCATCCATCGCCAAGACTTTTTTGAAACCAACACCGAGTGAGAGAACTTGGAACCCACCACTGTCGGTAAATGTTGGACCTTGCCAATTCATAAATTTTGCTAACCCGCCAGCGTCATCTAATACATCTGGACCGGGTTGCAAGTAGAGGTGATACGCATTTGCTAGAAGTGCTTGCGAACCCAGATCTTTCATCGCACTTGGTAGAACTGCTTTAACTGTGGCTTTTGTACCTACTGGAATAAATGCTGGAGTTTGAATATCACCGTGCGGTGTAGAGATTGTGCCAACCCGCGCTAAAGAGTTTTCGGCGCTGTGGTTGATTTGAAATGAAAACGCCTTTGATGTTGATGTGGACACAAGGCTCATTGTCTCAGATATAGACTGCCCGAATGCGCGCCCCAAAAATGCCCTATAAAGAGTTCACCTCTATTCTAAATCCGCATTCTCGCCGCATCGTTATCGGAATTGCTTTAAGCGCTATTGGTCGCGGAATGACACTTTCACTTTTGATGGTCTATCTCCATGAGATGCGCGGATTCACAACTTCATTTGGTGGCCTGCTAATGGCCTGGGGTGCGCTAGTCGGAATCGCTGGCTCTGGTCCATTGGGTGCGATGGTCGATCGCATCGGTCCGAAAATTGTGATGATCATAGGACTAGTTGTTTCAGCCCTTTCTGGATTTGGTTTTGCATTTGTATCTACCAAGCCAACAGCTGTAATAGTGATGACTTTATTTGCAATTGGAAATCAATGTATTTGGCCGGCGCAGATGGTGATGTTGACTCGCCTTACCCC
>CAXNEB010000053.1:0-5010 GCA_964201645.1 Candidatus Planktophila sp.
ATCCATATTGGTCTTACCCAAAATAACAATGTCATTCTTCTTTAGATTTGCTACAACTGTTGAGTCATATGGTGGGCGCCAGCCTTCAAGAATCTTGGAACCACAAGTTGTGGGAATTCCTTTTTGCGCCATGACATCTTTCAGCGCAAGTGGAACTCCGGCTAGCGGTGAAAGTTTTTCGCCCTTTGCGCGCTTCGCATCGATGGCCGCAGCTTGAGCAAGTGCGCCTTCGGTATCGACGTGTAAGAACGCATGAACATCAGCATCAACACTTGTGATGCGATCTAGGTGTGCTTGAGTTAGTGCAACTGACGTTACTTCGCCAGCAACTAACTTAGCGGCCATCTCGGCAGCGGTTGAGCGAATCATTCTTCGCCCAAAATCTGGGGCACGCGGAAACGTAGTTCTTCTTGCGCAGGCGCACCAGAAAGTGCTTCTTCGGGAGTCAGACTTGGCACAACTACATCTGCGCGAAAGACATTGCGAAGTGGCAGTGGGTGCGACGTAGCTTCGACATCGGCGCCAGCAACTTCTTGCACACGAGCAACTGCATCGAGAATGACGGTGAACTCATTTGAGAGAGCAACTAGCTCTTCTTCACTCATTTCAATGCGGGCTAAGCCGGCAAGTTTTGCGACATCGTCGCGAGATAACGAACTCATAGGGCCAATCTTAATGGGCTATTACTGGCGGATTTGACCGTCGCCAGTGACGATCCAGGTGGTTGTAGTCATAGCTTCTAGACCCATTGGGCCACGGGCATGAAGTTTTTGATTGCTAATTCCGATTTCAGCGCCAAAGCCCATCTGTTCGCCATCGGTAAATCGAGTACTGGTATTGATCATGACTGCGGCGCAGTCTGAGAGTGCAATGAATCGCTGCACTGCGGTATCTGATTCGGAAACAATTGATTCGGTGTGCTGGGTACCGTATTTAGCAATGTGATCGGCAGCTGCATCAACGCTAGCCACTACCCCAACATTCATCTCAAGAATGCCGTATTCGGTTGACCAATTTTCTTCAGTGGCCAACGTGGCTGGAATCTTTAACTCGTTAGCAACAGCAAGTGATTTGGTATCAACATTTAATTTAACGCCAGCATCATGCAGAGCCTGCAGAGCTGTTGGCAAGAATTTAGCGGCAACTGCTTCATGAACCAAAAGGGTTTCGGCCGCATTGCAAACACTTGGGCGATGGCACTTTGAGTTAATCAAAATTGGTAGCGCTTTTGCCAGGTCGGCAAACTCATCGACATAGACATGGCAAACACCAGCGCCAGTTTCAATTGTAGGCACACTGGATTCATCAACCACCATGCGGATTAGTGCCGCACTTCCTCGAGGAATAACTAGATCGACTTTGCCGCGAGCATTTAGTAACGCCTTGACGGTGTCGCGATCATCAGTTGGAACCAGTTGCAGCACATCTGGTGAAATCTTGGTTTTAGCTAGCGCGCTGCGCATTACCTCGAGCAAAATCGCATTGCTACTTGCAGCAGTAGATGAACCACGTAACAAAGCGGCATTGCCGGACATTAATAAAATCACGGCAGCATCTACGGTCACATTTGGGCGGGCTTCGTAAACCATGCCGATTACCCCGAATGGAACCGAGATCTGCTTTAGGTGCAGCCCATTTGGCAGAGTGCGCTCACGCAATACATTTCCGAGGGGATCTTCGAGCGCTGCTACTTGGCGCGCACCGTTTGCAATTCCTTTAATGCGCTCAGCGGTGAGCAGCAAACGATCTTGTAACTGTAGGTGCATGCCTTCGGCAATGCCGCGATCAATATCTACTTTGTTTGCGACCAGAATATCGGCGCTACGAGCTTCAATCTCGTCAGCAATCGCATTAAGGGCTGCTGCGCGCTGCGCACCAGTGGCCACAGTTAACGTGCGAGCGGCGGCGCGAGCTAGATCAGCTAACGCAGCAACAGTTGTAGTGGCACTCATAGCTAAAGCCTACAGAAGTACCAGGTCGTCGCGATGTACTAATTCGCGTTCATACTCTGGCCCTAGTGCTGCAGCAAGTTCTTTAGTTGATCGACCCAGCATTACTGGCAATTCTGAGGCATCAAATGCAACTAGACCGCGCGCAATTACTTTTCGATCTGGCCCAACTAATTCAACGGTATCGCCAGCAATAAAGGTTCCTTCAACTGCGGTTACACCGGCTGGCAAAAGTGAGGTTCCACGTTCGCAAATCGCTTTAACTGCGCCCGCATCAAGGATTAATTTTCCTTGTGGAGTTGCAGCATGGGCAAGCCAAAGTAACCGCGAAGTTGTTTTGCGTTCGTGGCCCTGGAAATAAGTTCCGAGTTCGGCGCCAGCAATTGATTGGGCAGCTTGTTCAAGCGAAGTTAGCAACATCGAAACACCAGCACCCGTTGCAATACGAGCAGCTTCGATCTTGGTAACCATTCCCCCGCTGCCAACACCGGCAGAACCCGCACCACCAATTTCAATAGCTGCAATTTCAGCAAAATCAGTTACTTCAATAATTGCTTTGGCACCTGCCTGTGTTGGCGGTGCATCATAAAGAGCATCAATATCTGAGACTAAAACTAATAAATCGGCATCGATCAATAAAGCAACGAGAGCAGCAAGGCGATCGTTATCACCAAAGCGAATCTCTTGAGTACCAACGGAGTCGTTCTCATTAATAATTGGCACAACGCCTAATTGCAGCAACTTAAATAGGGTGCGCTGCACGTTCTGATAATGAACGCGGCGCACAATATCTTCGGTAGTGATTAATACTTGCGATGCCGTAATTGAGTGCTGGGCAAAACTCTCGGTATAGCGATGAATTAATAAGCCTTGCCCAACAGATGCTGCTGCTTGCTGGGTAGCTAAATCTTTAGGACGAGCAGTTAAGCCAAGTGGCGCTAACCCGGCAGCAATTGCACCGGAAGAAACAACTAGAACTTCGGCTCCACGTGATTTAGCGGCAGCGACAATTGCCACAATCTTTTCGACGGCAGCTGGATCTAGCGCCGAACCTGCGCTACCAGTTAGTGACGAAGAGCCAATCTTGATAACAATTCGTTTGGCGCTGGCGATTGAGTTTCGGGCCATCACTCATCATCTCCATCCAATTTAGCTAGTTCAAGATCTACGACATCAGCAATTTTAGGGTTGTGTGGGTCAGAAACGTTGTACTCCCATTGCTTGGCGATTTCATCTTCGCTGAGCACATCATCGATTCGATTAACGGGTTTCCAGGTTGTTTCTAGACGGGAATCCTCGCCACGGCGATGTAAGTGCCCGGCAAGTTGTTCAGCGCCAGCTTCAATCGTTGGCTCCCAATCAAATACCACTTCGTTTTCACCGGAACCAATGCGCACTTCGCTACCTGCAACTGCGCCTTTTTTATAAAGTTCTTTTTCAACACCAAGTTGCGCCAAGCGATCAGCTAAATAACCAATTGCTTCGGCATTCTTAAAGTTTGTTTGGCGAACCCAGCGCACAACTTTGGCACCGCGTACAGTGAATGAACCATCTTCATTGGCTTTAACGGTAAAGCCAGAATCATCGACAGGCGTTGGTCGCAAGATAATTCGAGTGCGCTCTTCTTTGGCCATTGATGCACGAGCTGCTTGAATCAATCGCGCCATGGAATAAGTTAAATTCGTAAGACCTTCGCGGCTAGCAGCTGAAACTGGGTAAACCTCGTAACCTTTTTCGCGCAAAGTATCGGCAACCATGTCGGCCATTGCAGCACCATCTGGGATATCAATTTTATTTAACGCAATGATGCGTGGGCGATCTTCGAGACCACCGTATTCGGCAAGCTCGGCTTCGATAATTTCGAGATCTTGAATCGGATTACGGTCAGTTTCAAGTGTGCCGCAATCGAGAACGTGTACAAGTGCAACGCAACGTTCGACGTGACGCAAAAATTCAAGACCTAACCCTTTTCCTTGGCTGGCACCTGGAATTAAACCTGGCACATCGGCCACAGTGAACCGCGTATCACCTGCGTTAACTACACCAAGGTTTGGTATCAAAGTTGTAAATGGATATTCGGCAATCTTTGGACGCGCTGCAGAAATAGCTGCAATTAGTGAAGATTTACCAGCACTTGGATAACCAACTAAAGCGATATCGGCAACGCTCTTTAGTTCTAGTTGTAGCGTGCGCTCTTCGCCAGGTTCGCCAAGGAGTGCGAAACCTGGTGCACGACGTTTAGAAGATGAAAGGGCGAGGTTTCCCAGGCCACCAAAGCCACCTTGGGCTGCAATAAAAGTAGTGCCAGTACCAACTAAGTCAGCTAACTGATTTCCACGATCATCATAAACAACTGTGCCATTTGGTACGCCAAGAATTAAATCAGTGCCGTAAACACCATCTTTGCGATCGCCATAACCTTGATGTCCAGAAGTTGCACGACGATGTGGTGAGTGGTGAAAATCAAGCAGCGTCGTTACATCTGGATCAACGACCAGAATTACATCGCCACCGCGACCACCATTACCGCCATCTGGTCCACCCAGTGGCTTAAATTTTTCACGTTTAACTGAAACGCAACCATCGCCACCTTTTCCGGCAGCGGCATAAAGAGTTACACGATCAACGAATGTTGTCATCGCTACTCCTTACGTTGTTAATGGAATTAAAAAAGCGAGCCACGCATATGTGCGGCTCGCTCTTTTTTGAGAACCGAAAATTAAGCTACAGGGACCACGTTTACAACGCGACGACCACGAGCTTTGCCGAACTCAACTGCACCGGCAGCTAGAGCGAACAGGGTGTCATCTTTACCGCGACCAACATTCTTGCCTGGGTGAAAGTGAGTACCGCGTTGACGAACAAGAATTTCGCCACTGTTTACTAGTTGGCCACCAAAACGCTTGATGCCCAAGTACTGTGGATTTGAATCGCGACCGTTACGTGTCGAGGAGACACCCTTCTTACTTGCCATTTCTGCGCTCCCTTACTTCACGCCGTTGATGGCGGTAATTTTTACTTTAGTTAACTGTGCGCGGAAACCTTGACGACGGCGGTGACC
>CAXNEB010000054.1:0-4862 GCA_964201645.1 Candidatus Planktophila sp.
AAATGCTAAACCCGAATTGGCGAAAAAGTTCTAGATTTTAGTGAACATCTAGTTAACTAATTTCATTTCCTAAAGGAGAGATCAGCCTTCTTCAATTCGGTCGTCAAAATGCGAATCGCATTTGGCCCCATGCCGTGTAACTCTTTAACCGCGGCGAGTGAAACTTTCCGCAAGTCAGATAATTCCAATAAGCCGTCATCGACTAGTGCGCGGCGAGCAGGTGCAGCTAATCCAATTTCTCGCCACGCTGCGTCTAAAGATTGGTAGCGATCTAATTCGGTAGTTTCATTTGTGGCGCTAATTTCTGATTGTTTTTTCTTTTCTTCGCGGCATGCAGCAGCTGCGCGCTTAATTTCAGCGGCTTCCATCTTGATTCTTGCTGCAGATTTCTTTGCCATAGCCAAAATCTAACTACTTAATGGTTTTGAAAGTATTTGAAAAATGTACCTCGATATCTGTGTGCGGGAGGCGGGACTTGAACCCGCACGTCCGAAGACACAGGTTCCTAAGACCTGCGTGTCTGCCATTTCACCACTCCCGCTTAAGAGTGCTTACCGTGCTGTACTAGGGAAATCTCTGAGGCAATTGTCCGAGAGGCCTCCGCTAGATACTGGGCAAGATTAGAGGTAAGTTCGGCATAGTTACAAACGAGCGCGTACGAGAGGGTCAAACCATGGCTTTAACACCTAGCCCCGCAGATAAATTTACTTTCGGCCTCTGGACCGTCGGTTGGCAGGCACGTGACCCATTTGGCGATGCAACCCGCGAAGCGCTTGACCCAGTTCGCACCGTAAACGAGCTCGCTGCGCGTGGTGCCTATGGCGTAACTTTCCATGATGATGACCTAATTCCATTCGGAAGCAACGATGCTGATCGTCAATCACATATTGACCGCTTCAAAGTTGCTCTTGCCGCAACCGGAATGAAAGTTCCAATGGCAACTACAAACTTGTTTAGCCACCCAGTGTTTAAAGATGGTGCATTTACTTCGAATGATCGCGATATTCGTCGTTACGCAATTAAGAAGACCATGCGCAACATCGACTTAGCTGCTGAGTTGGGTGCTGAAATTTATGTTGCCTGGGGTGGCCGCGAAGGTGCTGAATCAGATGGCGCTAAAGATGCTTACGTTGCTCTAGATCGTTTCCGCGAAGCTTTTAATACGCTCGGCCAGTATGTTCTAGATAATGGCTACAACATTAAGTTTGCTATCGAACCTAAGCCAAATGAACCGCGTGGCGATATTTTCTTGCCAACAATTGGTCACGCTTTAGCATTTATTAATTCACTAGATCACCCAGAACTAGTTGGTCTTAATCCAGAAGTTGGCCACGAACAAATGGCTGGTCTTAACTTTGTACACGGTATCGCGCAAGCACTTTGGCATAAGAAGTTATTCCACATCGATCTAAATGGTCAGCATGGCCCAAAGTATGATCAAGATTTAGTTTTCGGTCATGGTGATTTGAAATCTGCTTTCTTCTTAGTTGATCTGCTCGAGCGTTATAACTACAGCGGACCAAAGCACTTTGATTACAAGCCAGCTCGCACTGAAAGCGATAAGGGTGTTTGGGAATCAGCATCGGCAAATATGCGCACATATTTAATGCTCAAAGAGCGCGCACTAGCTTTCCGCAATGATCCACGTGTAATAAACGCGATGGCAGAATCAAATATTCCGGGCTTAGCTGAACCAACATTTGCACCTAGTGAAACTTGGCGCGACCTCGCGAACGAGTTCCTTGATGTCGAGACTGCCGGCAAGCGCGGTTACCACTACGAAGCACTTGATCAGTTAGCTCTTGAGCACCTGATGGGTGCCAAGTAAAACTTTCCTAAGTTTTTAGTTAGTGAATTAGTAAAGAAATTTACTAGTATGCTAAGCCGAACTGCCGCGGCGTGAAACCGCATCAACTCCAGCTGAAACTAATAGCACTGCACCGGTAACAATGAACTTGACGCCGGCTGCATAGCCGAGCAAACCCATACCGTTATCAATGACGGCAACTACTAGGCCACCCAGAATCGCATCGCGCATCTTTCCTTTGCCACCGAACAAACTGGTGCCACCAATAACTGCGGCGCCAACTGCATAGAGCAGAGTAGAAGAGCCACCAGTTGTTGGTGAGATTGAATTTTGGCGGGAAGCAAAGAGCAAACCAGCAATTGCAGATAACCCTGAACAAATCACGAAGGCTGCAATACGAATGTTCTTCACATTGATACCTGCGCGTCGAGCAGCTTCTGCATTTCCACCAACTGCATAAATGTGGCGGCCGAAAGCGGTGCGACCAAGTACGAAAGTTCCGATTACAAGTAAGAAGAGAATTACTGGAACCACGTAAGGAATGCCTTTTAAGCTAACAAGTTCGCGGTTGTTACTGCGCTCAAGATTAAGTGCAAAAACTGCCAAGCCGGAAACACCAACCAAGCTAACTGTTTTAATTAACCACAACTTGAATAGTTCAGCCTTTAAGCCAGCTTTACGGCGAGCATTGATGCGGCTTAAACCAAGTAATACATAGCCAACTGAGGCAACAATATAGAAGGCCCAACTCAAAGTTGGCGAGAGATTGCTGTTTTGAATTGCTAAAACAGTTTCATCTTCAACGCGAATAGTTCCGCCTTCGCCAGCCAAAATAAGCAAAATTCCTTGGAAGCCCAAGAAGGCAGCAAGCGTTACAACGAAAGAGGGAATTCCGAGGCGGGCAACTAGCGTGCCTAAACCAAATCCCATCGCCATTCCGACTGCAATGCTGGCAGCAAGTGCGATGTACCAAGGTTGTCCTTGATCGGTAATCAGAATTACCAATACCGCACCGCAAACACCAGATGCGTATCCGGCAGATAAATCAATCTCGCCCAGTAGAAGCACGAAGATCAACCCCATCGCAATCACGATTACCGATGCTGCTTGGGTTAACAAGTTCGCAAAGTTGCCCGGCGTTAAGAAAACACTCGACATCGAACCGAAAACAATACAAAGAACTAGTAAGCCTAAGACAGCGGGCAGTGCACCAATATCGCCAGCCTTTACCTTTGACCAGTAATCCTGAGCCGCGCTTTTCAGTGATGCCTCTGGAATTTCAACAGCTGAGGTAGAAGTACTCATTACTTTGCTCCCGCCTTCTCGACACCAGCTGATGCGCCAGTAGTTATCAACTCAATTACCTGTCTTGGAATTACCTCATTCTTAGCAACTTGCGCTGCCATGGTGCCGAGATAAAGCGCTGCAATGTTGTCAGCGACTTCAAATACATCGTTGATGTTGTGGCTAATCAAAATTACCCCTAAGCCGTTATCAGCCAAGCGGCGCACTAAGTTCAAAACTTGTTCAGTTTGAGCAACACCAAGGGCTGCAGTTGGCTCATCAAGAATTACCACCTTGCTATTCCAGAGCACTGCTTTTGCGATCGCCACAGTTTGGCGCTGACCACCTGAAAGCGAAGCCACAGTTTGGCGAATAGATTTAACGGTGCGAACGCTCAAACTATCTAGAGTTTTACGGGCAAGTGATTCCATCGCAGATTCATCAAGCACCGGACCCTTTTTAACTTCGCGGCCTAAGAACATATTGTGAACGATGTCTAAGTTATCGCAGAGAGCTAAATCTTGATAAACAATTTCAATACCTAAGGCAGTTGCATCGCGAGGGCCAGTGATATTTACGACTTGGCCATCAAACTTAAATTCACCGTGATCTGGTGTGTAGATACCGGCAATGCACTTAATTAGCGTGCTCTTACCGGCTCCGTTATCTCCAACTAGCGCGGTTACTTGCCCAGGATGCACATCGAGGTTTACATCCTTTAAGACATGTACTGGACCAAAAGATTTATTGACTCCGCGAAGCGAGAGAATCGGTTCGGTCACTTTAAGCTCCTGTTCAATTCATAAACCTAATTGCTGAAGTGTTACTAGTTTGGTGTTGCTTTGCCTAAATTACAAGGATTTTTATCTCAGCGCCCAGGATCTTTACTTTAAGACCCTTACTTTAAGACCCTTACTTTAAGACCCTTACTTTAAGATTAAGCGCCAATTAAGAAAGTTCGGCTCGAGACCTAATGGCCCCGAGCCGAACTTTTTACTTATCTAACTCGTTACAGATCGGAAATTAGATTCCGTTTTCTGTGCAGAGGTCTTCGATATCAGCACACACTGCTTCACGTGTCTGGAAGCCATCAGCGATGACGTCCTTTACGTTCTCCTTTGTGATGCCGACTGGTACTAGTAGAACAGAAGGAACATCAATTGATCCGTTGTTTACTGAACCAGTTGCTGTTGGTGCTTCGTCACCGTTTAGAAGTGCAATAGCAAGAGCTGCTGCGCCTTCTGCTTCAGCCTTGATGGCCTTGTAAACAGTGTTTGAAAGGTCACCAGTAAGGATCGCGCGAAGTCCGTCTGCTGTTGCATCTTGACCTGATACGCAAACCTTGCCGTTTAGCTTGTTCTTCTTAAGAACAGCAACTGCAGCTAAGCCAAGACCTTCGTTAGCTGATACAACTGCATCAAGCTTTCCGCCAGCCTTTGACAGCATCTGCTCAAAGATTGTTCCACCCTTTACGTTGTCCCAATCTGGAACTGCTTGATCGTCAACCAAGGTGTATGAACCTGAATCGATCAATGGACGTAGTACTGAGTCGTAACCAGCCTTGAATAGTGTTGCGTTGTTATCTGTAGGTGAACCGTTTAGGTAAACAATGCGAGCTGATGACTTACCAGCAGCATCTAGACATGCCTTGATGCCTTCACCTTGTAGACGACCAACTGCTTCGTTATCGAATGAAACGTAGTATGAAGCTGAACCGTTAAGTGTTAGACGGTCGTAGTCAATTGTTGGAACGCCTTGTGCAGCAGCCTTA
>CAXNEB010000055.1:0-4768 GCA_964201645.1 Candidatus Planktophila sp.
GTAAACAGTGGCTGGGATCGCGAGAGTAATCCACCAGCACTACCAACTGAAGTTGTTGAGAAAACTACGCAGCGTTACACCGAAGCTTTCAAACGTATTACTGGCTTTAGCTTTCAGAACTAACAAGGGAGAAACAAATGGGAAAAATCGTGGTTGATGTAATGCTTAAGCCCGAGATTTTAGATCCTCAAGGCAAAGCAGTCGCTGCTGCGCTGCCCCGCTTAGGTTTCTCATTTGCTACCGATGTGCGCCAAGGCAAGCGCTTTGAAATCACCGTCGATGGCGATGTAACCGCGGCCCAGATTGCCGAAGTCGAAAAAGCTGCCGAAGTTCTACTTGCTAACCCAGTTATCGAGACCTTCACCGTTAGGGCCGAATAAGTATGCGCATTGGAGTCGTAACTTTTCCCGGCACCCTCGATGACCGAGATGCCGCGCGAGCAGTTAAATACGCGGGCGCCGAGGCAGTTTCGCTCTGGCACGGAGATGCCGACCTAAAGGGCGTCGATGCCGTGATCTTGCCTGGTGGTTTTTCCTATGGTGATTACCTGCGCTGCGGTGCGATCTCACGCTTTGCCCCAGTAATGACTGAAATTATTGCCCAAGCTAATAAAGGTATGCCGCTACTTGGTATCTGCAATGGTTTCCAAGTTCTCTGCGAAGCTCATTTATTGCCGGGTGCACTAACCCGTAACCACGAACTGCATTTCCTCTGCCGCGATCAAACTCTAAAGATTGAAAACACAACTAGCGCCTGGACCACCAATTTCACAGCTGGTCAAGAGATTGTGATTCCGCTAAAAAATGGTGAGGGTTCTTTCCAGTGTGATGATGAAACTTTAAAGTCACTTGAAGATAACAACCGAATTATTGCTCGCTATGTCGGCGAGAACCCAAATGGCTCACGTAACTTAATTGCCGGCATTACTAACGAGCGCGGCAATGTCGTTGGCCTTATGCCCCACCCTGAGCACGCCATTGATTCACTAACCGGCCCAAGTACCGATGGCTTGCCATTCTTTACTTCAGTTCTAACCGCACTGGCAGGTAAGTAATGAGCCTTGATACCGTTGCGATTGCGCAAACATCACCAGATACCAAACAACCTTTCGCTGAACTTGGTCTAAAGCCCGACGAATACGCGCGCATTAAAGAAATTCTTAATCGTCGCCCAACTTCTTCTGAGCTGGCGATGTATTCAGTTATGTGGTCTGAGCACTGCTCATATAAATCTTCCAAGGTTCACTTAAAGCAATTTGGCGAGAAAGCACCGCATAGCGATGCGCTTTTAGTTGGTATTGGCGAAAACGCTGGCGTTGTCGATGTCGGTCAGGGCTACGCAGTTACTTTCAAAATCGAATCGCATAACCACCCCTCATTTATCGAGCCATACCAAGGCGCCGCAACTGGCGTCGGCGGAATCGTGCGCGATATCTTGACGATGGGTGCTCGCCCAATTGCCGTAATGGATCCACTTCGCTTTGGCCCCGCCGATGCCCCTGATACCAAGCGGGTTTTGCCTGGCATCGTCGCTGGCATAGGTGGCTACGGCAACTGCCTAGGCCTACCAAATATTGGTGGTGAAATTACTTTTGATCAAACTTATTTAGGTAACCCGTTAGTTAACGCTCTTTGCGTTGGCGTAATGCGCCATGATCAAATCAAATTAGCTAAAGCCTCAGGTGCTGGCAACTTAGTTGTGCTCTTCGGCGCTAAAACTGGTGGCGATGGCATTGGTGGCGTATCAGTTCTAGCTTCTGAAACTTTCGGTGCCAGTGGCCCAGCTAAGCGACCAAGTGTGCAAGTCGGCGACCCATTTGTTGAAAAAGTTTTAATTGAATGTAGTTTAGAAATCTTTGCCGAAGATTTAGTGGTCGGTATTCAAGATCTTGGTGGTGCTGGACTTTCTTGCGCAACTAGTGAATTAGCCTCTGGTGGTAGCGGTGGCATGGCCGTGCAACTCGACAAAGTGCCACTACGTGATCCATCACTTTCACCTGAAGAAATTTTGATGTCCGAATCACAAGAGCGTATGTGCGCAATTGTCGAACCAAAGCACATCGCCCGTTTCTTAGAGATCTGCGCCAAATGGGATGTCACAGTTGATGTAATCGGTGAAGTTACTGACGGTGATCGTCTAATCATTACTTGGCATGGCGAAGTAATTGTTGATGTGCCACCTCGCACTGTGGCGCATGAAGGCCCGGTCTATAACCGCCCACTTGCCCAACCTGCTTACATCGACATCGTTAACGCCCAAACCATTAACGTGCCGCTACCAAAAACAGCGGATGAAATTAAAGCGGCGATGTTAACAATTGCCAGCACCCCAAACCTGGCTGATAAATCTTGGGTTACTTCGCAATATGACAAATACGTGCAAGGCAACACAATTCTGGCCCAACCAGAAGACGCCGGCATGGTTCGCGTAGATGAATCAACTCAACTCGGCGTTGCAATTAGTACTGATGCCAATGCCAATTGGTCATATTTAAATCCTTACGAAGGTGCCAAGTTGGCACTTGCCGAAGCTGCTCGCAACATCGCAGTTGCCGGTGCTAAGCCACTAGCAGTGACAAATTGCCTTAATTTTGGCTCTCCTGAGGACCCAGGCGTCATGTGGCAATTCGCCGAATCTGTTCGCGGTCTTGCCGATGGTTGTTTAGAGATGGGCCTACCTGTTACAGGTGGCAATGTTTCGTTCTATAACCAAACTGGTGACGTTGCGATTCTGCCGACACCAGTAATCGGCGTGCTCGGCGTTATTCAAGATGTGCGCACTCGCACCCCAATGGGAATCCCGGCAGCTGGTCTTGATCTCTACCTCTTAGGTGAAACCAAGAATGATCTAGCTGGCAGCGAATGGGCGTTCTTACATAACCAACGCGGTGGTAATTCTCCAATTGCAGATCTGCAACGCGAAATGAAGTTAATTGATTTCTTACTTGCCAACAACTCAATCTTTAAGTGTGCCCACGATCTTTCGCAAGGTGGTCTTGCGGCAACTTTGATCGAGACAACGCTTAAGCACAATATCGGTGCAACTATCACACTTAACGATGTTGGTATCGAACTACTCTCTGAAACGCCATCGCGAGTGCTAATTGCAATCGACCCAGCCGATGCTGCAAAGATCACCTACCCAGCAACCAAAATCGGCACCACAGGTGGCACATCACTAACTATTAACGGTGCTGAAATTTCACTAGCTGAACTTCGCACCGCTCATACCGAAACTTTCCCGAAGTTGTTTGGTTAATCAATGCGCGACCCCCAGATTCTCGAATCAGTTAAAGCAACTCTTGCTTTATTAGTTGCCGCAAATCCGGGTCGTGCCATTGAAGTGCGAATTCCGCCTTATGCAGCAGTGCAATGTGGCGATGGTCCAACCCATACTCGCGGTACTCCACCTAATGTCATCGAGATGGATGCCGACACCTGGCTAGCACTTGCAAGCGGTGAAACTAATTGGGCGGCTGCCATGCAGACCGGCAAAATCAACGCATCTGGTGCTCGCGCCGACCTTTCTGAGTATCTGCCGCTCGCCCCAAATAGGATCACACCATGAAGTCGCTAACCGTTCTGGTGCCGATCTATAACGAATCTCGCACACTTACCGAGCTCGTAAGCCAAATAGATTCAATGCTTAGCGGTGTTATCGCTGAATGCATCTTCATTAACGATGGCAGCACCGATAACAGTGGTGAGGTTCTAGCTGCGGCTCTTGCTCAAGTTTCCTTCAAGCACCAAACGCTGACTCAATCAAATGGTGGTAAGTCGAGTGCCATTCAAGCCGGTACCAAATTAGTTCAATCTTCACATGTAATTATCCTCGATGCAGATCTAGAGCTCGATACCCACGATGTGGTTGAGCTTTGGAAAGTTGTGCAAGATGGCAAAGCTGAAGTTGTCTTTGGCTATCGTCACTTCTTAGCGCAGTCAGCATTTACTTATCGCTATGCCAAAGGCAATCTGGTAATTTCAAACCTGTACGGGCTACTTTTCAATGAAGTGGTAACTGACATCATGTGTGGTTATAAACTGGTACCAACTAAAGTTCTACAGGATCTGCCTTATAAGTTTAAGAAGTTTGCAATCGAGATTGAGATTCCAATTTACCTTTGGAAGCAGCGCATTCGCCCACATGAAGTCAAAGTTGGATATTCCCCTCGCTCGCGTCTAGATGGCAAAATGATTTCCGCAAAAGATGCAGTCTCAATTATTTTCACACTTATCACTCACCGAGCTCTGAAAGCGAGACGATAATGCGCAATGCTTTAATTCGTAACTCCGTGGTAGCTGTTATTTGGTGGATTATTTTCTTCCCCGGCTTCTATTCAGCTGATTCTTTCGCCGCCGTTAATATGGCCAAATCTGGTGACCTAGTAAATTCATACACAGCCTCATGGGCGATCTATGTTCGAGTATTTTCACTCTTTGGTAATTTCATCGGACTTCTAACACTGATTAACACTCTGATCTTGGTTTATTCAGTTACTAGATTATCCTACGCCCTTCTTTCCAAGAGAACAGCCGCAATTTCTTCCTTTGTTTTGACCATGACACCTCTGGTCGCAGGTATGGGAATCACGCTCTGGCATGACATCTTGATGACCGCGGGACTATTGCTTTTGGCTGCTTTTTTCACCATTTACCGCCAAGGCGATAACTACTCAAAGAATGATTTCTACTCACTTTTAGTACCCAGCGCAGTTTTGCTTTCCTTTAGACCAAACGGCCTACCAACGTTTTTAGTATTTGCAGTTCTT
>CAXNEB010000056.1:0-4759 GCA_964201645.1 Candidatus Planktophila sp.
AGCAGCAGCTGATCTGAAAGCTAAACAAGAAGCCGATGCCAAAGCAGCAGCTGATCTGAAAGCTAAACAAGAAGCCGATGCCAAAGCAGCAGCTGATCTGAAAGCTAAACAAGAAGCCGATGCCAAAGCAGCAGCTGATCTGAAAGCTAAACAAGAAGCCGATGCCAAGTTATCTTTAGATGCACAAACTAAATGTGTTAATTACAACGGTGAGTTGAAGAGTTTAAAATTCAAAATTTCTATAGCAGCAACTGATTACCCGTTATCCAAAGCTAAGTTTCAATCGTTGATTAGTCTTTTCCCTGCGGAAATTGACTGTAATTCAATCTATCTTTCAACTTTTGATGCAAAATACAACGGAGAAGTCAGGTTGTTTCAGAATGTGCTTGATTCGTATGACCAGGCTCTAAAAAGCGCTAAAGAGCTAGCCTCAAAAAAGACTACAATAACTTGCGCAAAGGGAAAACTTGTAAAAAAAGTTACAGCAGCAAAACCAAAGTGTCCCACAGGTTATAAAAAGAAATAGCGACAGTTAAGCACTAAGTGGTCCCACGGTTCGTCGCGTTGGGCCACTTTGCTTTTCTTAATCGGTATTTCGAAAAGCTTTCGCAATCTTTTCAGCTGCACCAGAGAGTTCTGCTGGAATGATCCAGACCTTGCTTGCAGTTCCATTAGCAATTGCTGGCAACTGCTGTAGGTATTGGTAAGCAAGTACTCGATCATCTGGGTTTGCTTCATGAATCGCGTTAAAAACTTTTGCAATTGCTTCGGCTTCACCTTGTGCTCGTAGAACTGCGGCTTGGGCATCACCTTCGGCGCGCAGAATTTCACCTTGGCGTTCGCCTTCAGCGGTGAGAATTTGGCTCTGCTTCTCACCTTCAGCGGTGAGAATTACGGCCCGCTTTTCACGCTCAGCGCGCATCTGCTTTTCCATAGATTCTTGCACGCTTGGAGGTGGATCAATTGCCTTTAATTCAACTCGATTTACACGAACGCCCCATTTGCCAGTTGCTTCGTCGAGGACTCCGCGCAAGGCGGCATTGATTGAATCTCGCGATGTCAAAACTTGCTCTAGATCAAGTCCACCTACAACGTTACGCAAAGTTGTCACGGTTAGTTGCTCAATACCTTGGATGTAATTTTCAATTTCATAGGTTGCTGACTTTGGATCAGTTACTTGAAAGTAAATAACCGTATCGATTGAAACTACTAAGTTATCTTCAGTAATTACCGGCTGTGGCGGGAATGAAACAACTTTTTCACGCATATCTATCAACGGTAAGAAGCGATCAATAAATGGAATAATTATGGTTAAACCAGCACCCAAGGTGCGGTTGTAGCGGCCTAATCTTTCAACTAGACCAGCATTTGCTTGCGGAATAATCTTGATTGATTTAGAGAGAATTACAATGAAGACTAAAACAATTAAAGCGAGACTTGCACTTGAGATTATTGTTTCCATTTAATTCCCCTTAATTGTCCTTCGCTATGACTAGGGCCGTAGCGCCTTCAATTGAAACTACTGATAACTGCGTATTTGTAGAAATAGTTCCAGAGGCAGATCTAGCTGACCAGACTTCACCATTTAGTTTTATCTGACCACCATTTAGATTAACCTCTGTTAAAGCTACAGCCGGCGCACCAATCAAGGCGTCCATGTTTGTCGCAAAACCGGGTACCTCTTTCTTGAGATGCTTAAGCGCGATGGGACGTAAGAAAAGCAATGAAAGAGTCGCAAAGAGTGCGAATGCAATTCCTTGGACCGGCATTTCATAGCCAAAGGCATTTGCAACTAGTGCAGCTGTTGCCGCTATTGCCAAAGATGCGAAGAGCAGATCTACCGTGAGAAGCTCAATTACAATTAAAATTACAATAACCACGGCCCACATCCAGATGGTCATTTGCACCCTTTCTAAATTGTTGCTGGACTAAATCTACTGGCTTGGGTAAAAACTAGATAGATGCAGGAGCGATTTCTGGGAACCAGGAGAGAGCTTCGTCGCGGAACTTGCCCTCGGCTTCTAGTTGGCAGAAGATGCCAGTAGTGCCGAGAGTTACGCGGTGGATCAATACATATTCAGCTGGCAGATTTAATTGGAAACCGATCTTGGCAGTTGGATTACGAGGGTCACCAACACGTGCGCTTTGATCGCGTAGCCACTCGCGCGAGTACTTAAACACTTCAGTTCTAAGCGGTTCAACCAGTGGCACTAGATATTCCAAGACCAGATTTGGGTCCACCTCAACATCGGCCATGATGAAACCATCTTTTTTGAAGCCTTCATAGAGCGCAATCGCATCGTCATCGAGTGCGTGCTTGAGCAAATTCTTCATTGGTTCTGGGAAACCATCAGGCAAACGGTTACAAGCTCCGAAGTCGAGCACACCTAGGCGACCATCATCTAGCAAACGGAAGTTTCCAGGGTGCGGATCAGCGTGAAGTAACCCGGCGCGATCAGGGGAGGTGAAGTGGAAACGAGCCAACTTCATACCGGCGTTGTTGCGCTCTTCTTGGGTGCCACCGGCAATGATTTTTGAGAGCGGAGTGCCTTCGAGCCATTCACTAACTAACACGCGATCAGACGCCATTACAACTTTTGGAATCGCAATATCTGGATCGTTATCGTAAACCTCAGAATATTTTTGTTGCGCTTCAGCTTCGTAACGATAATCAACTTCTTCAATGATGCGTGCACGGAGTTCTTCGAGCAACGGTTTCATATCTAGACCAGGCATTACTAATTGGAAAATTTTGGCAAAGCGTTGAATCTGATTTAGATCTGAGATCAAAGCTTCAGCTGCACCGGGATATTGAATCTTTACCGCAACGGCTCGACCATCTTTCCAAGTTGCTTTATGAACTTGGCCAATTGAAGCCGAAGCAGTAGGGGTATCTTCGAAGTTAGCGAAGTTATCGCGCCAATCTTCACCTAACTCTTTTGCTAAAACTTTGTGAACTACCCGAGTAGGCAGCGGCGGGGCTGACTCTTGTAACTTAGTAAGAGTCTCGCGATATGGCTTGGCAATTTCTTCAGGCAGCGCTGCTTCGAAAACTGAAAGCGCTTGGCCGAATTTCATCGCGCCGCCTTTTAGCTCACCTAAAACTTTAAATACTTGTTCAGCAGTTTTTTCTTGAATCTCACTAAAGACCATGCTGCCGGATTGACCTACAAGTTGTCGACCAAAACCGAGTGCACTTCGACCGGCAATACCGACAGGGATAGAGATCATCTTGGCGGTACGCGCCGTTGTTGATTTAGGGATTTCAGTTTCGAAGTTGCTCACGGACTAATTCTGGCTAGGAATTCAAAATCTTGCACATTGAATCACCAGGCACACCCGCATGCAGGGTTGATCGCGTAGGCAATGTGTTGGGGATTACATGGCCGGGCAGTATCGAGCAAGATTTGGGTACCAATTAATTCACTGATGCCGGTATCTAAATAATTAAGAATGCACTGGGCGATTAACCCGGCAAATTGTGTGGTGGCCGCAATATTTAATTGTTGAACCGAGGCAAATTGGCGAGCTTGATTGATTTGATTAAGCAGCGGTGATTGTTCTAGTTGATCTAATTCAATACATCTAAAGCAGGGGCTCTTGCCCGGAATCACTAGTGGACCAACGCGCAGAGTTGTTGCATCGAGTGCGCTAATAAATAAGTGGGGCAAGTTAGAGCTCAGCAAAGTATTGATTTTGGCTGGATCTGGAGCACCAAAGATAATTGTTAAATAATTTGTAGTAATTGCATTTTTAGAAATCGGAAAGAGCGCAAAGCCGCGGGCAATTTCCGAAATTCGATTTACCAAGTTAGTACCCAGGTCGGTGATCGCAAAGACACCGGTGCCAAGATCACTCGCTTCAATTTCTCGTTGCACATTACTTAACGCGAGTGTGGTCTGGGAAACTCCTGATGCCAATAAAGTTGTTAAGAGCGAGATTGCTAAACGGTCATCACCACAAATATCTATGGCAACTTTTTGGCGATCACTCAGCGTTGTCACACCAGCATCAATAATTCCGGTTTGCCAAGTTATTTGACCAAGCTCGGGGGCGATCCGTTTTTGTAATTGTTGATAGGCCGCATCTTTACTCTGATCTTGCGAGTGAGTTTTGCGATTGGTTTTCTCAGAGTGAAAGCGATCAGCTAGGACGATGGGCTTAGCAACTTGGTCGATCAAGTTGGCAGCGACTAACTCGTCGCAGATTTTGTTAACGACTTCAAAGGGCGCCCCAGTTCGAATACTGATTTCGAAACAAGTCAGCGAGCCAGTGAAGTTGGCCAAGATGGCAGCAGCACCTGGATGGCTGATTTGAATTCCAGCACTGGCATGGCCGATGAAATGCGCTTGCGGTTTGGTGTTGCTAATGGCGGTCACAATTGCCCCAGTTTTTAGACGAGGCTTGATTTCAGAGATTTCAATTGTTGGATTATTTGTCATGGGCGCAGGGTGCGCGCATTTCGACTACGGCCGGACTGAGTAGGAAGAATTCTGCGAAGTATGGGCGGTTTTCTTACTTGCCGTCAGCCCGAGCTAACCGGGGAGTCAAAAGCAAACGACCCACAACGATTAACTCGCTGCGGGTCGTTCGATAAAACTTTTGGTGATAAAAATTACTGAGCTTTGCCAAGGATGCGATTTACCTTGGTGCCACAGACTGGGCAAATGCCCTGTGCCATGCGACGACCAGAGTCAGAAACCTTTACAGTTCCTTCAAAATCACGCTTCTCTTTGCACTTAACGCAGTAAGCGTCACC
>CAXNEB010000057.1:0-4696 GCA_964201645.1 Candidatus Planktophila sp.
AACGGGTAAGATTGCGCTAGATCCAGCGCTATAAATAAGGTGTAACAGCATCATTTTTCGATTTACCGTTTGAGCCTGTACGCTCAGGGACTGATCAACGCCCCCCTAGCTCAGTCGGTAGAGCGTTTCCATGGTAAGGAAAAGGTCACCGGTTCGATTCCGGTGGGGGGCTCGAAAGTGTTTTACCGTTCACATATCCCTGGCGGGATAGCTCAGCTTGGTAGAGCAAGCGGCTCATAATCGCTGTGTCGTGGGTTCAAATCCCGCTCCCGCTACTAGTACGACCGTTTTACCTCGATAAACCAAGCGTGAATTTCGCGCATTGAGCAGGCTCAGGTAACCTAGCCCTCTCAATTAACTAGTGCAGCACATCTATAAAGGAGCATCACCATGGCAAGTAAGAGCGCGGACGTTCGTCCAAAGATCACCATGGCCTGCGTAGATTGCAAAGAGCGCAATTACATTACTAAGAAGAACCGCCGCAACGATCCAGACCGCATGGAACTAAAGAAGTTCTGTCCACGTTGCAAGTCTTCAACCCTTCACCGCGAAACTCGCTAATGATCAGCCCCGATTCGGTCGGGCGCACCTACAACGGTGCAAATTCAACAACTATTTCGCAATCTGAAATCACAAATTTTGCTGCCGTCTTTGGCGAGACTGATTTTTCAGTGGCGACGCCAACTTTCTCAATTCGCACGTCACTAGATCAATTGCAACAAATTCTGACCGGCCCAGAAGTAGGAATTAACTGGGAACGAGTAGTTCATGGCGATCAGAAATTTGAAATTCACCGGCCAATTGTCGCGGGCGATGTTTTAACTTGCGATGCCACGATTGAAAGCTATCGAGTTGCTGCCGGAAATGAGTTTATTAACGTCAAATCTGATTTACGCAATGGCGATGAAATAGTTTGTACAAACTGGTGCACGATTGTGGTGCGCGCATGATGCAAGAGCGTATTTTCAAAATTGATCGCGAGCTTCTTAAGCGGTATGCCGATGCCAGTGGCGATCAGAACCCGATTCATCAAGATGAAGCTTTTGCTAAATCAGTTGGTCTGCCCGATGTCATCGCACACGGCATGTTAACTATGGGCTTAGTTGGGCAATATGTCAGCGATTGGGCTGGCGGTTCTGCCAATGTAAAAGAGTATTCAGCTCGTTTTGTTAAACCAGTAGTTGTGCCAGCGAATACCGTTGTTGACCTGGTTGTAAATGGCGTAGCTACTGAAGAGAATGGTTTATACCGACTTGAGCTAACTGCCACCGTCGATGGAGTAAAGGTATTAGGAATGGCTAAGGCGTTAGTTAAAAAGTGAGCGCTCCTACTTCAGTAATCGAACTCGCAGAGGCGCGTCAAGCCGCTCGAGCTAATAAAGATTTCGCCCTTGCCGATTCGCTGCGCGACCAAATTTTTGCCGCCGGGTATGAAGTTGCCGATGTTGCAGGTGGCTTTGAACTAACTGAAAAAGCCCGTTTCCCGGTGATTACGAAGTTGCGTGAGCTAAAGCCATTTAATCTGCCAACACATGAGATGACAGCGCTTTTAGTTATTGAAGGCTTTATTGCAGATGCGATTACCTGCATTAATTCGATTAAAGCCAATAGCGATTGCAACATTGCAGTGCTTTCAATTGGGCCAGCTGGCGACTTAGTTGATGCAATTGATCAGCGAACCGCGCTAGTCGAAATCGCTGAGACTGGTTGGGGCGAGGCAGTAAATGCGTTAATGAAAAATGTGGAATCTAAATATGTAATCGTGATGGATCCATCTACGACTTTGACTGGCGATGCGATTTCACCGGTGCTTAATGAATTAAATAAAAGCGAATATGTTGCTGTCGGTTGGAAAGGCGGCTTAGTTAATTTAGCCGATGACTGGCGCAGTACTGAAGATAAAGGCGATGGCGAAGTCGATGTGCTCTTTAGTTACTTTATGGCAGTTGACCGAGTAGCAGCTCTTGAAGTTGGCGGCATCAATGCCCGGGCAATTTATTATCGCAATGCTGACATTGAGTTCTCGCTGAAGTTGCGCCACGGCACTGGCCGATTACTGCAGATGCAACTACCGCTTGAACAAGGTCGCCATCATGGTTATCACGACGCCGACGCCACATATCGCGAAGTTCAATCAAAAAAGAATTACGATCGAATCCTCGAACGCTTCCGCGGTAAAGAGGCAATCTTGAGCCCTCGTCGCTAACCTTTAGCCATGGCCGATCTATCCAATTTCACTAGCTTGCATGTTGGTGGGCCGGCGCGCGATTTTATTGAGGTCGCAACCGAAGCTGAAATAATTGCCGCACTCGTTGCAGCCGGTGATTCACCAGTGTTAATTCTGGGTGGGGGCACAAACATGTTAATTAGCGATGCTGGTTTTGCGGGCACTGTAATTCGAATTAGCAACAATCAAGTAAAAGAAGAGATTGATGCTTGCAGCGGTGCCACGCTAACTATTGGGGCTGGCGAAAACTGGGATGACTTTGTGGCATCGACCATTGAACGCGGCTTTGCCGGCATGGAAACGCTAAGTGGTATTCCAGGCACAGTTGGCGCTGCACCAATTCAAAACATCGGTGCATACGGCCACGAAGTTGGCGAATTCATTACTCGAGTACGCACTTATGACCGCCAAAACAAGGCGTTAAAAACTTTTACAAATAGCGAATGTAATTTCAGTTATCGTAATTCGATCTTTAAGACCGAACCTGATCGCTATGTAGTTCTAGATGTGGCTTTCCAACTTCGCCAAGGTGAAATGTCTGAGCCAATCACTTATGCCGAACTCGCTACTAAATTGGGAGTTCAAATTGGTGACCGCGCACCAGTTAAAAAAGTTCGCGAGACGGTTTTAGAACTTCGAGGCGCAAAAGGAATGTTGCTTTCGCCAACTGATAAAGACTCTTGGTCAGCTGGCTCATTTTTTACTAACCCAATTGTTAGCAAAGCTGTTGCTGATCAATTACCCGCTGATGCGCCACGTTGGCCAACAAGTGATGGGCAAGTAAAGACTTCGGCGGCTTGGTTAATTCAGCAATCCGGAATTGAAAAAGGTCAGCAGCACGGTGGCGCGAAAGTTTCGACTAAACATGTGTTAGCGCTAACTAATTCGGGCAACGCAACAGCTGCTGAAATTACTGAGTTAGCCAAGATTGCTAGCGCTGCCGTTAAAGCCAAGTTTGGGATTGAGCTGCAACCAGAGGTAAATCTGGTTGGTATAACTTGGTAGTTAGTTAGCCTCTTCGATTAGTTTCTTGATACGGCCAATGCCTTCAACGATATCGTCATCGCTTAGCGCGTAAGAGAAGCGCAAGTAACCCGATGGGCCAAAAGCCTCACCTGGAACCGCTGCAACTTCAACTTCATCGAGAATCAAAGTAGCTAATTCAGCCGAAGTGGTTGGTGTTTTACCGCGAATAGTTTTGCCAAGTACGCCTTTAACTGATGGATAAACATAGAAGGCACCAGTTGGAGTTGGGCAAGAGAAACCAGGGATCTCATTAAGCAGCGAAACAATTAGTTTACGGCGACGATTAAAAGCTTCGCCCATCTTATGCACTGCAGCTAAGTCACCCGTTACCGCAGCAATAGCAGCACGCTGTGTAACGTTCGAAACGTTGCTGGTTAAGTGAGATTGCAAGTTTGTCGCAGCTTTGATGACATCTTTAGGGCCGATCATCCAACCTACGCGCCAACCAGTCATCGCATAAGTCTTGGCAACTCCGTTAATAATAATTGTGGTGTCAGCTAAACCCGGAACCACGACCGGCATACTTGGCGCAGTCGCACCGTCGTAAAGCAAGTGTTCGTAAATTTCATCGGCGATAATCCAGATATTATTTTTCAGCGCCCATTCACCAATTGCTTTAACTTGCTCAACTGAATAAACCGAACCAGTTGGATTACTTGGCGAACAGAATAAAAGCGCCTTCGTCTTTGGTGTGCGCGCTGCTTCGAGTTGTTCCACAGTTACTAAATAATTTTGAGTTTCATCAGCAAAAACGTCAACTGCTTTTCCGCCCGCTAATTTGATGCATTCTGGATAAGTAGTCCAATATGGTGATGGCAATAGAACTTCATCGCCATCTTCAACAATTGTGGCAAATGCTTGGTAAACCGCTTGCTTTCCACCATTAGTTACTAGAACTTGATCGGCAGTAATTTCATAATTTGAATCGCGCTTAGTTTTTGCCACGATCGCATCACGTAGATCAGGTAAACCTGGGGTAGGTGAGTAGCGATGATTTGCGACAACTTTGGTTGCAGCAGCAGCTGCCTCAACGATGTAGTCAGGTGTTGGAAAATCAGGCTCACCTGCACCAAAGCCAATAACTGGGCGGCCAGCGGCTTTAAGCGCTTTCGCCTTGGCATCTACAGCTAAGGTCGCAGATTCTGCGATTGCGGCAATTCGTGCGGAGATTCTGGTCATGGCCTAAGTCTGCCGTATGCGCGCCTGTGCTGCGATCTAGGTTTTCGTGCAGAAATAGCCAGTTAGACCTAAGGCCCCTTGAACCCCTACAATTCGACGCTCACGAGGGATTTGGCAAATCGTATGGTTTCGCCATGCCCGCGCGAAGGGCAGTAGCTCAATTGGCTAGAGTTGCCGTCTCCAAAGCGGCCGGTTGGGGGTTCGAGTCCCTCCTGCCCTGCAAAGTTCGAACCCTGTTTGCGAAAGTCGCACGCAGGAACATTAG
>CAXNEB010000058.1:0-4467 GCA_964201645.1 Candidatus Planktophila sp.
TTAATTACTAATCTAATGACCGAGGGATTGAAAACAGATTTCGAAGCATTAGAAAAAATCTTAGAAAAAATGGATGAAGAGGCGAAGTCAGGATTAGTTACCTCTGCAACTGACCGAAAGTTCCACGAAGAGTTGCTCGCGCCATTAAACAATCCGCTCTCCATTTTGCTATTGCAAGTGTTCTGGCGGATCTTTGATGAGCTCTTAGAGGCGAGATATGACCCAGTGGCCGCCGGTAAAACCGCCGATCGCCACCACGCAATTCTGTTAGCAATCAAGTCAGCTGATCCTAGAGGTGCCCGTATTGCTGTTAATAGCCACTTTGATGGACTTAGAAATCGAATTGGAAGTAGAGAATTTAAGATCGATTAATTTTGTTATTTACTGTTTATAGCTTTAATAAATCGTTTTGTTGATAGCCACGGATCAGTAATAGCAGACCCGACGCAAACTGACCAAGCGCCCGCATCAAATGCCTGTCTTACGAGTTCAGGTGAATTAAATCTACCTTCAGCTATTACAGGCACCGCACAATGACTTGAGCACGCTTTCACTAATTCTAGATCTGGCTGCTCTGGAACTTCTCCATTTGTGTAACCAGAAAGTGTTGTAAAAACTGCTACTGCTCCACTCTTTTCGGCAGCGATAGCAGACTCGAGATTATCTATATCTGCAACTACTTGAGCGCCAATAGCTTTTGCTTGCGCCACAAAATCATTGCCGAGAGTTCCATCAAATCTTTTACGTAAAGTTGCATCTACTGCAATTAAATCTGCGCCTGCTTCTAAAAGTGCATATACATTTTCCAACAAAGGTGTAATTACCACTGGGGTTTCTTCGCTTTTTAACTTAATCAGACCAACAATCGGAATTGAAACTACTTTCTTAATTTCGGAAATATCTCGCAAGCCTTCAGCTCTAATCGCAACTGCACCACCAGCTTCGGCAGCCTCTGCCATAAAAGACATCAAGCCACGATTAGCTAACGGGCTGCCGGGTGCAGCTTGGCAAGAGACAATCAAGCCTTTACGTAAGCGTTCTAGCGCTGCACCGGTCAAGATTTAGCTCCCTTTATAGGTATCGCTAGACAAATAAATATGAAGAGCGGAGACGAGGAGATTTGAACTCCTGAAGGCGATTAAACCTTACCTCGTTAGCAGTGAGGCGCACTCGACCGGGCTATGCGACGTCTCCAAGTACTGGAGTAAGTCTACAGGCTGATTCAAGCCACTTTCTACGCTTACTGAATCGAAAACGCCTTGTTACGCTAACCCAATGAGCGAAGAAACAACCAAGAAGCGCCCGCACGATGTGCCAACTCCAGCTGCCTTTGCTGAGTTAATGAAGAGCGGGTGGATTCCAACTCCACTTGAAGGCTTAAAACCTACGCCACCACTTAAGTTTTGTGTTTCTCGTCGCGAAGCTTTATCTAAAGCATTTCCTGGTGTGCGTTTAGTTATTCCGGCTGGAAATTACAAAGTTCGCAGCAACGATAGTGATTACGCCTATCGTCCGCATACCGCGTTCGCTTATTACACCGGCGTACAAGGTGTCGAAGCGACAGCAGATTCAGTTCTAGTTATGCAACCAAATGGTTCGGGCCATGATGCAATTCTTTATATCCACCCGCGCAGTACTCGCGATACTGATGCTTTCTTCCGCGATGCCAAATATGGCGAACTTTGGGTTGGTCGTCGATTCACTTTAGCTGAGGCCAAAGATCGATACCAAATTGAAACTCGTAAAGTAAATGATTTGAAAGATTTACTGAGTGATGGAACTACAACAATTGCGATTCACGAACAAGATGCTGAAATTGATAAGTTAGTTACTAAACATGATCGCGATGCCGAACTGCTAACTTTTGTTTCAGAAGCTCGCTTGATTAAAGATCAGTATGAGATTGATGAGATGCAATCTGCTTGCGATGCCAGTGAATTAGGTTTCCAGGAAATCGTAAAAGCAATGCCGGCTGCGGTGGCACACCCACGTGGTGAGCGAGTAATTGAAGCGGCCTTCTTTACTAAAGCACGCACTGAAGGAAACGATGTTGGTTACACAACTATTGCAGCCGGTGGTGCTCATGCGTGTGTTTTGCACTGGATTCGCAATGATGGTGCAATAAAAAATGGTGAGCTAGTTCTAGTTGATGCTGGTGTTGAAATGGATTCGTTCTACACCGCTGATATCACGCGTACTTTGCCAGTTAATGGCAAGTTCTCACCAGCACAGCGTGCGCTTTATATGTTGGTGTACGAGGCACAGTTAGCAGGGTTTGCCGCAGTAAAGCCTGGCGCTACTTTCCGCTCAATTAACATTGCTTCGCAACGAGTATTGGCACAGGGATTATTCGATATGGGTGTTTTGCCTTGTAGCGTTGAAGAATCTATGGGGCCTGACATGGGTCTGCATCGTCGCTGGACCTTGCATGGTGTTTCGCACATGCTCGGAATGGATGTTCATGATTGCCAACATGCTCGTCAAGAGGCATATCTCGATGGCGTTTTAGCTGAAGGAATGGTTCTAACTGTTGAGCCAGGTCTTTACATTCAACCTGATGATGAAATGTTTCCGGCGGAATATCGCGGAATTGGAATTCGAATTGAAGACGATGTTGTTGTCACCAAAGATGGCTGCCGCAACTTAAGTGAAGCGCTACCTCGTCACCCAGACGAAATCGAAGCCTGGATGGCTAAGCACGCTAACTAATTTTTTGTAATTTGGTTTAGGCCATTCTAAGTTTATTAGTTTCGGCTCTTTGGGCTGCTTCAACGGGATCAATCGCACATGGAGCCCCGTCACAGCAATTAGTTTTCGTGTGGCAGGTTGGACATAACCATCTAGTTGCTACTGGGTCATAAGGTGCACCACAGAAATCACAAGGCATCTGGTTATTTGAACTCATGCCCCAAACTTTAAACCAAGCCAAGCTGCCAGTAGGCCAATGCCGAGCGACACTCCCAAATTAATGAGCGCCTCGTTCTTTCGTTTAAGTTCAAACGCCAAGTAGATATCAAGCATAAAAGTTGACCAAGTTGTAAAAGCGCCGGCAAAACCGATGGCAATTAAATCGTGTATGTGGGTGGTGCTATTAAAGGTGTAACCCAGTAAAAATGAGCCGATTACATTTACTAGAAATATTCCGTAAGGCTTACTTGTGAATTTGCGAATATATTGATCAATTGCAAAGCGCGCTGGAGCGCCAATTGCGGCGCCAATAACTATGTAGAACGTTCTCATGAACGAACCGGGATTACTTTGCGAGCAAGTGGAAGCACGATTGCCACAATTATCAGGCTCAGAATTACATTCGTGGCTAGGAAAAGAAGGCCGCCTTCGGCTGGTTCAAGGGATTCAGCAGTTACCGCCGAAAAGGTAGTTAATCCAGCGCAAAAACCAGGTAAAAGCAGGTGACGCAGTTCGGTGATTCCGCGACGTTCCATTAAAACCAATAGCGCAGCAGCGAGAGCGACGCCTATTAAATTAGCAGCTAGCGTTCCGTTTCGATCATTTTCAATTACTAGACCTAAGGCAAAGCGCAGCAGAGTTCCGGCGACGCCGCCGATAGAAACTAAAGCCAAAGACTTCAGCTTGAAATCGCTTTCTTGGAAATTCCGCCCAGGATTCGAGTCATCACGCTAATTACTAATGAGGCAAGTACGGCTGGCCAGAAACCATCGACATCTAACTTATCGCTCCACTGTGCAGTAAGTAATAACATCGAAGCGTTAACCACAATTAGAAATAAACCGAAAGTTAATATCACTGCGGGCAGCGTTAATAACTTAACTAGACCGCCAAGAATTGAATTGATCAAACCGAAAAGGAGCGCAACCCAAAGGTAGGTGGTGAAACCACCGAGAACATCAATGCCTGGAATAAGCGCAGTTGCTACCCAGAAAGATGCAGCTAGTGCACCCCACCGGATCAGCAAGTTCATTAGTTGCGCTTTTCTCGCTTGAGTAGACCAGCGAACATGCGTGCTGGATCGTACTTAATATCTACAACGCGTTCCTTCATCGGAATAATTGCATTGTCAGTGATCTTGATGTGCTCTGGGCAAACCTCAGTAAAGCACTTTGTAATGTTACACATTCCGATGCCATGCTCTTCTTGAGCAGTGCGCTTACGATTTTTTAACATATCAAGTGGGTGCATATCTAATTCTGCGATACGAATAAAGAAACGAGGTCCGGCAAAAGACTTCTTATTCTCTTCATGGTCACGAACTACGTGACAGACATCCTGACAAAGGAAGCACTCGATGCACTTACGGAACTCTTGTGAGCGTTCTACATCGATTTGTTCCATACGAGCATCGCCTGGTGCAAGATCTGCAGGGTGCTCATAAGCCGGTATTTCCATCGCTTTGCGGTAGTTAAATGACACATCGGTTACAAGGTCTTTAATTACTGGGAAAGCACGAAGTGGCGTAACGGTAATAGTTTCGTCATCGCCATATGAAGC
>CAXNEB010000059.1:0-4428 GCA_964201645.1 Candidatus Planktophila sp.
GATAGAAGAGCGCACTGACTTGTTACGTAGGCGTGCCTTCTCATTGGTCTTGATCCGCTTGATCTGCGACTTGATATTTGCCACTTAAGGTTTACTCCGAACTAAATTGGTTGAACGCTAAATACGAACCCGAAGGCTACCAGCGGGGCGCCTTCAGGCTCAAATCGAGGAAATCCGGTTATCGGGCCGCTTTTGCGCTAGCTATCTCAGAAATTGCGTGCTCGAGAGCGTAGATCGGGTCACTGGCAGCGCCCTTTACTTGGGCATCGGCCAAGGCAATCGCCCCAACGGCTGCCACGATTCCGCGTGGAGTCCAGCCAGCTAATTGACGCCGAGCCTTATCGATCTGCCACGGCGCCATACCTAATTGGCCGGCTAGCTCAAATGATTTCGCATTTCGGTTAGCGCCTGAAAC
Source organism: Candidatus Planktophila sp. (assembly GCA_964201645.1). Classification (GTDB taxonomy): domain Bacteria; phylum Actinomycetota; class Actinomycetes; order Nanopelagicales; family Nanopelagicaceae; genus Planktophila. Next base: position 416 of record CAXNEB010000059.1, read on the forward strand.
TTTGGCCAGTGATCGAAGGGCGGAAGCGATCGCGCTGGTAACCATAACTGGATCAGTGCCAGTTTCAATCGCACTGCGCAATTGCAAGAGTGCAACTGGCAAATTTCCATCGAGGGCGGCATCGGCCACATCAAAGCCAGTGGTTTCAACGCGACCTTGGTGATACTTATCAACTTCTTTTTCATCAATGGTGCCGGCAGGAGCATCGGCAATAATCTGACTACAAGCGGCAGTTAATTCGCGTAAGTCGCCACCGATTGCATTTACTAGCGCTGCAATTGCACCTGGTGACGCTTTACGGCCAGCATCTAGAAATAGATTCTTAACGAATTCTTGTTTCTCAGCTTCTTTCTTAAGTGGCTCACAAGAAATTATCTCGGGCTTAATTTTTTTAATTGCATCAAGAAGTGCTTTTCCTTTTATGCCACCTTTATGTAGAAAGATCACGGTGGTCGAAGCATCTGGTTCAGGCAAGTAGCGAATGATTTCTTCTTTGTTATCTTCGGGCAAATCTTGTAGGTCGCGAATAATTAAAGCTCGTCGCTCAGAAAACAATGATGGCGCAAGGGCATCAGAAATATCGCCTACGATTGAATCGGCAGCATAGATCGAAGTAATTTCGGCGTTCTCACTTTTTAACTCAGCTTGTAATTTAGTTAGCGCGCGATCGGCAAGGGCGGCTTCAGAACCGAGAATTAAATAGAAATCATTCATCGCCTACCCTCGCTCTCCTATCCCCAGTTCCAAAACTTAAATACTCGATTGCTCTTGCGAACCTTAACCTGATGTCTACGCGCATTAATCGCGAGCGCCCCATCTTGATCAGTTCGGTAGACCGTGCTGCCGATCCTACTCAAGGCAGCGATTGTTTGGGGCGCAGGATGGCCGTAAGTATTGTCTTTGCCCACGCTAATAATCGATATTCGTGGCGACAGAGCCTTCATGAAGTTCAGATCTTGGTAGCGCGAACCGTGATGCGCGACCTTGTACATATCAACTTGGCTTAACTGCTGAACCAATTGTGACTGTGCGATTGGCTCAATATCCCCTGCTGCGAGCAGTGAAAAGTCGGCTGAATTAATCTGCATCACGATGCTGGAGTTATTTGGTGAATCTTGTGCACCTAACTTTGGCCAGAGCACTTGAAAATTAATAGATCCGCGATTACTAAGTATTTGGGTTCTAAGCCCAGCAGTAACTGGAATCTGTGGAATCACCTTTAACCATCTCTGCACTCGCTCACTTTCAAATGCCGGATCAATCTGTGGGCTAACCCAAACTTGCCCAACCGTGCGTCCTTTAAGTAGGCCCGGCAAACCCTCAACATGGTCAGCATGAAAATGAGTCAGAACCAAAATTGATACTTGCGTAATCCCAAATTGTTTTAAACATTTATCTATCAGTTGTGGGTCTGGCCCCACGTCAATTACAACGCCGCGATGATTTCCTAAGTTGATCACCATGGCATCGCCTTGTCCGATATCGCAGTTACCAACTTGCCAATCTATTCCAGGGAATCTGGCAGACCAATTACCTGCCGCAAGTAGCACGATCAGAGAGATTGCGATTGCTTTCATATGATTCCGAAAGAAAGTGCGAAAGATCCAAATACAAATTGCCGCGACTGCAATTGCTAAGAAACCACTGGCCCCTTTACCTAATTCCAATACTGAGAAACCTGCTGACCACTTCGCAACTAAGCCAATGAAAGCTGCCGGAATTCGGATAATCAGAATTAGTAAGCCAGAAACTCCGGGCAAGATTGGGTTAATCAGCGCGGCGATAAACCCCAATACAGTTATTGGGGCAACTGCAGGAGCTGCCAGAAGATTGGCAATCACGCTCATTGGCGAGAGAAAGCCAGATATTACAACTAGAACTGGAGAGCAGAAGAGCGTTGCTGCAATTGGTGGGGCTAGCGCTTCAGCAAATTTTCGCGGGACAAATCTGGCGAAAAAAGTAACTATCCGGGGTGCAGCGAGCAATAAACCACCAGTTGCCAAAACCGATAGTGCAAAACCAGCATCACGCGATTGCCAAGGGTCTGCAATAACTACGGCAGCAATTGCAAAACCAAGTGCAGGCAGTGAGTCAGCAACATGCCGATGACTCATCGCAACCAACACAACAGCGGCCATGGCGGCTGCACGCAGAACTGATGGTGAAGGGCGAACTAGTGCAATAAAGAAAATTAGCGAAAGCGCAGTCGCACCAATTCGATAATTGCGATTTCGAAATAGGAATTGCATTAGCCACAAAACAAAGCCTGAAACAATGGCAAAGTTCGCACCGCTGACCGCAACTAAGTGTGCTAGCCCAGATCGTTTCATCGCTAACTTGAACTCGGCACTCTGTTTTGAAGTATCACCCAACACCATTCCGGGAATCAGCGCACCCGCATCACCATCGCCACTCGCATCACGCAAACCAATTCGAATCGCACCCAGCGAACGTGCCCAACGCGAAGCAGTGGTTTCAATCTTGACTTCGCCCTGGAAAAGTACAAGAGCAGCAACTCGTGCTTCCTTACTTTTTACCAGAACCGCTCTTCCGCTAATGGTTTGCCCTGGCAGTAATCCGATCAAGTTCTTGGCTGGCGACAACACCCGAATTGGTATTTTTAATCGATAGGTACCAGCACTGGTTTCTAACTCAATTGCACTGGCCAAAAATGACCAATTACTAGTCATAAAGTTGTACCCAGAGACTTTCGGGGTTGTGCGATTTGGATCAGTAATTAATTGAGCAGTTATCTGCACCTCGCTACCTAGATACTGCGTAAGAACCGTCTCTGTTAAAGCTTGAGCTCGAAATGACATGATCGTTGAACCCAGTAATAAGGAGATGATTACAATTAGCGCGCGTTGCTTTTTACCGATAAGAATGAAGACTGCGAAAGCAACAACTAATAACGTTACCCGCCAAGGTGCCACATAGCTTTGAACTAGGGCACCCAGCCAGATGGCCGCGCCTATGGTTATGGCGCGAAAATCAATTAAACGGTGATTTGGCTTTTGAACTGTGCGAATTTAGCTGGCCCAATCCCGGAAACTTTATCGAGATCTTCCAATGTAATGAAGGGGCCATTTGCGGCGCGGTAAGCAACTATCCGCTGTGCTAACACTGGTCCGATTCCATCTAGTATTTCAAATTGTTTGGCTGTCGCTCGATTGATATTTATTGGACCAGTTTGTGTTACTTTTTTGGTAGCAAATTTTCGGCCAGCTGGAATTTTAGTTTTCTCAGTTGGCGAAACATAAATCTGTTCGCCATCTCGAATTATGCGAGCTAAGTTCAAATCACTTAAGTCGGTGCCTGCTAGTGAATTACCTGCCGCTTTTATCGCATCGATGACCCGAGCGTTACCCGGTAGCGCATAAACCCCGGGGTTGGTAACAGCGCCAGCAACATCAACAGTTACAAGTGGTGCTTCAATTGCGATTGGTTCGGCCATGATTACCGCTTCGGATTTGCCGGTGGTTACCCAGAATCCTGAAATAACAATTACTAATGCACCCAGAATAAGAAGGCCGCGCTTTTGCAAGGTCGAGAAGTTGAGTTCGTACCACCAGTCGGTGATGCGTTGGATCTGATTTTGGAATTCATTCATGCCGACATTCTCGGCCGAGCGCTCAAGCGATCCCGATCGGCGACGTATGCCTGTTGACCCCAACTACAAGGGGATTAAAGAAATCTGAGAGCAAAACCGTGAGCCAAAATGATCGGAAACTAAGCCTTTCCAAGCCAAAAAGTAGCGATTCCCTTAGGGTTACCCCTATGAGAATTTCACGTGCCTTAGTCTTAGCAGTCCTAACTCTGGGCGGAACTCTCGCTTTTGTAAGCCAAGCAAGTGCAAACGAATTACCAGTCGTTGCCTGGACTGCTCCAACTAATAACTCAACTGTTACTGGCAAGATTTCTCTTAAAGCGACAGCAACCCCGGCATCTTCTGGAACTTCGACTATCGCCAAATGGTGCTTAACTATTAATGGCGAAGAAACCAATGACTATTC
>CAXNEB010000060.1:0-4294 GCA_964201645.1 Candidatus Planktophila sp.
TTGATCGACTGCGAGCCTTTTTCGTCTCAGCATCATAAGGAATTCGAACAGCATCCAAATCAAAGTAGTACTGCTTCGGATTTACCGCGAAGAAACCGATGTTGTCGTGTACAGAACTATATTTACGAGTTGATCCACCCATGCTGGGAACTCGACGATCCCAAATAATTTCGTTGACCATCGTTAGGCGCTTCTTTAGAAAAAGGAAGATCTCTGGGCTATATCTCCACGTGCAGAAGATGTACAAGGAACCTGTGTCCTTGAGCAACGGGATGCTTGTTTCCAACCATTCATAGGTCCAATCAAGGAAGCCCTTGCCCTCTAAGAAGTCTGATTTATTTCCGAAATCCTTGCCAAGTGCGTATGGAGGATCGGTCAGAATTAGGTCCACTGATTTCTTTGGCATCGCAGCCATTACTTTGATCGCATCGCCGCGAATCACTTGGTCGAGTTCTAGTGTCATAGTTGAATACTGGTGGATGCCGCTGACAATTCGGCTAGAAAGTCCTTGCGGCTGCGGATAACTGGAGTATGGTGATAGAAAGCCTGAATCTTGTCGTTCCTCGGATTAACATAGAGCGGCAGGAACTGAGGACTGAAGCAATGAACCTTATCCTTTATGAAAACCACGCTTCTCCCTTCGAACTTGATACCAAACGCCGCATAGTACAAATTGTATTCATAGTCAGACTTATAGGCGTTGTATAGCTTTTCAACCGCGCTGATGTCGTTCTTATTCGGCTTATTTTCTGCCTGATGCGCTTTCACATTTATTGGGAGTACGCGCCCGTTTACTTCGATGGTGAGATCGTGAAGTGCCGTATCTGGCCAGTCATAGTTTACTTTTCCTATGTTCATCCCGGCTGCATCCAACTTTAAACGCTGGACGAGTACTTGCTCAACGAGCCAAGCAACGGAACGAGTGTGCGGCTTGAGCCCATAAGGCAATGCCTGAGCACTCGCTACTTCAAACGACTGAACATTCTCAACTAGTTTAGTACACAGCGCTTCGATGAGTGAGAGATCGGATTGAACTTGTTTTATCTGTGAATCCACAATCAGTATCCGCCTTTTCGTACCACTCTCGTACCACTGCCACTGGCATTCAGTAACAGTTAGTGACTAATCTGTGCGATGTAGATCCAGTGTTCTAAACTGAATCCACGTCACTTCGAGGAGTGGCGGGTGAAGGATTTGAACCTTCGAAGGCAGAGCCGGGGGATTTACAGTCCCCTCCCATTGGCCGCTCGGGCAACCCGCCAGGGTCATTCTTTTACGGCGGGCGCTAGATTACCTTAATTTATTTGCCATAGGTAATCGGCTACTTTCACTGCCTTTTCCATATAAAAAAGAGCAATAGTCCTCCGCCAACAACCAGCGTCACGCTAATTATTAAGTAAATAGATAATTCATTATCAGAATCAGTTAATGCAGAGTTTGCTTCTGGAGTTTTAATATCTTGTGCCGCTACTGCTTTAGATGAAACCGTGAACTCGTATTTGCCGGAAATTACATGTCCATCGGCGGCAACGGCGCGATAACTCACTTTGAACAGGCCTAACTCTTCTGTTGGCGATAGCTCTGATGTTAAAACAGCGCCTGAAACAAGAGGTTTTGTAAGAGCCAATTCTGACCCAGCTTGATCTAGTACTGAGATGGAATTTGAATCACCGATGTCGATCAGTTCTTCTGCAAAAGTGATAGATATTGTTGAAGGTAATACTTCTAATATCGCATTTTCTGCAGGGCTCTCGCTAACTATGACAGTATGCGCAGAGGCTGATGAGTAAATTTGAGGGATTGCTAAAAGCGCTGCGATCAACAGTAATTTAGGCGCCCGCATGACTGAAGTGTATCCGCGCTTAACTTCATTAATTTCACGAGGCGCGATAACCTTGCCTCATACCGGGTTATTAAATACCCGTTTGTTTAAGGAGGGCCAACCATGGCTGATAGCAGTTTTGACGTAGTTTCCAAGATTGATCGTATGGAACTAGATAACGCAATTAATCAGGCGATCCGTGAAATTGATACCCGATTCGATTTTAAGAACACCGGCGCCAAGATTGAGATGGCCGGTGAGAAGATCAGCATTGAAGCCGATACTGAAGAACGCGCTAAGGCAACTTTAGATGTTGTAAAAGATAAATTGATCAAGCGCGGAGTTTCACTAAAGCATATTGATCCAGCTGAGCCACAGCTTTCAGGAAAGATCTACAAGATCTCTTGTCCGCTTAAAGAAGGCATATCAACCGAGAATGCTAAGAAGATTGCAAAATTCCTCCGTGATGAAGGCCCTAAATCAGTTAAGTCTCAAATTCAAGGTGATGAACTGCGCGTGACAAGCAAGAGCCGCGATGATCTGCAGGCCACAATGGCAATGATCAAAGAGGGCAAGTGGGATTTTGCAGTTCAATTTGTGAACTTTCGTTAATTGAAAAAACATAAGCTCGGCCTCGTATACGGGGTTAGCGCATACGTTCTATGGGGAATGTTCCCTTTGTATTGGCCGCTATTGGAACCAGCGAATCCGCTTGAAATCGTTTCGCACCGCGCCGTTTGGACTTTGGTTTTCTGCATAATCGTTCTGGCAGTAACCCATGCGCTGAAGTCAACGCTTGCTACCTTTAAACGACCTAAGGTCGCGATCAAACTCTTCTTGGCATCAATTCTTATCTCGATCAACTGGTTGGTTTATATCTGGGCAACCAATAACGGACATGTGGTCGAGGCTTCACTTGGCTATTACATAAACCCGCTAATTATCGTCGCATTCGGTGTAATCCTGCTTAAAGAGAAGATGCGCCAACTGCAATGGGTAGCAGTTTCGATAGCAACTGTTGGAGTAATTATTCTGACCGTTGATTACGGTCGCTTGCCGTGGGTCGCACTTGGGCTGGCACTTTCTTGGGGAACATATGGTTTAGTTAAAAAACAACTTGGGTTAGGCGCACTTGAGGGGTTAGCGATCGAAACTATGATCGCTTTTATTCCATATTGCGGTTATTTGTTGTTTATTGGCAGTAAAGGTGAAGGCCAATTCGGTAACGAAATCGGATTGACCGCCCTGCTAATTAGCGCTGGCGTAGCTACCGCCATACCGCTACTGCTATTTAACGGTTCCACAACCCGACTTCCATATTCAACTATTGGGCTCCTGCAATACATAACCCCAACAATTCAGTTTTCAATTGGTGTTTGGGTAAATCATGAAGCAATGCCGACTGCGCGCTGGGTTGGATTTATATTTATTTGGTTGGCACTTATTACTTTGGCTGGTGATCTGCTCAAATCAAGCAGAACGGTCGACAACAGCATCGCATAAAGAAAAGAGCGCACCAGTTGCTGGGCCGACAGGAAGTGGCCCCAACGCAGTTCGTGCATCTTTAGCGATTTGACCAAGCTGTTGGCGCGCCAGATTTAGCGCATCATGCGATCGAAGCGCCCGCAAGACTTCTTGAACTTCACCCTCATCATGAATTGGGCCGCTGAGTAATCGTTGTAGTTCAGCATCCTCTTGATTATTCGAAGCCATCACATTCAGAGTGACCAGAGTCGGCACGCCCTCACGCAGATCAGTGCCCGGAGTCTTGCCGGATTGGTTTGATTCACTAGCGATATCAATAATGTCATCTGCTAATTGGAATGCGATTCCGATTTGCTCGCCAAACTTTGTTAACGTTTCGGTTATCTCTCGAGGCGCACCAGACAACAACGCTCCAAAACGAGCACTGGTTGCAATTAGCGAACCAGTCTTATCCCCCACAACACGTAAGTAATGCGCAAGCGGGTCTTCACCGTTCTGCGGTCCTTGTGTTTCCATGATCTGACCAATTACTAATCGTTCGAAGGTGCGCGCTTGTAGGCGCACCGCTTCAGGACCAAGGTCTGCCAATAGATCTGATGCCTTAGAAAACAGATAATCACCAGTCAAGATTGCGATGGTATTTCCCCAACGATTGTTAGCGCTTTCCACCCCGCGACGCATCGGCGCTTCATCCATAACATCATCGTGATACAAAGTTGCCAGGTGAGTTAGCTCGCAGACAACGGCTGCCGGAATAACTCCTTTACGAGTGCTATCGCCATAGTGCGATGAAATAAGTGTGAGTAAAGGACGCAATCGCTTTCCGCCTGCTGCAACCAAGTGGCGTGAAGTCTCTTCAACAAGCGGGTAGTCACCTTTTATATGTTCGCGCAGTAGCTCTTCAACACCTTGCATACCAATTGCTAAATCTGCCTCTAGTGAGGGATCCAGGTCAGGAATGCCGAAGGATGCCATTAGCGAAGGAAC
>CAXNEB010000061.1:0-3948 GCA_964201645.1 Candidatus Planktophila sp.
GTAGTGAATAGATTCCAAATAATCGCCAACCAGTGAGTTTTGAATTGCGACGCGTGTAGCGCTTATTGGTTTTAGACCTCACGGAACACCCACCTGGTTCTAATTTGCCACTGCGCGACGGTCAATAACATTACGAAGACGAACAGGCAGACAGCTAGTGCGCTGGCGTAACCAAGATCGAAGATTTGGAAAGCGTTGATAAAGATGTAATAAGAAAGAACAGTTGTAGAGAGGCCTGGGCCACCGCCAGTTAATAGCAGCACCTGGGCGAAGACCTGGAAAGCGCCAGCAATGGTCAGAATTGCCACTAAGAGAATGGTCGGGCTGATAAAGGGCAGTGTGATCTTTTTAAATTGCTGCCAGCGGTTTGCGCCATCAATCTCAGATGATTCATACATCTCTTCTGGCACCCCTTGAAGGGCGGCTAAGAAGAAGATCATATTCATGCCGAGGTTCTTAAATACTTGAACCATTACTACCGAAATCATTGGCCATGGGTTATCACGCAGCCAGTTCGGCCCGTCAACGCCTGCTAGACCGATGAAATAGTTAAATGGGCCATCATCTTGCAAGATGTATTTCCAGACGATGGTCCAGGCAACAGTTGAAACGATAACTGGCGAGAAGAAAATTGCTCGAAAAGTAGTTCGGCCCTTGAAATGCATATTTAAGAGCACTGCAAGAAATAAGGCTAAGGCCATATTTACTGGCACCAGAATGCAAGCGAAGATAAGTGTATTTTTTGCTACTTCGATTGCGGTTTCATCTTGGATCAGGCGCGTGTAGTTATCAGTGCCGATAAAAGCCGCTTCACCGCTAAGTGGGTTGTATGAGGTAAAGCTATCTCTGATAACACTTATTACTGGATAGAGAACCAAGAAAATGAAACCAAGTAGAACTGGGGCGGCCATGAATAAACCGGTGCGCCAGTGCCGCATCTCGTGCGACTTCTTCCGGTTCAAAGTGCCTCCAGTGATATTTAAATTTTGGTCAACTTAAGAAATTAGGATTTTATTGAGGGTAAGGCTGGGGTAGCAATGTTGTTACCCCAGCCTTACCTATTCAGTATTTGTTAACGCAAGCTAGGTTGGATCTTGGTACAAACATCATTCAAAGTTTGAGCGACGTTTGCATCTGCCTTCCATAGACCATCAAGTGTTGACTTAACAGTCAATTCGATGGTGCTTAGCTTTGGATGTGAAGTCAGAATCTGACCCTTTGAGATTCCATCAGCCACGATCAACTTTGCTTGAGCTTCATTCAAGATCGAAGCTTTTGCGATGACTTTTGGATCCATCAGAGGAGTACGTGATTGTGGGAAGAATGCTACGTACTTAGCAGCATTTTCTGGGTTAGTTGCAAAGACCAAGAAGTCGGCCGCAGCTTTACGGTTCTTGCTCTTGGTAAGAACAGCCATACCTGCTTGTCCGATTGCTTGTGCATCTGCAACTGGTCCCTTAGGTAGAGGCACTACGCCCCACTTCCACTTCATGTTTGCCAAGTTTGCGGCACGACTCAATTGAATGAGTGACATACCAACGTTGCCAGCGAAGAAGTCAGATGAAACGCCTGGTGCTGGGAATGACTTGTCCTTATAGATCATGCTGTGGAAGAAAGTCATGGCACTGTTCATCTGCTTAGAGTTGAAGGTACAAGTTGTACCTGTCTTGTTCCAAGCTTCAGCACCAAAGCCGCGCCAGATTGCAGCTAGGCCGTTCCAGGTTGTGTAGTTAAAGGTTGGGAAGTTAAGCCCGTAGTTACCTTTTTCGTAATCCGTAACAGCTTTGGCAACCTTGGCTGCATTTGCCCAAGTCCATTCGCCCTTTGCACGAAGTGCTTCTGGATCCTCAGCACCAGCTGCTTTAATCAAATCAGCGTTGTAGAAGATTGCAAATGGTGAAGTTGAGAATGGATAGGCATAAACACTGCGAGGTGCGCGCCATAGCCCAAGTGAACCGGCTGCAATTTCTTCTACTTTGTAACCTGGCTCTGCTTGCATTTGTGGAAGCACGTTAACTAGCAAATTGTTCTTGCGGAATTGTTGGGCATCCTTTTCTAGGATCCAAGCCAAGTCTGGCGCCTTGCCACCAGCAATTTGGGTAGTCAATGTTTGGGTGTAAGTTGCGAAATCAAGTGATTCAAACTTGATATCGGCAATCTCTGGGTGAGTCTTTTTGTATTCGTCAGCGAGACCCTTAAAGAGCGCCAAATGGCCAGCATTAGATGACCACATAGTCATTCTTAGAGTGATGCTGCCCTTAGCTGCTGCTTTTGCTGGTTGAACACCGATAAGAGCTACAAGAGCAATAGCGGATCCAGCAGCAATCATTTTTAGATATTTTGCTTTCACTTCTTGCTTTCCTTTCTGTTTAGTCGGTTTCAACCTCTTAATAAGGTGCGACCGTTGGCCATTCAAGCTCGACTCCTTGATGAAGAAGTTGGGCTTGAAGATCGTTTAGGTCTTTACCTGATGCGAATGCATGTGGGCTCTTACCTGAACGAATACTTAGTGCGGCAAGTACTCCGGCCGACTCACCGATATTCCACTCGGTTGGGTGTAAACGGAAACATCCGTTAGTTATGTGTGTGACGCCAATGCTTTTACCTGCTGCAATTAAGTTCTCTGTTGCTACTGGGATCATTGATGAAACTGGAATTTGATATGGGCAAGAGGCGACATCTAGGTAGTTATCCCCTGCTGTCGATGGATGTAAATCAATTCGGTAATGACCCACACCGACTGAATCGGCATACTTCTTAGCACCGGCATCGCCGCGAATTGCGTAAGAGATATCTTGCTCTGCGACTGTGTAAAGAGCTTTGATTCTTCGCGCTTCGCGCACATAGACGTGCTTAGCTAAACCATCTTTAGTATCGACCACATCTTTGCGCAGATAAAGACCGGGCCAGCCGGTTTTACCATCGGTGCGTGGCGCTTCAGTCTGCATCCAATATAGAAGTGAGAGTGATTGATCTTTAGCGGCTGCAATATTTTTAGCTTTTTCTTCTTTGCTGACATCAATAATTGAGCCATTTATATAATCAAGTTGCGGCCAGTTAACTAGTGAAATATCCGTAAACTTTTCGGGATGTTCCATATGGCTTGCAGCCAAAATTCGGCGGAAGGTCCATAGGTTGGCTGAACCCGGATTATCTTTTTGGTTTGCGCGCACGGTCAGCGGATCAAGGTTTGGTAGTGGGTCAAAATTAAAAATTATCTCTTTTAACGAGCGCGGTTCAATTGAATGCCAGCTGACCCAATTGTGATCATAAAATGGCATTTTGAAATTACGCCAGTATTCATAATTGTTTGGTTTATCAATTGTGCGATCTGACTTCGGGTCATAGCTCATGGCAAAACAAGCACTAAATGCTTGGATGTTGCCTGGTTGATATTCATCAGGAGCACTTGGCTCGCCAGTCATTGCCTTGCTTTCAAAACCAACCACATATTCAATATCTGCCAGCGCTAAAACATCACCAGTTTCAGTTGCTTCAATAAATATCGAAGCCGCTATGTCTGCAGAATTTCCGGTGCGCTTATCTAATACGCGAGCACCGATAATTCGATCACCGCTTTTAGTAATACTTTCAATGTCATGCTCAAGCAAAATTGTTACGCAACCACTTGCAACATGTGGTGCCAACATCGAACGTAATACATCGTGAATAACGCCAGGTTCGGCGCAGATTGGGCTCACATAGCCAGCACCCGGATTTAAAAATGGATCAGCTTTTGATCGAGCAGATAGCGGGTAATTCGCTTTGTAATAAGCGCGAAGTCGATTTCTAAATTCGCGATAACGGCCGGTGCTGCCAAATTGCTCAATCCAGATATGTTCATCAGATGGAACAGATTGAGCTGTTAGCTGACCGCCAACCCAATCGGTCTCTTCAACCACTATGCATTTAACGCCAAGGTCGCCTAGTGAGAGCGCTGCAGCAACC
>CAXNEB010000062.1:0-3731 GCA_964201645.1 Candidatus Planktophila sp.
CACACGCAATGCGTGAGGCTGTTATGGGTGCTGCAATGAAACCCGTATCAGCTAAGCGCGCGACATCTAATTGGCCTACTGCAACCACATTTGCAGCTTATGCCAATTTTTATGCCGGATCCGGGTCTGCTGGAGGTTCATTCGAATAAAATCGAATAAGCCAAACAAGGGCCCTAATCCAAAAGGATTAAGGGTCCTTTTTCTTTACCCCGACAACTACCCAAACAAGAGAAAGACAAACTAACAAAGGAAAGAAGGTGAGAACCATGAGCGTTCTCTTCAGCGAACTACTAGTACCAGGATGGTCAGAAAGCGGCGACAAGATTGGCCTCGGTGATATCACCGGCACATATGGCAATCCGATCGCTAACACTTTGCCATGCCACGGCGCAGAGCCTGAAACCTTCTTCTCTGATGCCGAAGCAGATATCAAAGCTGCCAAAGCGTTATGTGGTGAGTGTCCAGTGCGTGCCAAGTGTTTATCAGGTGCGCTCTCACGTCAGGAGCCAGTGGGTGTTTGGGGCGGCGAGCTATTCGAAGACGGCGTCGTTATCCAAGCAAAGCGCAAAGCTGGGCGGCCACGCATTGCTGCTTAATTAGTCACTAATAGAAAAAGACCCCGCCATTGTTGGCGGGGTCTTTTTTGTAGCTCAATTTATTGTTATTGCGGCTTTCCGACGAATCAAAAGAGTATCAGATTTATCCACAGTGTTTTAGCGTTAAAAATTCAATTCTTTAAATGAAACTAACTTTCACCTTGCGTACCGTTGTAGCTCAGTGGATAGAGCGGTCTTCTGACGAAAATGCAGGTCGCGGGTTCGAATCCCGCCAACGGTACGCACACTAAGTGGTCCCACGGTTCGTCGCGTGGGGCCACTTTGATTTTACGGCTTTATGAGTTAGCAGGTGCAATCTCTGGGAACCAGGAGAGAGCTTCGTCGCGGAACTTGCCCTCGGCTTCTAGTTGGCAGAAAATGCCAGTAGTGCCGAGGGTTACGCGATGGATCAAAACATATTCAGCTGGCAGATTTAACTGAAAACCGATCTTGGCAGTTGGGTTTCGAGGGTCACCAACTCGTGCGCTTTGATCGCGCAGCCACTCACGGGAGTACTTAAATACTTCGGTTCTAAGTGGTTCAACCAGCGGCACTAGATATTCCAGGACCAGATTTGGGTCCACATCAACATCGCCCATGATAAAACCATCTTTTTTGAAACCTTCATAGAGCGCAATCGCATCATCATCGAGAGCGTGCTTGAGCAAATTCTTCATCGGTTCTGGAAAACCATCAGGCAAACGGTTGCAAGCGCCAAAGTCGAGCACGCCTAAGCGACCATCATGGAGTAAACGGAAGTTGCCGGGGTGTGGATCAGCGTGAAGTAAGCCTGCACGGTCAGGGGAGGTGAAGTGGAATCGAGCTAATTTCATGCCGGAGTTGTTGCGCTGCTCTTGAGTGCCACTAGCAATGATCTTTGAGAGCGGAGTGCCTTCAAGCCATTCACTAACTAATACGCGATCAGATGCCATTACAACTTTTGGAATCGCAATATCTGGATCGTTCTCGTAGACCTCGGAATATTTCTGTTGTGCTTCTGCTTCGTAACGGTAATCAACTTCTTCAATAATGCGCGCACGCAGTTCTTCGAGCAACGGTTTCATATCTAAACCGGGCATTACTAATTGGAAAATTTTGGCAAAGCGTTGAATCTGATTTAGATCTGAGATCAAAGCTTCAGCGGCACCTGGGTATTGAATCTTTACGGCAACGGCCCGACCATCTTTCCAAGTTGCTTTATGAACTTGGCCGATTGAAGCTGATGCAGTTGGTTGATCTTCGAAGTTAGCGAAGTTATCGCGCCAATCTTCACCTAACTCTTTTACTAAGACTTTATGAACTACCCGAGTTGGTAGCGGCGGGGCTGACTCTTGTAGCTTAGTAAGAGTCTCGCGATATGGCTTAGCAATTTCTTCAGGTAGGGCTGCTTCAAAAACAGAAAGAGCTTGGCCGAATTTCATCGCTCCGCCTTTTAGCTCACCTAAAACTTTAAAAACTTGCTCAGCAGTCTTCTCTTGAATCTCACTGAAGACCATGCTGCCGGATTGACCAACTAACTGGCGACCAAAACCGAGTGCACTGCGACCGGCAATTCCGACAGGGATAGAGATCATCTTGGCGGTACGCGCCGTAGTTGATTTCGGAATCTCGGTTTCGAAGTTGCTCACTGGCTAATTCTGGCTAGGAATTGAGAACTGCGCACATTGAAATTACCAGGCACACCCGCAGGCAGGGTTGATCGCATAGGCGATGTGTTGGGGATTACATGGATGGGCTGTATCGAGCAAAATTTGGGTGCCAATTAATTCACTGATGCCAGTATCTAGATAATTAAGAATGCACTGGGCGATCAGGCCGGCAAATTGGGTGGTGGCTGCAATATTTAATTGTTGAACTGAGGCAAATAGGCGAGCTTGGTTGATTTGATTTAGCAGTGGTGACTGTTCTATTTGGTCTAATTCAATACATCTATTGCAGGGGCTCTTACCTGGAATTACTAGTGGACCAACTCTCAGAGTTGTTGCATCAAGTGCGCTAATAAAAAGATGCGGCAAGTTAGAACTCAGCAAAGTATTGATTTTGGCTGGGTCTGGCGCACCAAAGATTATTGATAAATAACTTGTAGTAGTTGGATTTTTAGAAATTGGAAAGAGCGCAAAGTCACGAGCGATTTCGGAAATTCGATTTACCAAGTTTGTGTCGAGATCGGTGATCGCAAACACGCCAGTGCCGAGATCGCTTGGATCAATTTCTCGTTGCAGATTACTTAAGGCGAGGGTTGTTTGTGAGACCCCCGATGCCAGCAAAGTAGTTAAGAGCGAGATAGCTAAACGATCATCACCGCAAATATCAATTGCGACCTTTTGGCGATCACTTAGCGTTGTCACGCCAGCATCGATGATTCCAGTTTGCCAAGTTATCTGACCAAGTTCGGGTGCAATTCGTTTTTGCAATTGTTGATAAGCCGCATCTTGACTCTGATCTTGCGAGTGAGTCTTGCGATTAGTTTTTTCAGAATGAAAACGATCAGCTAGGACGATTGGTTTGGCAACTTGGTCGATTAAATTAGCGGCGACTAATTCATCGCAGATTTTGTTTACGACTTCAAAAGGAGCTCCAGTTCGAATACTGATTTCAAAACAAGTTAGCGAGCCAGTGAAGTTGGCCAAGATGGCAGCAGCCCCTGGATGACTGATTTGAATTCCCGCGCTGGCATGGCCAATGAAATGTGCTTGCGGTTTGGTGCCGCTAATGGCGGTAATGATTGCCCCAGTTTTTAGACGGGGCTTGATTTCAGAGATTTCAATTGTGGGATTAGTTGTCATGGGCGCAGGGTGCGCGCATTTCGTTAGTGGCTATCTGAGCTAAGTGAAATTCTGCGCAAAGCCGCCCGATTTCTTACCGGAAGTTAGCGGTAATGGCCCGCAGAGTCAGATGCGCTCTTGATCAGAGAAATTTGCCGGGCAAAGCAAACGACCCGCAACGATTAACTCGCTGCGGGTCGTTCGGTAAAACTTTTTTGATGAAAAATTACTGAGCTTTGCCAAGGATGCGATTTACCTTGGTGCCACAGACTGGGCAAATGCCCTGTGCCATGCGACGACCAGAGTCAGAAACCTTTACAGTTCCTTCAAAATCACGCTTCTCTTTGCACTTAACGCAGTAAGCGTCACC
>CAXNEB010000063.1:0-3663 GCA_964201645.1 Candidatus Planktophila sp.
TGAAGCTTCTTTCTTGCTGCCGTTGAAGTGTGGGGCCAACGCGGCAATGAATTGTGCCTTATTCATTTAAAATCCCCTTATTTACGCTAAAAGTTAAGCAATTGCCTAACGCACTCGCAAAGTTACGCAGAACAATGGGGTGAGTCCAATATCAATGAGGGCGTGTCGCGAAATTTATTTTTCTTAAAAAGCGCGAAAAACTCATTAATTATGCGTAAAAAACTCTGTATTAGAACTTTAGAGTTTGGCGCTACCTCTCTCACCCGTTGTCGAATTAGCGTCAAAACCAGCGTAATTCGCCCCTTTTAAGCGCGAATTGGAAGTGTCTTTGGTTTGTGAGCAGCACGCTTAGCTTCAAAAGTATCGATGGAATCCCTATTTCCTAGCGTTAAACCGATGTCATCGAGACCTTCCATTAAGCGCCAACGCACATAATCATCGATCTCAAACGCGATTACCTGCTCACCATAGGAAACCGTCTTGGCCTCTAAGTTAACTGTGATTGCCAGGGCTGGATTAGCTTCAATTGCTACCCATAGATCTTCGACCTCACTTTGGCTAAGCAGAATTGTAAGCAAACCACCTTTTTGCGAGTTACCTCGGAAAATATCGGCAAAGCGTGAAGAAATCACAACTTTAAAACCATAGTTTTGTAGCGCCCAGACAGCATGTTCGCGAGATGAACCGGTACCAAAGTCAGCACCAGCAACTAAAACAGTGCCGTTCTTGAATTCTGGTTGATTCAAAACAAAATCTGGATCGCTGCGCCAAGCGGCAAAGAGACCATCTTCGAAACCGCTACGTGTAACGCGCTTTAAGTAAACAGCCGGAATGATCTGATCGGTATCAACATTGCTTCGACGCAGCGGAACACCAGTACCTACGTGAGTTACAAATTTTTCCATGTCTATTCTCCTTACAGATCCGCAGGCGATGAAAGAGTTCCGCGAAGTGCGGTAGCTGCTGCAACTAATGGACTAACCAAGTGGGTACGACCACCTTTGCCTTGCCGGCCCTCGAA
Source organism: Candidatus Planktophila sp. (assembly GCA_964201645.1). Taxonomy (GTDB): domain Bacteria; phylum Actinomycetota; class Actinomycetes; order Nanopelagicales; family Nanopelagicaceae; genus Planktophila. The sequence goes on from CAXNEB010000063.1 coordinate 1,022, forward strand.
GTTACGATTTGAAGTAGAGGCTGAACGCTCTTCTGGTTTCAATTGATCTGGATTCATACCCAGACACATTGAGCACCCAGCATTTCGCCATTCAGCGCCAGAATCAATAAAGACTTTATCAAGGCCTTCGGCTTCTGCTTGCAGGCGAACGCGCGCACTACCAGGCACAACTAACATGCGAAGTGAGGTTGAAATCTTTTTACCTTTAAGAATTTCAGCCGCTGCACGTAAATCTTCAATGCGACCATTAGTGCATGACCCAAGGAACACAGTGTCGATAGCCACGCTCTTCATCGGTTGACCCGCTGTTAAACCCATATAAACCAGGGCTCGCTCAGCTGCGCCACGTTCTTCGGCGTCTGCAATATCGGCTGGGTTAGGAACATTTGCATTTAGGAATATTCCTTGGCCTGGGTTAGTTCCCCAAGTCACGAAAGGCTCTAAATCATCAGCATCTAGATCTACTTCGACATCGAACTTAGCGTCGGCGTCAGTAAAGAGTGTTTTCCAATATGTCACCGCCGCATCAAAGTCTTCAGGTGCGTGTGGCTTGCCCTTGATGTACGCAAAAGTTGTCTCGTCCGGTGCGATCAAACCTGCACGAGCACCGGCTTCGATAGACATGTTGCAAACTGTCATGCGAGCTTCCATAGATAGCTCACGAATAGCTTCGCCGCGATATTCAATTACATAACCCTGTCCACCACCGGTACCAATCTTGGCGATGATTGCCAAGATGATGTCCTTGCTAGTTACGCCAGGCTTGAGTTTTCCGTTTACGTTAATCGCCATGGTTTTTGGACGTTGCAGCGGCAGCGTTTGAGTTGCCAACACATGCTCTACTTCGCTGGTACCAATACCGAAAGCAAGCGCGCCAAAAGCACCGTGTGTTGAAGTATGTGAATCACCGCAAACAATTGTTAAGCCAGGTTGCGTTAAACCTAATTGTGGGCCAACCACGTGCACGATTCCTTGCTCAGCATCGCCAAGTGAATGAATGCGAACACCGAATTCAGTGCAGTTAGCACGCAAAGTATCTACTTGTAGCTTTGAAACTGGATCTGCAATCGGCAGATTAATATTTTGTGTCGGCACATTGTGATCTTCAGTTGCAATAGTTAGATCGGGCCGGCGAACTTTGCGATTACTCAAACGCAAACCATCGAATGCCTGTGGGCTAGTTACCTCATGAATTAAATGTAGGTCGATGTAGATCAGGTCTGGTTCGCCCTCTTTTGCGCGCACCACATGTTCTTGCCAGATCTTCTCGGCTAGCGTCTTTCCCATAACAACTCCTAAATATCTAAAAACTGGCATCTCATCAGATGGGATGCTAATATCAGTGCGTGGACAAGAAGAATAGCGGAGTCGGCGTATTAGATAAAGCCGTAGGAATTCTGGCCTGTCTGGAATCCGGCCCGCACTCATTAGCCGAACTTGTCGCAGCAACTGGTATCGCTCGTCCTACTGCGCACCGATTGGCCGTAGCGCTCGAGCATCATCGCTTAGTAACCCGCGATTTAACTGGCCGCTTCATTCTGGGGCCTCGTAGCGCCGAGCTATCAGCTGCTGCCGGTGAAGATCGTTTATTGGCCGCTGCTGCCCCAGCACTTGCCGCTCTGCGCGATGCCACAGGTGAAAGTGCGCAGCTTTATCGCCGCCAAGGCGATGTGCGCATCTGTGTTGCCGTTGCAGAACGTTTATCAGGTCTACGCGATTCGGTGCCAGTTGGTTCAAACTTAACTATGCAGGCAGGTTCTGCCGCTCAAATCTTGTTGGCTTGGGAAGATTCCGAACGCATTAGTCGTGGCTTAAAAGGTGCTCGCTTTACTGCGGCGCACTTATCGGCAGATCGTCGTCGAGGTTGGGCACAATCAGTTGGCGAACGCGAAGTTGGCGTCGCCTCTGTTTCAGCACCAGTGCGTGGACCAAATGGAAAAGTTATTGCCGCGGTAAGTATCAGTGGGCCGATTGAACGTCTTGGTCGCCAACCTGGTCGAGTTCATGCCGCGGCCGTTGTCGCTACTGCTGCTCGATTAACTGAGCACCTAGAAAAAACTAATTAAAAACTGTAGTTAGTATTTAACTTCAATACCTAGTTCGCGCAATACTCGGCCAATAACGCCGAAACTAAAGCCTTTACGCTGTAGCAAAGATTGGATTCGGCGTACTTGAACATCTGGTGCTAAACGCGACATGGTGTTGTATTTCTTCATGGCAAGTTCAAAAGCCATTCGGTATTCATCTTCTTCATCGATCTCATCGAGGGCGGTATCAATCGAGTTCTGATCGACTCCCCGAGTACGAAGCTCACCAGCAATGATTCGCTTGGATAACTTCTTTGAATTGTGACGAGATTGGGTCCAGGCGCGCGCGAATTCCTCGTCGTTTATGAGGCCAGCTTCTTGCAGGCGAAATATAGTTGCCACAGCAACTTCATCTTCAATGCCGCGCTTTTTAAGGTGAGCCACGAGCTCGCCCTTACTCTTTGCCCGAGCAACTAACGCATTGAGCGCAATTGTGTAGGCAACAGAGTAAGGGTCGGCCTCGTGATCAACTTTTACATAGTCGAGCATTTTAAGAGTTGGTTATCCCTTAGAAATCAACATCGGCGGCAGCTTCATCGATCGCAGCAACTAGCT
>CAXNEB010000064.1:0-3632 GCA_964201645.1 Candidatus Planktophila sp.
TCGTTCTCATCAGATGTTGGAGCTTCGCCATGTAATTCTTTAGCAAGGCGATCTAGATCCATATCTTGAGAGTTATATTTCAAATCTCTAGCAACTTTAGTTTGCTTTGCTTTTGCGCGGCCGCGACCCATGGGCGACCTCCTTTTTCAATTTGTATCCGTCAAGACGCGTAGGTTATCGCGCTTGGTAGGTACCTTCCAAAGCCGAGCGTGCTGAGGCCTCATTTGAGCGTACTTCGCCGGCAATCCAGGCCTTCATGCCGCGGGCTGCCAGCGATCTCAGGGTCAGATCGGCGACCTCTGGGGCAACGATTGCGACCATGCCCACGCCTGCGTTCCAGGTGCGCTCGAGGGCAGGCTGGGCAACATCGCCAGCTTTAGCCATAAAAAGCATCTCGGCGGGCAAGGCCCAAGTGCCGCGGTCATAGGTGGCGCAAAGACCAGCCGGAATCACGCGGGCGGTGTTCTCGGCTAAGCCGCCACCGGTCACATGAACGAAAGTGCGCAAGTTAGTGCCGAGCGATCTGATCAAAGCTAAACAATCAAGTGTGTAAATCTCAGTTGGGGTCAATAGAACTTCGCCAAGAGTCTTATCTGTGTCTGGGAATTTGGAATCAAGCGATAAGTTCTTAGTTTTGATGATGTGGCGAATTAGCGAATAACCGTTGGCATGAAACCCCGAGGCTGGCATGCCGATTAAAACATCACCGGCTTTAACACGTTCAGCCGAAAGTAGATTGTGAGCATCAACTGCACCCGTTGCAGCACCTGCAATATCGAATTCATCATCTGCAAGCAACCCTGGGTGCTCTGCAGTTTCGCCACCTATAAGTGCGGTGTTAGCTTTCTGACAACCGCGCGCAATGCCGGCGACAATTTCAGCAATGCGTTCTGGGATAACTTTGCCGACGGCAATGTAGTCAGTCATGAAAAGTGGTTCAGCGCCGCAGACCACTAAGTCATCAACCACCATGGCAACTAGATCTTCACCAATAGTGTCGTATTTACCAAGAGCTCGAGCAATTTCTGTTTTAGTACCAACGCCATCAGTTGAGGTAGCAAGTAGTGGTTGCTTATATTTTGTGAGTGCAGTTGCATCAAATAGGCCAGCAAAACCACCAATGCCACCCATAACTTCAGGGCGTGAAGCTTTAGCAATACTTGCTTTCATTACTTCAACAGCGCGCTCTCCTGCATCGATAGCAACGCCGGCGTCTTTGTAATCAGCCACTGATCTTCCCTAACGCTTGCTCCGTCGCAGTTAGTGATTCTTTAGCCTGAACTGCTGAGTTGCTAACTTCAGTAATCTCAAGGCGCATCTTTCCCTCAGATAAATCAGTTGGAATCGCAATTGGGTAGACACCGGTGAAGCACGCTGTGCAGAGTTTTGAATCAGGTACTGAAGTTGCTTGCACTAAGCCTTCGATTGAAACATAACCGAGTGAGTCAGCACCGATAGAGCGACGAATCTCTTCAACGCCTAAACCACTAGCGATTAGCTCAGCGCGCGTTGCAAAGTCGATGCCATAGAAACACGGCCATTTAACTGGGGGAGAGCTGATTCGAACGTGAATTTCAGCAGCTCCGGCCTCGCGCAACATGCGAACAATGGCTCTCTGGGTATTGCCACGAACGATTGAATCATCGACAACGACAATGCGCTTGCCTTCGATAATTTCGCGCAATGGGTTTAACTTTAAACGAATACCTAATTGGCGAATTGTTTGTGAAGGTTGAATAAAGGTGCGGCCAACGTATGAGTTCTTAACTAAACCAAGACCGTAAGGAATCCCTGATTCTTTGGCATAACCAATTGCAGCTGGTGTGCCGGACTCAGGAACTGGAATAACTAAATCAGCATCAACTGGAAATTCTTTCGCTAACTGTTGGCCAATCTTTACGCGGGTGGCATGAATGCCTTGACCCGCAATAGTTGTATCAGGTCTCGCTAAATAAACATATTCAAAGAGGCAACCTTTTGGTTCAGCTGGTGCCCATGGGTGAGCACGTAAACCAGCTTGATCAATTGCAATAAATTCGCCAGGTTCAACTTCGCGCACAAATGCAGCGCCGACAATGTCTAGTGCTGCTGTCTCTGAGGCAACTACCCAACCAGTTTCTAATTTGCCGATAACAAGTGGGCGAACACCGTGACGATCACGCGCTGCATATAACGTGTGTTCATCCATAAAGATCAGCGAGAAGGCACCTTCAAGAAGTGGTAAAACCGCAAGCGCGCTTGCTTCAACATTCTTTTCATTTTGCAAAGCAATGAGTGCGGTCATGATTTCGGTATCAGTTGTCGCTCCGCGACCATTGCGCGCAGGAGTTGGATCTAATTTTGAAACTAATTCAGCTAAATCACCGGTGTTAGTTAAGTTGCCATTGTGGGCGAGAGCGATAGTGCCGTACTTAGTTGGACGCAAAGTTGGTTGGGCGTTAACCCAAGTGCTTGATCCTGTGGTGCTGTAGCGACAGTGACCGATTGCAAGACTGCCCTTAAGAACAGCTAAATCAGATTCAGTAAATACTTGTGAAACCAAACCCATATCTTTATAAATCAGAATTCGTTCGCCATCAGAGGTAGCAATACCGGCTGATTCTTGGCCGCGGTGTTGAAGTGCGTAAAGCCCATAGAACGCTAGCTTTGCAACTTCTTCGCCCGGTGCCCAGACCCCGAAAACTCCGCAGGCATCTTGTGGGCCTTTGTCATCTTCTAGAACGTTGTGATTAAGCAATCCATCGGGGCGGCGGCTCATGTGGCAATCTTATTTCGATTTCGCAGTCGGTCGAAACCATCGACTAACGCACCTACTACTAGCAGTTGACCGGCCAGCATTACAAAGAGTGCGTATCGGCCATCTGGAATTGGGGCGAATACAAAGAGAATGCCTAGAAGAGAGAAGCCCAAAAGAAAAGTTGGTAACCACTCTTTGCGCTTTAGTAATATCAGGGCACCAAGCACAAGTAGGAGCCACATGCCGGCATAAGCCAAGATTGGTCGAAGCGCATTGCCAACTCGCATTACAACGCGTGCTTTCTCGGCGACACTAGGCATTGCCCACGCAACACCAGCATCTGCAGTCTCAATCGTGCTGTGTAAAAACGGAATACTTGGTAGCCCATTAATTGGTAGCGGTACAACATAATAATTACGATCAAAGTGAGTTTTAAGAACGAATGCTGGATCGGATAGAGCTAGCTTGCGCCAAGCTGCGGGCACTACTTCATATGAGCTAATTACATCTTTTGAGTCTAGAGAATAACGGTTCAAGAAAGTACATGCATCAGCTGAAGCCCAGCTCTGAGTATTGCCAACGCCAGGCATGTTCTGCTCAACCCAACCAGCACCTGCAGGGCTAGCCGCATAACAAGAGATGTCATTGCGCATCCACTCTTGTGCGTAGTGGGTGTTGATTGGATCTGCTCCCACAACTACTAAGGAATTAAAGATCGTGGTACCTGCTGTTATTGCTAAAACCAAAGCTAATGGGCGAATAAGTGATTTGCGATAAGAGAAAATCAGTAAGAGGACTGCAAATACTAAGAATGTAGGTAGGCCGTTTGGTCTAAACGACAGAAGGACTGCGCTGGGTAATAAGAGTGAGAAGAAATCATTCTTTGAGTAGTTAT
>CAXNEB010000065.1:0-3418 GCA_964201645.1 Candidatus Planktophila sp.
TCTTTCCGCTGATGTGCGCAAGAATCTTGTGCCCATTAGTTAGCTCCACACGAAACATCGCGTTAGGAAGCGCTTCAGCTACAGTGCCTTCGATTTCGATCGCACCATCTTTACTAGCCAAGCGTTACCTTCTTCTCTGATTCAACCCATCGATTTCGATGAGCATGGAGCAGCCACTTATAAATTCTGGAAATTATTTAAAACTTAAAAAAGTCCTAAATCCCCAAGATTCGCAAGTGACGCGAAGGATTAGTCTAAAGCGAGCGGGAGAATAAGGGAAATCGGTCAATTTGGCTGGATTGACTCACAGGGCTGTGGGAGCCTGAATTTTAGGAAAGTGTCTCGAAAACGCCCAAAACCGACATCTGTGGCCGAATTCCCCTATCTCTATAGGGGGCTTTGCGATCTGGCCAGAACTCTCTCGGACCACATGGCGCTTGAAAATCTTTAGAGAAGTGCGGAAATCTCAATCCCTAAAGCACCTAGTTTTCCCCGGCCGCCATCGAGGGCGGTTAGCACAAATGGCTTGCCATCGGGTGCGATGCAGTAAGAATTCTCAAAGTGAGATCCGCGAGATTTGTCATTTGAAACGACAGTCCAATTATCTTTTAGAACTTTGGTCTTATGAGTGCCACGAGTAATCATTGGTTCGATCGCAAGTGCCATCCCTACAACAATCTCAGGGCCAAAGCCACGCTTGCCAAAATTTAGAACATGCGGCGCTTGGTGCATTTCAGTACCAATGCCGTGGCCACCGTACTCCTGCAGAATTCCGTACTTGCCTTGGGCGTCGGTATAACTTTCAATGGCATGACCAATATCAGATAACTTTGCACCCAAGTGGCCGGCTGCAATTCCGCGCCACATTGATTCTTCGCAGACATCCATCATCTTCTGATCTGCAGGGTCAACGTTGCCAACACCGACCGAGAAAGCCGCATCTCCATGCCAACCTTCGATGATCGCGCCACAATCAATTGAAACTACATCGCCATCTTCAATAACGCGATCGCCCGGAATACCATGCACGATTTCATCATTGATTGAAATACAAATAGTGGCCGGAAACCCGTGATAACCCTTGAAATTTGAAGTACCGCCGCCGCGCTTAATGTTGGCAGCTGCGATTGCATCTAACGCATCAGTGCGCATTCCAACTTTGATTGAATCTTTGAGTAGGGCAAGAGTCTCGCCAACTAATAAACCGGCGCGACGCATGACCTTTAATTCATCAAGGGTTTTTATCTGGATATCCACGAAGACAATTATTAACTAATGCGACTAAGTGCGGTGGTGGCGCGCTCAGTAATTTCAGAAACTGCGCCAGTTGCGCTAATTGTGATTAGCAGACCCTCACCGCGATAGAAGGCAATGATTGGTGCTGTTTGCTCGTTATAAACTTCAAGACGACGAGCAATAACTTCGGCCTTGTCATCTTCGCGTTGGTAAAGCTCTCCCCCGCAGGCAGCACATGCTTGCGCAGATGCTGGCGCAGGTGCCCCGCAACCACGACAAGTTAAACGGCTAGAAAGACGCTCAATAATTTCAGAATCAGCAATATTTAATTCCAGAACCGCATCTAGTGGGCTCTTCTGTTCAGCCAGAATTGCGCGCAAAACTTCTGCTTGCACAACATTGCGCGGAAAACCATCGAGTAAAAAACCATTGGCAACATCGTCGTGAGTTAAACGATCTTTGACCATGGCATTAGTTACTGAATCTGGCACTAGTTCGCCGCGATCCATAAACCCTTTTGCCTCTTGGCCAAGTGGAGTGCCAGCTTTTAAATTGGCACGAAAAATGTCACCGGTTGAGATATGCGGAATTGAGTAGTGCTCGGCTAAGAAAACTGCTTGTGTTCCTTTACCAGCACCTGGTGGACCTACCAGGACTAAGCGCATTACTTAAGGAATCCCTCATATGAACGTTGCTGCAACTGGCTTTCGATCTGCTTAGCAGTATCAAGACCAACGCCAACCACAATCAGAATCGCAGTTCCGCCGAATGGGAAGTTCTGGTTTGCACCGAATAGCACCAACGCAATGATTGGAATAATCGCAACAAGTGCTAGATATAGCGAACCTGGTGCAGTGATGCGTGAGAGTACATACTGCAGATATTCAGCAGTTGGACGCCCGGCACGAATACCAGGAATGAAACCACCATACTTCTTCATATTGTCAGCAACTTCCTCAGGATTGAAAGTAATTGCTACATAGAAGTAGGTAAAGAAAATAATCATGAGTGCGTAACTTGCGATGTAAATTGGATGATCGCCATTTACAAAGTTACGGCCAATCCATACTGCCCAAGCTGCTTGGCTATTTGTGAAGTTAGCAATCAGCGATGGAATATATAGAAGGGATGAAGCGAAAATTACTGGGATAACGCCAGCTTGGTTTACCTTAATTGGAATATAGGTACTTGTTCCGCCGTAAGCCTGACGACCAACCATGCGCTTGGCATATTGGACTGGGATTCTTCGTTGCGCTTGCTCGACGAAGACAACCGCGGCAACGACTAAAACACCCACTGCCAATACGAAGATGAAAGCAAATAGACCCTTTTGTAGCTTGATTGACCACAAGCTAGATGGGAAACCAGCTGCGATTGATGTGAAGATCAAGATCGACATACCGTTGCCGATACCGCGATCAGTGATTAATTCACCAAGCCACATAACTACAGATGTTCCGGCAGTCATTACGATAATCATCGTAATAATACGTTGCCATGAAGTATCAGGAATAATTGCTTCGTTACAACCAGAAATCAAGCGACCTGGTGTGCGCGCTACTGCGATCAAACCAGTTGACTGCAGAACTGCTAAACCAATTGTTAAGTAACGGGTGTACTGAGTTAACTTGGCAGTACCTGACTGTCCCTCTTTTTTAAGGGTTTCAAAGCGAGGAATAACCACGGTCAATAGCTGCACGATGATCGAAGCGGTGATGTAAGGCATGATTCCAAGTGCGAAAACAGAGAGCTGAATTAGCGCTCCACCTGAGAACAAGTTAATCAAACCAAATAGGCCACCTGATTGAACACCCTGAAGACATGACTGAACGTTCTCGTATGAAACACCTGGCGTTGGAACTACTGAACCAAAGCGGAAGAGCGCCATGATCGAAAGAGTGAAGAAGATCTTCTTGCGAAGCTCTGGCGTTTTAAAGGCCATTCCGAATGCTGAAAGCATTTAACTTCTCCCTCTTTCGATTAAGACGTATCTAATACGGATGTTAATAGATGTTACGAATTACAGGTTGTTAGCAGATCCGCCAGCAGCTGAGATTTTCTCAATTGCTGAGTTTGAGAACGCGTGAGCAGTAACAGTTACCTTCACAGCAATGTCGCCATTGCCTAGAACCTTAACTGGCAAGCTATCGCGAACTGCGCCCTTGGCGATTAGATCAGCAAC
>CAXNEB010000066.1:0-3018 GCA_964201645.1 Candidatus Planktophila sp.
TTTCCGCGTAGAAGTGCAGCAGCATGAGTTGCCAAGCGACCCAATACAACATCTTGGGCGTCGATGACATGCCACTTTCGCACTACATCGCCAGGCTTTGGACTATATGTACGCACGCTATTGCCTACCTTCTTCTTAGTTCTTAGTTAGTTCTTGATTAGAAAGTCCACCTCGCGGCGGGCTTGATCTAGAGGGGTAAGGCTACCGTCACGCTCGCTCAGGGTCAAAATTGGATTTAAGCGTATATATGAGCGTGAACTAGTGGTCAGCTAATGGTCAAAAATTGGCTCAGGACTCTCGTAAACCCGACCATTAGCCCCAAAAATAAGGAATCTCGTGAAGCCTCTAGTAAACCAGCGATCGTGGGTCACAGCTAAGACCGTGCCTTCGTATCGGTTAAGAGCTGCTTCCAAACTTTCCGCCGATGCTAAATCAAGGTTGTCAGTTGGCTCATCAAGTAGCAGCGCAGTCGAGCCCATTAACTCAAGCAATAGAACTTGGAAGCGCGCTTGTTGACCGCCTGAAAGTGATGAGAATTTTTGTTCAGCTTGGCCATCAATTTCATACTTTCGCAGCACGCTCTTAGCCGGTCCTAACTGCAGCGAATGTTCTTGCCAGAGAATTTCTAACAGAGTTTTGCTCTCAAATTCTGGATGCGCATGAGTTTGTGCGAAATAGCCGACATCAACACGTGCGCCGAGTTTCCATTCACCGGTGTACTTAACCGATTGATCGCCTGAAATCATGCGCAAGAAGTGAGACTTGCCGGTGCCGTTCTTTCCTAAGATCGCAACGCGGTCACCGAAGAATATTTCAAAATTAAATGGTTCAGTTAAATTCTCAATCGCTAAGTTCTCAAAGGTAAGTGCCCGTAAACCAGTACGACCGCCACGTAATCCAACTTTTACATCTTGCTCAAGTGGTGGCGCTTCAGGCGCACCAGCTTCTTCAAATTTACGCAAACGAGTTTGCATCGCATGATATTTATTTGCCATATCAGGGCTACTTGCGGCTTGCACTTGAAGTGTGCGAACCAAATCCTTTAGCCGTTGATGTTCTTGTTGCCAGCGCAATAGGACTTCAGCAAAGCGCTTATTGCGAGCAACGCGCGCATCATGCCAAGTAGAGAACTTTCCACCATGCACCCAAGTGGTGTTACCGCTAACGCCTTGCTCAAGGGTCACAATTCGATTTGCTACGTTATCGAGCAACTCGCGATCGTGGCTAATGAACAGAACAGTTTTCTTAGTTTCAGTAATTACTGCTTCGAGCCAACGCTTTGAAGGTACATCTAAATAGTTATCTGGCTCATCAAGTAATAAAACTTCATCGGGGCCTTCAAGCAATGCCCGCAGAACAACTTTCTTCTGCTCTCCCCCAGATAAGGTATTTGCTTTACGTTCGGCAACTTGATCAAATGATTTACCAAGTGCCTCAGTGCAACAAACATCCCAAATAACTTCGAAGTCATATCCCCCGGCATCGCCCCAATCAATGATTGCTTGGGCATATGCCATCTGATCTTTTTCAGTATTGCTGGTATTCATTAACTCTTCTGTTTTTTTAACGCGCTGTGCAGCATCCTGAATTCGTTTTGGCGAAACTGAAATAAGTAGATCACGTACCGTTGATTCATCGCGCACAGAACCAATGAACTGGCGCATAACGCCCAGGCCACCAGAGATTGCTACTTGGCCAGCGTCAGGTGAGATATCACCGCAGATCATGCGAATTAAAGTTGTTTTTCCAGATCCATTTGCACCGATCAAGGCCACCTTTGCGCCATCGCCAACGCGAAAACTCACATCACTTAGTAATACTCGCCCGTCAGAGAGCGAGTATTCGACAGCGTTTACATCAATGTGGCCCACGTTAGTCCTCGTTACGGCGCGCAATTGTTAACGCGGCACGAGTGAGTAACTGGGCATCATTTGGATAATCAACTTGAACCAGAGTTAAGCCTTCTGGTGGAAAAACCATTGAATCAGAGATGCGTTGGCGATTAGCTAGCATTTCAGCAATCCAGCTTGGTTCAAAGCGACCTTCGGCAACACAGACGGCAGAGCCCACTAAATTGCGAACCATGGAATAACAAAATGCATCGGCCACAACTTGGGCTACAAGTAAGCCATCTTCTTTGCGTTCCCAATGAAAAGTCTCAAGGGTGCGAATAGTCGTTGCGCCTTCGCGATACTTACAAAATGCGGCGAAGTCATGTTCGCCCAATAGCAACGCACTTGCCTCATTCATGCGACCAAGATCTAGCGGTCGATACCAACTGGCTCGGTCATAGCGATCAAGCGGATTAATTGCCTTATTGCCATCAACAATTTGGTATTTGTAATGACGTCGTAACGCTGAAAATCTGGCATGGAAACCTTCGGGAGCGACTTCGATTTCCAAAACTCTCAGATCAGTATCAAGCAAACGATTTAGCCGATATGCCAGATCAATTTGATCAGTGCCTTCTGGAACATCGACGTGAATTATCTGCGCAGTTGCATGAACGCCGGCATCGGTACGTCCAGCCACAATTGTTTCGCATTGATGGCGCGAGACCGTTGAAAATGCTTTCTCAAATTCTTCTTGCACAGTGCGGCGATCTGGTTGTTTTGCCCAGCCCGAAAAGTTTGTGCCGTCGTAAGCGAGTTTGATCTTTAAACGAAGAAACCCACTCTCGGGAAAGAGAGTGGGTTCCGACATTTGAGTAAGTAACTAAGTTTTTAGGGCTTAGTTATCCTTCTCAGTTAATACTTCGATGACTGCCATAGGTGCATTGTCACCCTTACGTGGACCGACTTTGGTGATACGTGTGTAGCCACCATTGCGGGTAGCAAAACGAGGACCAATTTCAGTGAAGAGATGATGAACAACGCCCTTGTTAGCAATAGTTGCTAGAACGCGACGACGAGCATCGAGGTCACCCTTCTTTGCAAAAGTAATTAGCTTCTCGGCCAATGGACGAAGACGCTTTGCCTTTGCTTCAGTTGTAGTGATCTTGCCGTGCTCAAATAGTTG